>PWFH01000142.1 GCA_003553795.1 Egibacter sp. | reverse complement strand
GGCGAGCCAGCCGGCGTCCTCGTCGGCCTCGTCCTGGGCGTCGAGCACCGCGAGCAGCCGGTCGCCGAGGACGGGGTCCTCGAGGGCGCTGGCCACCGCAGCGCGCGCCCGGGGGTCGCGCAGCCGCTCGGGGTGCCAGCCGGCGAAGGGGCGCAGCGGGCGCGGCAGCGTGCTGCGCGGGGTGTCGTCGGTCACCCGACGGACCGCGCGCAGTAGCGGGCCCCACAGGCCGAGCGGCAGGGCGTCGAGCGCCTCCCGCGGACTCGGCCCGCGACTCTCCGCGCGACCGTGCTCCTCGCCGCCGGGCTCGGCCAAGGCGACTACACGCGCTCCTCGGCCGACGAGGGGGCCGTGCCCGCGCCGGGCACGTCGACGACCTCGACGCGCGCACCGGTGCCGCACCAGCGGCAGGTCACCGCCTCGACGGCGACCTCACGCTCCTCCTCGTCGATGCGACCCTCCCCGGCGAGGTCGACGTGCCAGAAGCGTCGCACCCGCTCGGTGGTCTCGATGTCGAAGCGCGTGAGGTTGCCGCAGCCCGCGCAGCGGAAGCGGGTTCCCGGCTCGAGTCCGGTCAGCTCGTGCATGGCGGCTCCTCTGCCTCGGCGAGCGCGTCGCGTCTGCGACCGGGACGCCATCGAGGGTACCGTCCCGGCGGCACGCCGCGACGCGCCGTCGCTGCGGAGGACGGGAGGCCCCGTGGGTGAGACGCAGGTGATGTGGTTCCGTCGCGACCTCCGGGTCGCCGACAACCCCGCCCTCGCCGCAGCGCAGGCCGGCGGCGGGCGTCTCGTCGCGCTCTTCGTGCTCGACCGCGCGCTGCTGCACGGCCCGAGGGTGGGCGCGCCGCGCCTGGCCTACCTCGCCGACGCCCTCGCCGACCTCCACGAGCGCCTCGCCGAGCGCGGCAGCCGCCTCGTCGTGCGCCACGGCCACCCCGCCGAGGTCGTGCCCCACCTCGCCGCGTCGGTCGACGCGGCGGCGGTGCACGTCAGCGACGACGTCTCGCCGTTCGCGCGCCGGCGTGACGAGGAGGTCGCCCGACGCCTCGAGGAGGACGGCCGTCGCCTCGAGGCCCACGACGGCGTCTTCGTCCACCCGCCCGGGCGCATCACCACCGGCGCCGGCGCCCCCTACAAGGTCTTCACCCCGTTCCACCGCGCCTGGCGGCGCCACGGCCTGCCGGCGCCGTTGCCCTCCCCCGCGGCCCTGCCGCCCGCCCCGGAGCTGAGCGGCGACGCCATCCCCGACCGTGGGGAGCTCGGCGCGGCCGATGCCCCTGCCGAGCCGATCGGCGGCGAGACCGCGGCGCTGGCCCGTCTCGAGGCCTTCCTCGAGCAGCGCGCCTCGGCGTACCACGAGCGCCGCGACCTGCTCGGGGTGGAGGGCACGAGCCGACTCTCCGCCGACCTGCACTACGGCTGCCTCTCCCCGCGCACCGTCCTCGCGCGGCTCGCCGACGACGACCCCGGCCACGAGGCCTTCGCCACCGAGATCGCCTGGCGCGACTTCTACGGGCACGTGCTCCACGCCTGGCCGGAGGTCGTCGACACCGAGTTCAACCCCGTATGGCGCGCCCTGCCGTGGCAGGGCGAGGGAGCGCACTTCGACGCCTGGCGCGAGGGCCGCACCGGCTTTCCCGTCGTCGACGCGGCGATGCGCCAGCTGCTGGCCTCCGGTTGGATGCACAACCGGGCGCGCATGATCGTCGCGAGCTTCCTCTGCAAGGACCTCCGCATCGACTGGCGCCTCGGCGAGGCCCACTTCCTGCGCCACCTCGTCGACGGCGACGTCGCGAGCAACAACGGCGGGTGGCAGTGGGCCGCGGGCACCGGCACCGACGCCCAGCCCTACTTCCGCATCTTCAACCCCACGAGCCAGGGCCAGCGCTTCGACCCCGACGGCGCCTACGTGCGCCACTGGGTGCCCGAGCTCGCCGCGGTGCCCGACCGCTACCTCCACGAGCCCGCGGCGAGGCCGTCGGCGGCGGCCCGCGAGGCCGGGCTGCGCCTCGGCGAGGACTACCCCTGGCCGATCGTCGACCACGCCGAGGAGCGCAAGCGCACCCTGGCGTGGTTCAAGGAGCACCGCCTCGAGGGCTGACCGCCGTGGCGGGCAGGCGCGGAGCGGGCAGGGCCCCCGCACCGACCCGTGCGGCGAGCTGCTCGGCGACGCCGGCGAGCGCGGCGACGTCGACGCCGGCCTCGGGCAGGCCGGGCTCGGCGAGGCGCTCGGCGGCCCGGGCGAGCAGCGTCTCCGCGCCGGCGCGGTTGCCGCGCTCGAGGTGGACCGCCCCGGCGGTGAGCTGCGCGACCGCCTGCCACAGCGGGCCCGCGTCGACGTCGAGGTCGCGCCAGAGCCGCAGGACGACCCGGTGGGCGGCGAAGTGCCGGCCCTCGGCGAAGCAGGCGGCGAGGCGCTCGCGGGCCTGCGCCGCGCTCGTGCACGATCGCGCGGGATCGCCGTCGCCGAGCTCGTCGGGCGAGCCCGGCGGCAGGGGGCGACCGGTGTGGTCGCGGGGCCTCGGGCGCGGCCCGGGCGACGGCGTCGGCATCGCGGCCTCCTGCTCCCCCGGCGCGGGGCGACCGGATCGGGCCGCGGCAGCGTAGCGCGGGCCGCGTGTCGCCAGGCGCGCCGGCCGCCCGCACACCGTGCCATCGACATCGAACATCTGTTCCTCTAGCCTGCCCCCATGGCCGCCACCCAGCTCCCGCTGCCGTCGGGCATCCCGCTGCACGAGGTGACCTTCGTCGTCGTCGACCTCGAGACGACCGGCGGCTCGCCGGCCTCCAACCGCATCACCGAGGTGGGCGCGGTGCGGGTGCGCGCCGGCGAGGTCGAGGGTGAGCTCGCGACCCTCGTCGACCCCGAGGTCGCGATCCCTCCGGGCATCACCGCGCTCACCGGCATCGACGACACGATGGTGGCGGGGCGCCCCCCGATCGGGGGGATCCTGCCGGCCCTGCTGGAGTTCGCGCGCGGCAGCGTCCTCGTCGCCCACAACGCCCGCTTCGACGTCGGCTTCCTCGACGCCGCGCTGCGGCGCTCGGGTCGTCCTCCACTCGAGCAGCAGGCCCTCTGCACCGCCGCCCTCGCCCGTCGCCTGCTCGCCGAGGAGGTCCGCGACTGCCGGCTCGCCACCCTCGCCGCCCACGTCGGCGCGCGCACCCGCCCCGAGCACCGCGCGCTCGCCGACGCCCGCGCGACCGTCGACGTCCTCCACGCGCTCATCGAGCGTGCGGGCTCAGTCGGCGCCACGACCCTCGAGGACCTCACCGCCCTGCAGCGGGTCGGTTCCGCCCCGGTCTTCGCCGCCCGGCGCCGCCTCGCCGACGACCTGCCCCACGCGCCGGGCGTCTACGCCTTCACCTCCGCAGCCGGCGAGCGCCTCTACGTCGGCACCGCGACCGACCTGCGCGCCCGTGTGCGCAGCTACTTCGGCAGCGACCCACGGCGCCGCGTCCCCGACCTGCTGCGCGAGACCGCGCGCATCGAGCACTGGGTCACCCCGACGGCGATCGAGGCCGAGGTCGCCGAGGCGCGGCTCATCCGCCGCGAGGACCCCCGCTACAACCGGCGGGGGCGGCCGCGACGGCCCGTGTGGCTGCGGCTGACCGCCGAGGCGTTCCCGCGCCTGTCGATCGCCCGCACCGCACCGCCAGCCGGGGAGCCAGCGCTCGGCCCGCTGCCGTCGCGCCGCCAGGCCACCGCGCTGGCCGAGGCGCTGCACGAGGCGGTGCCGCTGCGGCGCTGCACCCAGCGGCTGCCGCACGCCCCCCAGCGGCAGGGCTGCGCGTTGGGCGAGCTCGGGCGGTGCGCCGGGCCCTGCAGCGGCGCGATCGACGCCGGGGAGTACGCGCGGCGCACCGCCGACGCCGCCGCGGCGCTGCGGGGCGACGCCACCGCGGTCCTCGCGACCTTGAGCGCGCGCATGGACGCCCTCGGCGCGGCGGGGCGCTTCGAGGAGGCCGCGGGACTGCGTGACCGCACCGCGGCGCTCGTCGCCGCGGTGCGCGCCGCCCGCGACCGCGAGGCCCTGGCCTCCTCCGGCGCGCTCGTCGCCGTGCGGCTGACCTCCGCTGGTGGGGAGCTCGTCGACTGCCGTGACGGACTGCTCGTCGCGAGTCGTGCCTGCGACGCCACGGCCGAGGCCATCGCGGAGGCCGAGGACGCCCTCGCCGCCGCGGCCGCCGCGGCGCCGGGGCCGCCGGACCCCGTCGCCGCCGACGTCGAGCGGCGCATCCTCGCCCGCTGGCTCGCCCGCGACGGCGTCGTCGCGCGCTCCGCCAGCGGGGTGTTGGCCGAACCGGTGGCCGGGGGCGCGGCGCTCGCGGCGCTGCGCGCCCGGCTCGCCGATGCCCGGCGCGACACCGGCCGGGCCGAGGCCGAGCTCGCGGGCAAGCGCCGCCGCAGCGTCGCGTGAGCCGCCGTGACGGCCCTCACCACACCACGCCGGCGCGGTAGGCTGCCGACCCCCCGTCGAGGAGGGCGCCTGTGATCACCGCCATCGTGCTGCTGCGCTGCGAGGTCGGGGCGATCCCCGAGACCGCGCAGGCCGTCGCCGACGTCGCCGCGGTCAGCGAGGTCTACTCGGTGACCGGCGACTGGGAGCTCGTCGCGCTCGTGCGGGTGCGCGCCCACGAGGAGATCGCCGACGTCGTCACCGGGGAGATCGCGAAGGTGCAGGGCGTGACGGCGACGCACACGATGATCGCCTTCCGCGCCTACTCCACCGTCGACCTCGAGCGCATGTGGGGCGTCGGCTTCGACGACGCCGAGGGGCTGTAGCCGCCGCTGGACCGACCGGCTACTCCCCGTCCTCGGCCGGGAAGACCACGACGGCGACGGTCTGCCGGGCGTGCTCGAGGACGTACTCGACGCCGTGACCGAGGAAGAGCCCGTCGTCGTTGACGCGCGCCTCCGCACCCATGACGACGAGCTCGCTCTCGCGCTCGCTCGCGGCGGCGAGCACCTCCTGGCCGAGCGAGGGCCCGACGCGGGTGAGCGGGGTGACGACGCAGCCGAAGCGCGCCGCGAGGTCGTCGGCCTGGCGCAGGACGCGGGAGGCCACCGCGAGCGAGCTCGTCACCGGCGTCGCCGGGTCGCTGCGGTCGGGGCGGTTGACGACGTGGAGCACGTCGACGTCGGCATCGAGGCTGTCGGCGAGGGTGTAGCCGATCTCCTGGGCGGCCTGGGCGAGGCGCGTGCCGGCGATCGGCACGAGCACGCGGCGCATCTCGAGGGGCACCTCGGGGTCGAGCCCCTCGCCGTGCTTGACGAGCAGCATCGGCGCGGTGCAGCCGGCGATGGTGCGCGCGAGCACCGACGACAGCGCCTCGGAGCCGGTGAAGCCCTCGGTGAGGCCGAGCGCGACGAGGCCGTAGCCGAGGGCGGCCTCGTCGCGGATCGTCGCGGCGGGGTCCTCGGAAGGGCGGTCGATGCGCTCGACGGCGCGCTCGTGGAAGATCCCGCGGGCCTGGGCGACCGCGCGCTCGGCGCGGGCTGCGGCCTCCTCGCCGGGTCCGTGGATCGTGAGCAGCGCGACGCTCGCGTCGGGCTGCAGCGAGCGGTGGAGGATCCGCGCGGCGACGATGGAGTTGCGCCCTCCGCGGGTGGGCAGCAGCGCGGTCCGCGTGCCCGCGATGACGCTCGACTGCAGCATCGCCTCGCGCTCGAGGCGCGCAGCCTCGGCGGGGCTCGCCTCGAGGTCGCGCAGGAGACGGCGCAGCAGCGGAGGCGCCATCATCGAGGTCACCATCGCCATCACGACGACGATCGTGTAGGAGGTCTGGTTGAGCACCCCGAGGCCGAGCGCGACGGTGGCCACGACGATCTCGAGGGCACCGCGGGCGTTGAGGCCGACGCCGATCGCGAGCCCCTCGCTCGCCCGCATCCCGCCGAGGCGGGCGCCGAGGAAGCTTCCCCCGAGCTTGGCGATCGCGGCGACGGCGATGACGACGAGCGCCCAGAGCCAGGCCTGGCCCTCGAGCAGCAGCCCGAGGTCGACGAAGAGCCCGGCGGTGGCGAAGAAGACCGGCGCGAAGAAGGCGTTCGTCATGCCGGTGATGGCCCGGGTCACGTCCTCGCGCTGGTAGCGCGAGCGACCGACGAGGATGCCCGCGATGAAGGCGCCGAGCACCGCCTCGACGCCGATCGCCTGGGTCAGCGCCCCGGTGATCAGCATCGCGAGGACGACGACGGTCAGCGGACGCACCATGCGGTCGCCGCGTTGGCGGGCGACCCGCAGTGCGGCGTCGATGACCCGCTGGCCGAGGGTGAGACCGACCACGAGCAGCCCCGCCACCGCGGCCACGGTCGTGGCGAGCCCGACGGCGTCGAAGCCCCCGCCGGCGGCGAGGCCGCTGACGATGCCGAGCAGCAGCCAGCCGATGAGGTCGTTGGCCATCGCGGCGGCGATCGTGACCTGGCCGATGTCGCGGCGCATGAGCCCCATCTCCATGAGGATCTTCGCCACGACCGGCAGCGCGGAGATCGCGAGGGCGATCCCCATGAAGAGCGCGAAGGTCGTGCGGGTGGCCTCCTCGCCGAGCAGCATCTCGGGCAGCAGCACCCCGAGGCCCACGCCGAGCGCGAGCGGGACGAGCAGGCTGCCGGCCGAGACGAACGCGGACGTGCGCCCGAGACGCGAGAGCAGGGCGAGGTCGGTCTCGAAGCCGGTGACGACGAGCAGGAGAGCCACGCCGACCCACGCCACGGCGAGGATGAGGCCGCTCTGGACCGGGTCGGCGGGGAAGATCCAGGCGTAGAGCTCCGGCGCGAGACGCCCGAGCAGCGAGGGCCCGAGGACGAGGCCGGCGGCGAGCTCGCCGATGACCGCGGGCTGGCCGACGCGGCGCATGAGCCCGCCGAGGCCGCGGGCGACGCCGAGCAGGAGGGCGAGCTGCACCCAGAGGATGAGCAGCTGGTGCTCCGACAGCGGTTCCATGCGGTCTCACTCCGCTCGCGGGGGACGGATCGTGGGGCAGGACGCCGTGCGCGCGGACCGCGTCCGGCGCCCGGGGCGACTAGGCTCCGGCGAGCTCCTGGCTGACCGCGACCCAGTCGTCGCGCAGCCGGGCCGCGGCGCCGCTGTCGAGCGCGTCGGCCGCCACCGGCAGTCCCTCGGCGAGGCTGGCGACGCGGTCGGCGGCGTAGAGCGCGGCAGCCGCCCCGAGCACGACGATGTCGCGCGGTGCCCCGGGCTCGCCAGCGAGGATCGCATCGGCGATGCGCCGGTTCTCCTCGACCCCGCCGCCGACGAGGTCGGAGGGGGTGGCGGTGGGGATCCCCAGCGTCGTCGGGTCGAAGTGCTCGGTGCGCACCTGCCCGTCGCGGACCTCCCAGATCGTCGACGGGCCGGTGGTCGTGAGCTCGTCGAGACCGTCGGCGCCGTGGAAGACGAGCGCGTGGTCGACGCCGATGCGGGCGAGGACCTCGGCCATCGTCGGGGCCATCGCCGCGTCGGCGACGCCGATCGTCTGGTGTCGCACCCCGGCGGGGTTGCTGAGGGGCCCGAGGAAGTTGAAGACCGTCGGCACCGCGAGCTCCCGGCGCGCGGGCATGACGTGCCGCATCGCCGGGTGGAACGTCGGGGCGAAGCAGAAGCCGATGCCGACGCGCTCGAGGCAGCGCTCGACGCCGGCGGGAGGCAGGTCGATCACGACCCCCCAGTCCTCGAGGAGGTCCGCCGAGCCGCAGCGACCCGAGGCGGCGCGGTTGCCGTGCTTGACGACGGGCGCGCCCGCCGCGGCGGTCACGACCGCCGCGACCGTCGAGACGTTGAAGGTCCCGGCACGGTCCCCGCCGGTGCCACACGTGTCGACCGCACCCGGCGGGCCGGCCACCGGCAGCGCGAACTGCCGCATCGCGCGGACGAGGCCGGCGATCTCCGCGGGAGTCTCGCCCTTGGCCCGCAGCGCGACGAGGAGGCCGGCGACGCGCACGGGGGTGACGTCGCCGCGCATGATCGCCGCGAGCGCGCTGGCGGTGTCGGCGTCGTCGAGGTCCTCACCGGCGATGAGCCGCGAGAGGATCTCCGGCAGCGCCGGCTCGGCTGCGCTCACGACCCTTCGACCGGCGTCGGCGGGGGCAGCTCACCAGCCTTGCCCGGCCCCTCGATGCCCCCCTGCTCGGCGTAGGTGCGCACCCCCGGCAGGCGGGGCATCGGCCGGCGCTCGACGAGCGCCTCGACGGCCTCGGCGAGGTCGAACGGGTCGATGGGCTTGACGACCCAGGCGTCGGCCTCGGACCAGCGCGCGAGGTAGTCGTCCTGCTCGCGGGCCACGACGAGCAGGACCGGCGGCAGCTCCTGGCCCATGCGCACCCGGGCCTTCATCTCGCGGGCGAGGTAGAAGCCACCGGTCGGCTGGGTGTCGTTGTCGGCGAGGACGATGTCGAACGCCTCCTCGCCCTCGTCGAGCAGGGCGAGCGCGCGCTCGGGACGGCGCACTTCGGTGTAGGCGACCTGGTCGCCATCGGTCATCGCCGAGCTCACCTGGGCGGTGAAGCCGGCGCTCGAGGACACGAGGAGGACCTTCACTGCGCACTCCGAGGTCGCGGGTCGACGGGTGGCTGCCGATGATGCCACTGCGGCGCGGCGACGGCGAACGCACCGCGGCGCGGCGCTAGACCTCCCAGGAGTCCCGGCCGGTGATGAGCTCGGCGAGGTCGCCCGGGCCGCGCCGGGCGATCGCGTCGTCGATCTGGGCCTGCAGCGCCTGGCCGTAGACGGGTCGGGAGACCTCGCGGAAGATCCCGATCGGCGTCGGCCCCGTCGGGGTGTGGGCGAGCCGGGAGAGCATGAACGCCAGCCCCGGGTCCTCCCGGTGGGCGTCGTGGACGAGCAGCGCGTCCTCCCCGACGGCGGCGACGTCGACGAGGGTGAGCTCGCCGGTGCCGGCGAGCGCGACACCGCGCTCGCCGTCGGCGCCGAAGCGGATCGGCTCGCCGTGCTCGAGGCGGATCTGCTGCTCCTTGTTGCCGCGCACCGCGTCGAAGGCGCCGTCGTTGAAGATGTTGCAGTTCTGGTAGACCTCGACGAAGGCCGTGCCCTCGTGCTCGGCGGCCCGTCGGAGGACCTCGGAGAGGTGGGCGCGCTCGTTGTCGATCGAGCGGGCGACGAAGCTCGCCTCCGCGCCGAGCGCGACGCTCACGGGGTTGAACGGGTGGTCGACCGAGCCGGCCGGCGTCGACTTCGTGATCTTGCCGAGCTCGGAGGTCGGCGAGTACTGCCCCTTCGTGAGCCCGTAGATCTGGTTGTTGAACATCACGATCGTGAGGTTGACGTTGCGGCGCAGCGCGTGGATGAGGTGGTTGCCCCCGATCGACAGCGCATCGCCGTCGCCGGTCATGACGAAGACCTTGAGGTCGGGGCGGCTCGCGGAGATCCCCGACGCGATCGCCGGCGCACGCCCGTGGATGCTGTGCACGCCGTAGGTGTCCATGTAGTACGGGAAGCGCGAGGAGCAGCCGATCCCCGAGACGAAGACGAGGTCCTCACGCGGCCCCCCGAGCTCGGGCACGACGCTCTGGACCGTCGAGAGGATCGCGTAGTCGCCGCACCCCGGGCACCAGCGGACCTCCTGGTCGCTCGTGAGGTCCTTCTTCGTCAGCGTGGGCAGCTCGGTGGTCTGGCTCATGTGCGTTGACCCTTCTGCGCTCAACGGTCGGCGTCGACGTCGGTGAGCTGGGCGGCGATGGCCTCCACGAGCTCCCTGGTGGTGAACGGCAGCCCCCGCACGCGGTTGTAGCCCTGCACGTCGACGAGGTAGCGGGCCCGCAGCAGGGTGCGCAGCTGCCCGAGGTTCATCTCCGGCACGAGCACCCGGTCGTAGCGGGCGAGGACCTCGCCGAGGTTGGCGGGGAAGGGGTTGAGGTGGCGCAGGTGCGCGTGGGCCACCGCGTGGCCCTCGCGCCGGGCGGCCCGCACCGCCGCGGCCACCGGCCCGTACGTCGAGCCCCATCCGAGGACGAGCAGCCGGGGCCCCGGCCCCTCGCCCTCGTCGACCTCGAGGGGCGGGATGTCGTCGGCGATGCGGTCGACCTTGGCCTGCCGCAGCTCGGTCATGCGGTGGTGGTTGTCGGGGTCGTAGGAGATGTTGCCGGTGCCCTCGGCCTTCTCGAGCCCACCGATGCGATGCTCGAGACCGGGGGTGCCGGGCACCGCCCAGGGCCGGCCGAGGGTGGCCTCGTCGCGCAGGAACGGCAGGAACTCCCCGTCGGGGCCGTTGGGCTCGGTCGTGAACGCCGCGTCGTCCCGCAGGTCGGGCAGATCGTCGACGTCTGGCACCCGCCAGGGCTCGGCGCCGTTGGCGAGGTAGCCGTCGGAGAGCACGATGACCGGCGTGCGGTAGCGCAGCGCGAGCCGGGCCCCCTCGATGGCGGTGTGGAAGCAGTCCCCGGGCGTGGCCGCGGCGATGACCGGCAGCGGGGCCTCGCCGTTGCGTCCGAACACCGCCTGGAAGAGGTCGGCCTGCTCGGTCTTCGTCGGCAGCCCCGTCGAGGGCCCACCGCGCTGGACGTTGAGGACGAGCAGCGGCAGCTCGACGGCGATCGCGAGGCCGATCGTCTCGGCCTTGAGGGCGATGCCCGGTCCCGAGGTCACCGTCGCGCCGAGCTGACCGGCGAAGGACGCGCCGAGCGCGGTGCCGATGCCGGCGATCTCGTCCTCGGCCTGGAAGGTCTGCACGCCGAAGCTCTTGTGCCGCGCGAGCTCGTGGAGGACGTCGGAGGCCGGGGTGATGGGGTAGCCGCCGAGGAAGAGCCGCAGTCCGGCACGGTCGGCGGCGGCGACGAGCCCGTAGCTCAGGGCGAGGTTGCCGGTGATCTGGCGGTAGCGGCCCGATGGCAGCTGGGCCGGCGCGACCTCGTAGCGGTGGTCGAAGACCTCGGTGGTCTCGCCGTAGTTCCACCCGGCCTCGAAGGCGGCGATGTTCGCCTCGGCGACGGTGGGCTGGGATGCGAACTTCTCGCGCAGCCACTCCAGTGTCGGCGCGGTCGGCCGCGAGTACATCCACGACATGAGCCCGAGCGCGAACATGTTCTTCGCCCGCTGCTTCTGCTTCTTGTTGAGGTCGGGGACGTCCTCGAGGGCCCCGACGGTCAGCGTCGTGATCGGCACCTCGACGACCCGCACCTGCTCGAGGCTGCCGTCCTCCCGGGGGTCCGCGGCGTAGCGCGCCTTCTTGAGGTTCTGGGAGGTGAAGGCGTCGGCGTTGAGGATGACCGTCGCGCCGGGCGCGAGATCGCCGAGGTTGGCCTTGAGCGCTGCGGGGTTCATCGCCACGAGGACGTCGGGATCGTCACCGGGGGTGAGGATGTCGTGGTCGGCGAAGTGCAGCTGGAAGCCCGAGACGCCCGGCAGGGAGCCAGCCGGCGCGCGGATCTCCGCGGGGAAGTCCGGCAGCGTCGCGAGGTCGTTGCCGATCGCGGCGGTCGCGGAGGTGAACCGCGTGCCGGTGAGCTGCATCCCGTCGCCGGAGTCACCGGCGAAGCGGATCGTGACGGTGTCGACCTTCTCGGCGGTCTTGGTCATGTCGTGCCGGCCTATCGGAGCGGGGGCGTGCTGCGTTGTCGCGCGCGGCGTCGTTGCCACCTCCGGCAGCCGACTGCCGTCACGTCGTCATCCTAGGGATAGCAACGGTGCAATGCGCAACCCCCGACCGGCCGAGGGCGGGCTAGGAGAAGCTGTCACCGCAGGCGCAGGACGACTGCGCGTTGGGGTTGTCGATGGAGAAGCCAGCGCCCTGGAGGCTGTCGACCCAGTCGATGCGCGTGCCCTGCAGGTGCGAGGCCGACATCTTGTCGACGCGCACGGTCACGCCGCCCTCGTCGGCGACGACGTCGCCGTCGAGCTCGCGGTCGTCGAAGAACAGCGCGTAGCGGTAGCCGGAGCAGCCGCCGGGCTGCACCGCGACCCGCAGCGCGAGGGACTCGGCGTTCTCCTCGCGGGCGACGAGCTCCTTGACCTTCGCCGCGGCCGACTCGGTCAGCGCGACCGGCTTGGGCGGCGTGGTCTCGATCTGGAGGGGGATGGACATGCCCATGCGCGGGACCTCGCTTCGACGGTGCTTCCTATGGTCAGAGGGTAAGGGTGAGTGTAGCCGCCGGACCGCGCTCGGTCACCGGCGCAACGGCGATGCGGTGGCTGGGTCGGCAAGATGGACATGACGCTGTGGGGAGGTGCGCTGGAGTGCGAGGGACCGCCGCAGGGGCGCGCCCGCGCCGCACGATCCACCGTGGCGCGCGGCTGCGCGCCGTCGGTGTCCTCGTCGGTGTCCTCGCGCTTGCCGCGTGCGCGCCCGACGACGGCGAGGCGACGGTCCCGACGGCCTCGCCCTCCCCGCAGGACCCGCTCGAGCCCACCCCCGCCGAGCGCGGCGACGGTGCGCACGACGGGCAGGGCGACGCCGAGCCCTCACCGGCCCCGAGCCCCCGCGTCGACGACCTCCTCGCGGGGATCGCCGAGCCCGCGCGGGTCCGCTACGAGGTCGACGCTCCAGGGCGCATCGACGCCGCCATCGTCACCTACGACACCGAGCGCTTCGCCCTCGAGGCCGGGGACCGCCTCGTGCTCGGCGAGGTCGGTCGCGGCCTGACCGCCTGCGGCGCGCTCGGCGACGCCGAGTGCGTCCAGCTCGACGACGACGCCCTCGCCGAGGTCGGCGACGCCGTGGTGCCCGCCGGTCTCGCGCCGGTCCTCGCGACGGTGCGCGCGGCCATCGACCCCGCGACCTCGGCCGCCGGCGCGGCGGAGGGGCGGACCCGCATCGCCGAGCGCCACGCGCGCTGCGCGACCCTCGAGGCGGGCACGATCGACGGCCTCGAGGTCGAGCGCGCCCTCGTCTGCGTCGACCGCGAGAGCGGGGCGATCCTGCGCTGGGAGGTCGACCAGCCCGGCATCGGGACGACGACGATGACCGCGACACGGGTCAGCGACCCGCGTCCGGGCGCGTTCGACCCGCCCTCGGAGCCGATCAACCCGCTCGAGTCGCCCGAGCTCGACGACCCCACCTTCGACGAGCTCGGCTGAGGTCGCGCCGCAGGCGCGACGGGTCAGATGCGCCAGGTCGCGCCGCAGGCGCGACGGGTCAGATGCGACAGGTCGCGAGGCCGCGCTTGACGAGGTACTGCTGATGGTAGTCCTCGGCCGGCCAGAACCCGTCGAAGTCGGCGACCTCGGTGGCCACCGGGACCCCCTCGGCGGTGAGGCGGGCGATGGCCGCCTCGGCGGCGGCGCGCTGCTGCCCGTCGTGGACGAGCACGATCGAGCGGTACTGGCTGCCGACGTCGGGACCCTGGCGGCCCACCTGCGTCGGGTCGTGGCTCTCGAAGAAGACCGCGAGCAGGTCCTCGTAGCTCACCGCTGCCGGGTCGAAGGTGACCTCGACGACCTCGGCGTGACCGGTGCGGCCCGAGCAGACCTCCTTGTACGTCGGCTCGCTCGTATGTCCGCCGGCGTAGCCGACCTCGACGTCGGTGACGCCGGGCACGTTGCGGAACGTCACCTCGACGCCCCAGAAGCACCCGGCGCCGAACGTGGCCTCTGCCATGGCGTGCTCGCCCTCTCTCGCGCGCTCGCGCGCGGTCGCGGTGCCCCTCCCCCGCGCCAGGGTAGCCCCGCCGGGGGACCGCAGCGGCGTGCGCGGTCCCCATGGCTCGTCGCGGTCCTACGACCGCAGCGTTGCGACGGCCTCGGCGATCGGCGTCGGCCCGCTCACGGCCTCGACGCACACCCCGGCGGTCTCGGGGTCCTCGAGCACGGCCCGGAGCAGGCTCGCGACGTCCTCGCGCGGGATGCGCCCTCGCGCGACCGAGGGCGCGACCTCGACGTGGCCGGTGCCCGGCTCGTCGGTGAGCCCGCCGGGCCGCACGATCGTCCAGGCGAGGTCGCTGGCCATGAGGTCGGCGTCGGCGCGCTGCTTGGCCCGCAGGTAGACGCTGAAGACCTCGTCGTCCTGCGGCGGGTCGTCGACGCCCATCGCGCTGACCATGACGTAGCGCGGCACACCGACCTGCTCGGCGGCGGCACGCAGCAGCACCGCCGCGCCGTAGTCGACGGTCTCCTTGCGCGGCGCGCCGCTGCCGGGGCCCGCACCGGCGGCGAAGACCACGGCGTCGGCGCCGGCGATCGCCGAGCCGACCTGGGCGACGCTGGCCTCCTCGAGATCGAGGACGACCGGGGTCACGCCGTCGTCGTGCAGATCGTCGACGTGGGCGGCGTCGCGCACGATGCCACGGGCGGCGTGACCGGCGAGGGCGAGCTTGCGGTTGAGGTGCCGGGCGATGCTGCCGTGCGCTCCGGCGATGACGATGTCCATGCGCGTGACCTTCGGTCGCGGTGGGGTCCTCTCCCCCACCGTCTCCGCGCAGGCGCGACTCAACTCCTCGTGCGCACCGCCGGCTGTGCGCCCTGCGCGGCGAGGTGGCGCTCGACCTCGGCGGCGCAGAGCCGTCCCTCGTTGATCGCCCAGACCACGAGGGACTGGCCCATGCGCGCGTCGCCGCAGGCGAAGACGCCCGGCTCGCTCGTCTCGTAGGTCTCGGCGGCGACGTTGCCGCGGTCGTCCTCGGCGAGGTCGAGCTCGTCGAGGAAGGCGTCGCGCTCGGGGCGGCTGAAGCCGATCGCGACGAGGACGAGCTGGGCGGGCAGGGTCTCGTCGGTGCCCGGCAGCGGCGCGAAGCGCGGCGGCCCCTCGGTCTGGAAGGCCCGCACGCCGGCGACGTGGCCGTCCTCCTCGACGAGCTCTGAGGTCACCGCGGCCCAGCGCCGCTCCCCGCCCTCCTCGAGCGCGTAGGTCTTCTGGTAGCGCCTCGGCATCTCCGGCCACCCCGCGATGTCACGGGGCCGCGAGCCCTCGGGCTGGGGGTAGCGGTCGAGCTGGACGACCGACCGGGCGCCCTCGCGCAGAGCGTTGGCGATGCAGTCCGCCGCGGTGTCGCCGCCGCCGATGACGACGACGTCCTTGCCCGCGGCGGTGATGCGACCGCCGTGACGCTGGGGCTCGCCGGCGGCGACCGCGCGGTTGCGGTCGTAGAGGTAGTCCATCGCCATGTGGACGCCCCCGAGCTTCGCGCCGGGCACGTCGAGCTCGCGGTGCAGGCGGGCGCCGACGGCGATGACGACGGCGTCGTGTCGCTCGCGCAGCTCCTCGGCGGTGACGTCGACGCCGACGTCGACGCCGCAGCGCAGCTCGATGCCCTCGGCCTCGAGGAGCGCGACGCGCCGGTCGATGACGCGCTTCTCGAGCTTGAAGTCGGGGATCCCGAAGCGCAGGAGGCCCCCGGGCGCCTCGTCGCGCTCGTAGACGACGGCGTGGTGGCCGGCCTTGTTGAGCTGGTCGGCGACGGCGAGGCCCGCAGGCCCGGAGCCGACGATGGCGACGCTGCGGCCGGTCCGCCGCGCCGGCGGCTCGGGGGTGACCCAGCCCTCGGCGAAGGCGTTCTCGATGATCGAGAGCTCGACGCTCTTGATCATCACCGGGTCGTCGTTGATCTCGAGCGTGCAGGCCGGCTCGCACGGCGCGGGGCAGGTGAAGCCGGTGAACTCCGGGAAGTTGTTCGTGAGGTGGAGCCGGTCGATGGCCTCGCGCCAGCGCCCCTGGTGGACGAGGTCGTTCCACTCGGGGATGAGGTTGCCGAGCGGGCAGCCGGTGTGGCAGAACGGCACGCCGCACTGCATGCAGCGCTGCGCCTGGCTCTGCACCTCGACGAGGGGCAGCAGGCGGATCGTGTGCTCCTGGTCACCGAGGCGCTCGGCGGGGTCGCGCTTGGGGTCGCCGGGCAGCGCCCGCGGAATGGTCAGGAAGCCCTTCGGGTCAGCCACGGTGCACCCCCACGGCGTCGGTCGGCTGCGCGGTCGGCTCGGCGGGGTCGGGTCGCGCCCCGGCGGCGCCCTCGGCGCGCAGGGCCGCGAGCGCCCGCTTGTAGTCGCGCGGCATGACCTTGACGAAGGCCGCGCGTTGGGCGTCGAAGCTCGCGAGCACCCGCCGGGCGACCGGGGAGTCGGTGCGCCGCGCGTGCTCCTCGAGCAGGGCGTGGAGGGCCTGCCAGTCCTCGTCGTCGAAGACGTCGAGGTCGACGAGTCCGGTGTTGACGCGGGGCGGGAAGGTCCCCTCCGGATCGTGGACGTAGGCGATGCCGCCGCTCATGCCCGCAGCGAAGTTCCAGCCGGTGGGCCCGAGGATGACGACGCGGCCGCCGGTCATGTACTCGCAGCCGTGGTCGCCGACGCCCTCGACGACCGCCCACGCGCCGGAGTTGCGCACCGCGAAGCGCTCGCCGACCTGGCCCCGGAAGAAGGCCCGGCCACCGGTGGCGCCGTAGAGCACGGTGTTGCCGGCGATGACGTTGTCCTCGGCGACGAACCCGGCGCCCTCACGGGGCCGCACGGCGAGCACACCGCCGGAGAGGCCCTTGCCGGCGTAGTCGTTGGCCTCGCCGTGCAGCGTGAGGTCGACGCCCGGCGCGAGCCACGCCCCGACGCTCTGGCCGGCCGAGCCGGTGAGGTCGATGCGGATCGTGCCCTCGGCGAGCCCCTCGAGGCCGTGGGCCCGGGTCAGCCGTGAGGAGAGGATGCCCCCGACGGTGCGGTCGACGTTGCGGACCTCGGCGGTGATCGCGACCGGCTCGCCCCGCTCGATCGCGGGGGCGGCCTCGGCGAGCAGCGCGTGGTCGAGGGCGTCGTCGAGCACCGGCGGCGGGCCGGTGACCTGCCGGCGGGGGCGCTCGGCGGGCACGTCGGGCTGGGCGAGCAGCGCCGAGACGTCGATGCGCCGGCCCTTCCAGTGGGTGATGGCCTCGTCGGCGGCGAGCAGGTCGGTCCGGCCGATGAGCTCGTCGAAGGTCGCCACGCCGAGGCGCGCCATGATCTCGCGCACCTCCTCGGCGACGAGGAAGACGTAGTTGAGGACGTGCTCGGGGGTGCCCTCGAAGCGCTTGCGCAGCTCGGGGTCCTGCGTGGCGATGCCGACCGGGCAGGTGTTGAGGTGGCAGACGCGCATCATGATGCAGCCGGTGGCGATGAGCGGGGCGGTCGAGAAGCCGACCTCGTCGGCGCCGAGGAGGGCGGCGACGACGACGTCGCGGCCGGTGCGCATGCCGCCATCGGCCTGCACGGCGATGCGCCCGCGCAGGTCGTGCAGCACGAGGGTCTGCTGGGTCTCGGCGATCCCGAGCTCCCACGGCAGCCCCGCCGAGGAGATCGACGACAGCGGCGAGGCCCCCGTGCCGCCGTCGTGGCCGGCGATGGTGACGTGGTCGGCATTGGCCTTGGCCACGCCCGCCGCAACGGTGCCGACGCCGGCCTCGGCGACGAGCTTGACCGAGACCGCCGCCTCGGGGTTGCCGCAGCGCAGGTCGTAGATGAGCTGCTTGAGGTCCTCGATGGAGTAGATGTCGTGGTGCGGCGGAGGGCTGATGAGCTCGACGCCGGGCGTGGAGTTGCGCAGCCACCCGATGTGCTCGTCGACCTTGTGCCCGGGCAGCTGACCGCCCTCGCCGGGCTTCGATCCCTGGGCGACCTTGATCTGGAGCATGTCGGCGTTGACGAGGTAGTTCGTCGTCACCCCGAAGCGTCCGCTCGCGACCTGCTTGATCGCCGAGCGACGGTCGTCGACGAAGCGTCCCGGGTCCTCGCCGCCCTCACCGGTGTTCGACCTCCCTCCGATGCGGTTCATCGCCACGGCGAGGGTCTGGTGGGACTCCGGGCTGATCGCCCCGAGGCTCATCGCCCCGGTGGAGAAGCGCTTGACGATCTCGCTGGCGGGCTCGACCTCCTCGAGGGGCAGGGGCGTGGGGGCCTCGTTGAAGCGCAGCAGCCCGCGCAGGGTGCCGCGCCGGGCGGCGTCGTCGTTGACCTCCCGGGCGAAGGCGTCGTAGGAGGCGCGGGCGGTCTCGTCGAGACCGGGCGTGGCGCCGTTGCGCTGCTCGAGCGGACGGTGGTGGCCGACGGCGCGCTGCAGCAGGGGGATCGTCGTGGGGTTCCAGACATGCCGCTCGCCGCCGTGGCGCCAGGCGTAGCGTCCGCCGGTGGGCAGGAGGTCGCTGTGGACCTCGGGGTAGGCCCGGGCGTGACGGTCGAGCGCCTCGCGGGCGAGGACGTCGAGTCCCACGCCGCCGACCCGCGAGGGCGTGCCGGCGAAGTAGGCCTCGATGAGCTCGGTGTCGAGGCCGACCGCCTCGAAGATCTGCGCGCCGGTGTAGGAGTGCAGCGTCGAGATCCCCATCTTCGAGAGGATCTTCAACAACCCCGCGCCGATCCCCTTGATGACGGCCTGCTCGGCCTCCTCAAGGGTCGTGCCCGCCGGGATGTCCCCGCGCTCGCGCAGCTCGCCGAGGGAGGAGAACAGCAGGTAGGGGTGCACCGCGCTCGCGCCGTAGCCGAGGAGGCAGGCGACGTGGTGGACCTCGCGCACCTCGCCCGTCTCGACGACGAGACCCGCCTGCAGCCGCGTGCCGGCCCGGACGAGGTGGTGGTGCACCGCGCCGACGGCGAGCAGCGCCGGGATCGCCACACGGTTCTCGCGGGCTCGGCGGTCGGAGAGGATGAGGATCTCGACGCCGTCGGCCACGGCCTCGTCGGCGGCGGCGCAGAGCTCGGCGAGCGCGGTCTCGAGGCCCTCGGGGCCCTCGGCCACCGGCCAGGTCGCGTCGAGGGTCACGGCGTGGAAGCCGGCCATCGACGGGGCCTGCCCGGGCACGAGGCGGTGGGCCTGGCGCAGCTTGGCGATGTCGCGCTCACGCAGCACCGGCTGGGACATCGACAGCTGCCTGGCGTGCCCGGGGGTCTCCTCGAGGAGGTTGCTCTCCGGGCCGACCCCGGTGGCGAGGCTCATGACGATGGCCTCCCGCACCGGGTCGATCGCGGGGTTGGTGACCTGGGCGAAGCGCTGCTGGAAGTAGCTGAACAGCGAGGGCGCCTCGTCGGAGAGCGCGGCGAGGGGGATGTCGGCGCCCATCGACCCGACGGGCTCCTTGCCCGCGGAGGCCAGCGGCGCGACGAGGGTGCGCAGGTCCTCCTGGGTCCAGCCGAACGCGCGCTGGCGGGTGCGTAGCGGCTCGGCGGGCTGGCCCGTCGGCGCGTAGGCGTCGGCGGGCACGTCAGGCAGGTCGTCGAGGTCGACGACGTGCTCGGAGACCCACTGGCCGTAGGGCTGCCGGCTCGCGACCTCGCGCTCGACCTCGCCGTCGGCGAAGACCGCGCCGCGGTCGAGGTCGACGACGAAGAGCCGTCCGGGCCGCAGCCGGCCGGTGCGGGTGATGCGCGCGGGGTCGAGGTCGAGCGTGCCGGCCTCCGAGGCCAGCACGACCCAGCCGTCGTCGGTGACCGCCCAGCGCCCCGGCCGCAGGCCGTTGCGGTCGAGGGTGGCCCCGGCGATGCGCCCGTCGGTGAAGGTCACGCTCGCCGGGCCGTCCCATGGCTCCATGAGGCTCGCGTGGTAGGCGTAGAAGTCGACGACCTCGGGCGCGAGGTCGTCGCGGCCCTCGTAGGCGGCGGGGATGAGCATCATCACCGCGTGCGGCAGCGAGCGCCCGCTCATCACGAGGAGCTCGAGGACGTTGTCGAGCGTGGCCGAGTCCGAGCCGTCGGGGCGGATGACCGGCAGGATCTTCTCGAGGTCGTCGCCGAAGAGCTCGCTCGCGAGCTGGGACTCCCGGGCGCGCATCCAGTTGATGTTGCCCTGCAGGGTGTTGACCTCGCCGTTGTGCGCGAGCAGCCGGTAGGGGTGGGCGAGCTCCCAGCTCGGGAAGGTGTTCGTCGAGAACCGTGAGTGCACGAGCGCGAGCGCCGAGGCGACCCGCCCGTCGCGCAGGTCCGGGTAGAACTGCGCGAGCTGCGGCGCGGTGAGCATGCCCTTGTAGACGACGGTCTTCGACGAGCACGACGGCACGGTGAGCGCGCCGCCGCTCGCGACCTCCGCGCTGCGGCGGATGACGTAGAGCCGGCGTTCGAAGGCCTCGGCGTCGGCGACGTCGTCGGCGGCGCCGATGAGGAGCTGGCGGACGACCGGCGCGGCCTCGCCGGCGACCCGGCCGATGCAGCCCGGGCAGGTCGGCACGTCGCGCCAGCCGAGGACGCGCTGGCCGGTTTGGGCCACGGCGTCGAGCAGGCAGCGCTCGTGGTGCTCGCGCTCCTCGTCGTCCTGCGGCAGGAAGCACATCGCCACGCCGTAGCGCCCGGGAGCGGGCAGCGCGATGCCCTCGTCGGCAGCCACCGCCCGCAGGAAGGCATCGGGCAGCGCGAGGAGGATCCCCGCGCCGTCGCCACTGTCGGCGTCGGCGCCCTCCGCGCCGCGGTGCTCCATGCGCACGAGCGCAGCGAGGGCACGCTCGACGGTCTCGTGGCTCGGCGCGCCGTCGAGACGGGCGACGAGGCCGACACCGCAGCCGTCGTGCTCGAACGCGGGGTCGTAGAGCTGGGTCGATGGCATGACGCAACCTTCGCAAGGAGGGGGTGCGCACGAGTGCGCCTCGCACCGGCTGCGGCCAGCCTCGTTGGTGGCGCTTGGCAGCCGGGGGCGCCGTTGCCCGCCCTCAGTGTGCCGCGTCTCGCGCTCGCGCGCGAAGCCGGCGACGCGACCGCCCTACGCGAGGGCCGCGAGCTCTGCGGTGCGCTCGACGACGAGCTCGCGCGCGCGGACCATGCCCTCGGGTCCGAGGTCCCGGGCGTCGTCGACGAGCACCTCGGCGCCGTCGGCGAGCACCCCGGCGACGGCGAGGACCCGCGCGCCGGCCTGCCGGCCGAGGTCGGCGACGTAGCCGGGACCCTTGCCGTCGAAGGTCTGGCGGTCGAGCTTGCCCTCACCGGTGACGACGACCCCGGCGCCCTCGGTGGCCGCCCGTAGGCCGACGAGGTCGGCGATGGCCTCTGCGCCGGGCACGATGGTCGCGCCGGTGAAGGCCACGAGCGCGAAGCCGAGCCCCCCGGCGGCACCGGCCCCCTCGAGATCGCGCCACGGGCCGCCTGCGACGTCGCGCTCGACGACGTCGGCCCAGTGGGCGAGGTGGCCCTCGAGCGCGGCGACGTCGTCGGGGCCCGCGCCCTTCTGCGGGCCGAAGACCTCGGCGGCACCGCTGGGACCGAGCAGCGGGTTCGTCACGTCGCTCGCGACGACCACGCGGGCGGGCGGCGGGCCGACCGCCTCGACGCGCTCGAGGGCGGCGAGCTCGCGCGCGCCGACCTTGACCTGGTTGCCGTCGGCGCGCAGGAGCCGGTGGCCCAGGGCGCTCATCGCCCCGGCGCCCCCGTCCACCGTCGCGCTGCCCCCGAGGGAGAGGACGACCTCCTCGCAGGCCTCCGCAGCGATCGCGAGGAGCTGGCCGACGCCGTAGCTCGTGGCCGACAGCGGGTCGCGCTCCTCGGCGGGCAGCCGGGAGAGGCCGACGGCCTGGGCGGCCTCGACGAGCGCCCGCCCGTCGGGCAGGCGCAGCCAGCCCGCCCCGACGGCCCGGCCCCGGGCATCGGCGACGGTCGCGCGCTCGCGCACCGCGCCGGTGGCGGCCTCGACGACCTCGATCGTGCCCTCGCCTCCGTCGGCGATCGGCACGGTGACGACCTCGTCGTCGGGGCGCTCACGACGCCAGCCCTCGGCCATCGCCGCGGCGGCCTCCGCGGCGCTGAGCGTGCCGGCGAACTTGTCAGGGGCGAAGACGACCTTCACGACAGGATCCTCGGTCGGGAGCCGGGACGGGCAGTCTACCGGCAGCGCCGCTCGCGACGAGCGGGCCCCGACGGGGCGTCGTCCGCCCCGAGCGCCATCGGTGTGATAGCCTCTTCTATACGTGTCTAGCCCACCGGGGTTCGGAGGACCGTGATGCGCGCGGAGGACGTCGCGGGATTCCGCTCGACGCTCGATGACCTCGACCACGCCGCCCACCTCCTCGTCGACTACGCCATCGAGTGCGAGGGCGACCCCGAGCTCGCCGCGGTCGCGTTCTGCCGCGAGCAGTCGACGGCGCAATGGCGCCGGCCCGGCGTCGACGAGGACCTCCGCCCGCGCTACGGCGCCAAGCTCATCGACCTCGAGGTCCTCGCCACCCAGCCGGCCTTCAGCTACGGCCTCGGCGCGCCCGCGAAGGGCGAGGTGTCGGCCTGCCGCATCCGCATCGCCCACCCGCACGGCAACTTCGGCCCCCGGCTGCCGTCGATGCTCACCGCGCTGCTCGGCGAAGGCGCCTTCTTCACCGCGGGGATCCCCGTGGTGCGCCTGCTCGACATCACCTACCCCGAGGGCTACCTCGAGGGCTTCGAGGGGCCGCAGTTCGGCGTCGATGGCCTGCGCCAGCAGCTCGACGCCCACGACCGACCGCTGTTCGTCGCCGTGATCAAGCCCAACATCGGCCTCCCGCCCGAGCCCTTCGCGGAGATCGGCTACGAGGCCTGGGTCGGCGGCATCGACGTGGCCAAGGACGACGAGATGCTCGCCGACGTCGACTGGTGCCCCTTCGCGGAGCGCACGCGGCTGCTCGGACGGGCGCGCCGTCAGGCCGAGCAGGACACCGGTCGGCCGAAGGTCTACCTCGCCAACGTCACCGACGAGGTCGACCGCATGCGCGACCTCCACGACATCGGCCTGGCCAACGGCGCCAACGCCCTGCTCGTCAGCGTCACCGCCACCGGCTTCGCCGCAGCCCGGGCGCTGCGCCAGCACAGCGAGCTGCCGCTCGTCGGCCACTTCCCGCTCAACGCGATCTTCACCCGGCTGCCCCACTTCGGGGTGCACACCCGCGTCATCACCGCGCTGCAGCGCCTCGCGGGCTGCGACGCGATGGTCCTCCCGGGCTTCGCGCCCCGGATGCGCACCCCCGTCGAGGACCTGCTCGCGAGCGTCGAGGGGGCTCTCGGCGAGATGGGACCGATCCTGCCGGCACTGCCGGTCCTCGGGGGCGGCAGCTCCGCGAGCAGCGTCCCGGGGACCCACGCCGCGCTCGGCACCGACGACTACGGCGTCGTCGCGGGCCGCGGGGTCACCAGCCACCCCGACGGCCCGGCCGCGGGAGCCCGCAGCATCGTGCAGGCCTGGGAGGCGGCACGCGACGGCGTCGACCTCGACGACGCCGCCCGCCACCACGGCGAGCTCGCCACCGCGCTCGCCACCTTCGGCTGATCCGCGCGCCGGCCTCCGCGCACAGGGCGCCACAAGGCCGCAGCGGTCCCCGACCGGCCCCTGGCGTGGGCCTGCCCGACGGCCGCCACCGGGCGCCGCAGCTCGCAACGGCAGACCCGCGCTCCTAAGATGCAAGGCCGGGAGCGACCGGCAGGACCCAACGCGCAGACGACGGCGAGGAGCCTCGGATGACTGACACGTATGAGATGATCGTCCTCGGCGGCGGTACCGGCGGGTACTCCACGGCGCTGCGAGCGGCGGGGCTCGGCATGCAGGTCGCGCTCGTCGAGCGGGCGAAGGTCGGCGGTACGTGCCTGCACTGGGGCTGCATCCCGACGAAGGCGTTCCTGCAGGCCGCCGAGGTGGCCGAGCACGCCCAGCACGCGGGTGACTACGGGGTCAAGGCGACGTTCGAGGCCGTGGAGATGGCCGCGGTGCTCGAGTACAAGCGCGGCGTCGTCGACACCAACCACAAGGGCCTGCAGATGACGCTGAAGGGCCGTGGCGTCGACGTCATCGAGGGCACCGGCCGCGTCGAGCCGGGACGCCGCGTCGTCGTGACCACCGACGAGGGCGAGCGCACCCTCGAGGCCAGCCGCGCCCTCGTGCTCGCGACCGGCTCGGTGCCGCGGGACCTGCCCGTCGCCGGCGCGGAGACCGACGGCGAGGTCGTCATCAACTCCGATCACGCCCTCTACCTCGACCACGTGCCCGAGCGCCCGATCATCATCGGCGCCGGCGCGATCGGCGTGGAGTTCTCGTCGGTGTGGAACGCCTTCGGCTCCGAGGAGGTCACGATCGTCGAGGCGCTCGACGGGGTCGTGCCCAACGAGGACGTCGACACCCAGAAGGAGCTCGCCAAGCAACTCAAGCGCCGCGGGATCACCGCCCACACCGGCACGAAGGTCGTCGGCGTGGAGAAGGGCGAGGCCGGGGGGCGGGTGACCGTCGACACCGGCAAGGGCGAGCAGCAGCTCGAGGGCGACGTCCTCATGGTGGCGATCGGCCGCCGGCCGGTCACCGAGGGGCTCGGCTACGAGGAGGTCGGCGTGCGCCTCGACCGGGGCTACGTGCAGATCGACGAGTACTGCCGGCCCGGCCCCGACGGGGTGTACGCCGTCGGCGACATCCTCCCGCCGTCGACGCTCGGCCTCGCGCACTCCTCCTTCCAGGAGGGCTTCCTCGTCGCCGAGCACGCCGCCGGCGAGCGCGTCGTGCCGATCGACTACCACGGCGTGCCACGGGTGACCTACTCCCACCCCGAGGTCGGCAGCGTCGGCTACAACGAGCAGGAGCTCAAGGAGTCCGGCGTGGCCTACGAGGTCCAGCGCTACGCCTTCAGCCACAACGCCCGCGCGATGATGATGAAGGAGAGCGGGCACGTGAAGGTGCTCGCCGCCGCCGACGGGGGCAAGGTCCTCGGCGTGCACATCATCGGCCCGAAGGCGACCGACCTCATCGCCGAGGGCCAGCTCATCTACAACTGGGAGGCGCTGCCCACCGACGTCGGGCAGTTCATCCACCCCCACCCCACGCTGTCGGAGGCCGTGGGCGAGGCGCACCTCGCGCTGGCCGGCAAGGCCCTGCACGGCTGAGCGCGACCCACCCGGAGCCGAGGAGGACAGACCGTGGCCGAAGGCCGACGCCGACGGCGGGGCAGCCCGCCCGAGGCGACGCAGCCGCGGCGGCGACGCCGAGGCCAGGGCCCCGAGCCCGAGCCCCGGCGGCGACGCCGTCGCGGCCGCGACGACCGCGACGAGGCCTCCGCACCGGGGGCCGCAGAGGACAGCAGGGCGGGCGAGACAGAGCCCGCGAGCGCGGCGACCGTCGAGGCGGACGCCCCTGAGAGGAGCACTCCCGTGGCAACCGAAGTCACCGTCCCACAGCTCGGTGAGTCCGTCACCGAGGGCACGATCACCGAGTGGCTCGTCGAGGTCGGCGACGCCGTCGAGGCCGACCAGCCGCTCTTCGAGCTGAGCTCGGACAAGATCGACACCGAGGTGCCCGCGCCCGCCGCCGGCGTCGTGACCGAGATCAAGGTCGGCGTCGACGAGACCGTCGACGTCGGCACCGTCGTCGCGCTCATCGGCGACGCCGACGCGGCCCCGGCCGCCGAGGCCGAGCCCGCCGAGGCCCCAGCCGAGGCTGAGGCTCCCGCCGAGGAGCCCGCGGCCGAGGCCCCCGCCGAGGAGCCCGCGGCCGAGGCCCCCGCCGAGGAGCCCGCAGCCGAGGAGCCCGCGCCGATGCCGGCGCCCGCCGGCGAGGCGGTCACCGACGAGGCCCTCATGTCGCCGATCGTGCGTCGCCTCGTGCGCGAGCACGACCTCGACGTCGCGAGCCTGACCGGCTCCGGCGAGGGCGGGCGCATCACCCGCGAGGACGTCGAGGCCGCCATCGAGGCCAAGGGCGAGCAGCCCGCGCCCCCGCCCGAGCCGACGACGCCCGCCGCCCCGAAGCCCGCACCGGCAGCCGCCGAGCCGAAGGCCGCACCGGCCGCCGCGCCGCGGCCCGCCGGGGCACGCGAGCGCGTCGAGGACCTGCCCCGCATCCGCAAGCGCATCGCCCAGCGGATGATGGAGTCGATGCAGTCGAGCGCCCAGCTCACGACGGTCCAGGAGGCCGACGTGAGCCGCATCATGGCGCTGCGGGCCGAGCACCGTGAGACCTTCAAGGCCCGCGAGGGCGCGTCGCTCTCGCCGTTCGCCTTCCTCGCCCGAGCCGCGGTGCTCGCCCTCAAGCGCCACCCGGTCGTCAACGCCAAGGCCGACTGGGAGGCCGGCAAGGTCACGTACCACGAGTACGTCAACCTCGGCATCGCCGTCGACACCGACAAGGGCCTGCTCGTCCCGAACATCAAGGGCGCCGACGACCTCACGCTGCCGGCGCTCGCGCGCGGCATCGCCGACGTCGCGAACAAGGCCCGCGGCAAGGGCAACCTCGAGATGCAGGACATCGAGGGCGGCACCTTCACGGTGACGAACACCGGCAGCCGGGGGGTCCTGCTCGACACCCCGATCCTCAACTACCCGGAGGTCGCGATCCTCGCGACCGGCGCGATCAAGAAGCGCCCGGTCGCCATCGAGGACGACGCCGGGCCGTCGATCGCCGTGCGCGACATGGTCTACCTCTGCCTGACCTACGACCACCAGCTGCTCGACGGGGCCGACGCCGCGCGCTTCGTCACCGACGTCGCCGAGGTCGTCGAGACTCACGACTGGGCCGGCGAGCTCGGCTACTAGCGCTGCCGTGCTCGTCGTCCACTGCGGCGATGACGTCGCCTACGAGGAGGCGCTGCGCTGGCAGCGCCTCCTCGTCGAGGCGCGCCGCGCCGGCGCCATCGACGACGTCGTGCTCACCCTCAGCCACGACCGCGTCTACACCGCCGGGCGCCACGCCGACGTCGAGCGCCACGTCCTCGGCACCCGGGACATCCGCGTCGTGCCGATCGACCGGGGCGGCGACGTCACGTACCACGGACCGGGACAGCTCGTCGTCTACCCCATCGTCGAGCTCGCCCATGCCAAGGCCGTGCGCCCCTACGTCGAGGCGCTCGAGGAGGCCGCGGTGCGCACCGCCGCGGCCTATCGAATCACCGCGCGGGCCGACCGCCAGCGCACCGGGGTGTGGGTCGGCGAGGAGAAGCTCGTCGCGATCGGCATCCGCGTCGACGGCCGCGTGACGAGCCACGGCCTCGCCTTCAACGTCGATCCCGACCTCGGCGACTTCGACGGCATCGTGCCCTGCGGCATCGCCGACGCGGGGGTGTGCTCGCTGGCCTCGCTCGGCGTGACCGCGAGCATGGCCGACGTGCGCCGTGAGCTGCTGGGCCACCTCGGCGGCCTCCTCGAGCGTCCCCTGCAGCAGGCCTCCCCCGCCGACCTCGGCCTGAGCCTGGCCGGCACGCAGACCGCCGATGGCTGAGGCCGCCGGCGCTAGACTGCAGGGCTGCGAACCGCGAGCGTGAGGACCGCTTCCGTGACCTCCGTCGTCCCCTCCGACGCCACCCATCTGACGATCGTCGGCGCCCCCGAGGTGCCCCGCCGCAAGCCCCGCTGGCTCAAGCGCGACGCGCCGCTGGCCGGCGCGAACTACCGCGAGATCAAGCGCCGGATGCGCGACCTCGACCTCCACACGGTGTGCGAGGAGGCGAGCTGCCCGAACATCCACGAGTGCTGGGAGGACCGCGAGGCGACCTTCCTCATCGGCGGCCCCGACTGCACCCGCCGCTGCGGCTTCTGCGAGATCGCCACCGGCAAGCCCAAGGTCTACGACCGCGAGGAGCCCGCGCGCGTCGCCGACGCCGTCGAGGCGATGGGCCTGCACTTCGCCGTCGTCACCGGGGTGGCCCGCGACGACCTCGCCGACAAGGCCGCCTGGCTCTACGCCGAGACCTGCCGGCAGATCAAGCAGCGCCTGCCGCACTGCGGCGTCGAGCTGCTCATCGACGACTTCCGTGGCGACGGCGACCTCCTCGACCTCGTGCTCGACGCCCGCCCCGAGGTCCTCGCGCACAACCTCGAGACCCCGCGTCGGCTCTTCCGCCACGTGCGACCCGGCTTCGACTACGACGGCAGCCTCGAGCTGCTCTCCCGCGCGAAGGCGCGGTCGAGCTCGGCGACGAAGTCCAACCTCATGCTCGGCATGGGCGAGACGTTCGAGGAGGTCGTCGAGGCGCTGCGCGACCTCCGCGAGGCCGGCTGCGACCTCGTGACGGTCAACCAGTACCTGCCGCCGAGCCACCGCCACCTCGCGCTGCAGCGCTACGTGCCGCCCGAGGAGTTCGAGGCCTACCGCCAGGTCGGCGCCGAGCTCGGCTTCGCCCACGTCGAGTCCGGGCCGCTCGTGCGCTCCTCCTACCGCGCCGGCGCGCAGGCGGAGGCCGCCGGCGTGTGGCGGCGACCCGCGCCGGCGGCGCGCACCGTCGGGGCCTGAGCGAGCCGACCCCCGCCGGCGACACGGGCTAGGCTCGCGCGGTCGGAGGGGTGGGGCTCGGCCCGGCCACCGCCGACGCGCCGCGCGGCCACGACCAACGTCCCCCCGGGAGGCACCACCGATGACGCCCTGGCCCGTCCTCGCCCAGAACGGCGAGGACGAGATCATCAACCCCGCTGCCGCACCGATCTACGACTTCGTGCTCGAGCTGACCGAGAGCGGCGGCCTCGCGGCCGTCGCCCAGGAGGCCCTCCCGCGGCTGCTGCGCATCCTCATCATCCTCGGCTTCGCCCTGCTGCTCAACCGCATCGTCCGGCGGCTCATCAAGCGCAGCGTGCGGCGCCTGCAGACCGGCGAGGGGCTCGGGCGCCTCGGCACCCTGCGGGCGCGGGGCCCGCTGTCGGACACCACCCCGCTCGACGTCGGCCGGTCGACGATGCGCGCGGAGACCCTCGGAGGCGTCCTCCGCAGCATCTCGGGCCTCGTCATCTGGACGATCACCGTCATCCTCGTCATCGGCGAGTTCGGCGTGAACCTCGGCCCGCTCATCGCCGGCGCCGGCATCCTCGGCGTCGCGATCGGCTTCGGCTCCCAGCAGCTGGTCCAGGACTTCCTCTCGGGGATCTTCATGCTCGTCGAGGACCAGTTCGGCCTCGGCGACATCGTCGACGCCGGCGAAGCCGTCGGCACGATCGAGGCGATCACCCTGCGCACGACCCGCCTGCGCGACCTCAACGGGGTCGTGTGGCACATCCCCAACGGCCAGATCACCCGCATCGGCAACATGAGCCAGGAGTGGGCACGGTCACTGCTCGACATCGGCGTCGCCTACGACACCGACCTCGGCCACGCCACGATGGTCATCCGCCGGGTCCTCGACGACGTCGCCGCCGACCCCGACTGGGCAGCGTTGGTCCTCGACGAGCCTGAGGTGTGGGGCGTCGAGGACTTCGGGGCCTCGGAGATCGTCATCCGCGCGGTCGTCAAGGTCGTCCCGGGCAAGCAGTGGAACGTCAACCGCGAGATCCGCCGCCGGCTCAAGACCGCCTTCGACGACGAGGGCATCGAGATCCCCTTCCCCCAGCGCACGCTGTGGATCCGCGACGACAACCCCGACGACGCCGCCGCCGTCGGGGCCGCCGGCGACTCGGGCTGGGGCCAGGCGCTCCGCGGTGACGCAGGGGCGAGGAGCGAGGAGCCCGGTGAGACGCCGCGCCAGCAGCGCTCGGAGGGCTCGCGGATGCCCGACGGGCCCGCCGAGCCCGGCGAGGGCGACGAGGGCGGCACCTAGCGGCCATGCCGCGCCCGCGGGCGGCGTTACGTGATCGAAACGGTGGGGAAACGCCGGCGACAACCCGCACCCCTACTGTTCGCCGCGCAACGGCGGTCAGGTGGTTCGCCCCCTGACCCCAACGGCGGCCCGCGTGGCCGCGTCGCCGCGGCCCGGGTCGTTCGGGGGGCGAACCTCCCGACCGCCGGCTGCGGAACGATGCCATGCGCCCGCAGCCAGCCACAGCGGCAGGCAGCGGTCGTCGAGTCTGAACGCGAACCGAAAGGAGCACGACGTTGGGGAGCTCACCGCAAGACATCCTGTCCATGATCGACACCGAGGGCATCGACTTCGTCGACATGCGCTTCTGTGACCTGCCGGGGCTCATGCAGCACTTCACGATGCCGGCCCACGAGCTCACCGAGGACGCCTTCGACGAGGGCCTCGGCTTCGACGGCTCGTCGGTGCGCGGGTTCCAGGAGATCCAGGAATCCGACATGGTCCTCGTGCCCGACGGGAGCACGGCGGTCGTCGACCCGTTCCGTCAGCACAAGACCCTCATCCTCAACTGCTTCGTCAAGGACCCGGTCACCGGCGAGAGCTACAGCCGCGACCCCCGCTACGTCGCGCAGAAGGCCGAGACCTACCTCAAGGGCACCGGCATCGCCGACAAGGCGTTCTTCGGCCCCGAGGCGGAGTTCTTCATCTTCGACGACATCCGCTTCGACACCAAGGCCGAGGCCTCGTACTTCTTCCTCGACTCCATCGAGGCGCAGTGGAACACCGGCAAGGACGAGGGCCCGAACCTCGGCTACAAGCCGCGCCACAAGCAGGGCTACTTCCCGGTCCCCCCGATGGACCACTTCACCGACCTCCGCTCGGAGATGGTCGTCCAACTCGAGAGGGCGGGCGTGCCCGTCGAGATCCAGCACCACGAGGTCGGCACCGCCGGGCAGGCCGAGATCGACATCCGCTTCGACACCCTGCTCGCGATGGCCGACAAGACGATGCTCTTCAAGTACATCGTCAAGAACACCGCCTGGGCGGCGGGCAAGACCGCGACGTTCCTGCCGAAGCCGATCTTCGGTGACAACGGCTCGGGCATGCACACCCACCAGTCGCTGTGGAAGGGCGACGAGCCGCTCTTCTGGGACGAGAACGGCTACGCCCAGCTCAGCGACGTCGCGCGCCACTACATCGGCGGCCTCCTCAAGCACGCCCCGTCGGTCCTCGCGTTCTCGAACCCGACGACGAACAGCTACCGCCGGCTCGTGCCGGGCTACGAGGCGCCGGTCAACCTCGTCTACAGCCAGCGCAACCGCTCGGCGGCCTGCCGGATCCCGCTCATCTCGCGCTCGCCGAAGGCCAAGCGCATCGAGTTCCGGGTGCCCGACCCCTCGTGCAACCCCTACCTCGCGTTCTCGGCGATGCTCATGGCCGGGCTCGACGGGGTGAAGAACAAGATCGAGCCGCCCGACCCCGTCGACAAGGACATCTACGACCTCCCCCGCGAGGCGCTGCTCGACCTGCCGTCGGTGCCGGCGAGCCTCGAGGAGGCGCTCGCCGCGCTCGAGGAGGACCACGAGTTCCTGCTCGAGGGCGGGGTCTTCACCGAGGACCTCATCGAGACCCACATCGCCTACAAGATGGACGAGGAGGTCAGCCAGGTCCGCCTGCGCCCGCACCCCTACGAGTTCCACCTCTACTACGACATCTAGTCCAGCTCACCTGCTGCCCCTGGGCACCACCTGGTCGGATCATCCGAGGGCCGCGTCCGCCGCGAGGCGGGCGCGGCCCTCGGCCTGCGTGCACCCCGGCGGCGCGGACACCCGGAGCAGCGGGTCCTACCCCAGCGACTGCCCCGCGACGACGTCGGCGAGCAGGGCCTCGAGGCCCGAGGCGCCGGACGGCGGGTCGACGAGCCCTGCGCGCCAGCCATCACCGGCGGGCAGTCCGACGCGTCGGCTCGCGAGGTCGAAGACGCCGAGCGCGACCGGCTTGTCGAGATCGGCGGCGAGCACCGTCGCGGAGATCGCCGCGTTCGCGACGGTGGCGACCGACACGAGCGCGTCGCGGTAGCCCTCCGCCCCGGTCACCGCGTCGCCGTGGGCCCGCCCGAGCGCGAGCGCCGCGAGGCGCACGCCGGCCAGCAGCGGATCGACGACCGCGCGCAGCTGCTGGTCGTGGACGACGGCGAGGTAGGCAGCCGGGTCGAGGAAGCCGTCGACCGCGGCGCTGACCGCCCCGCAGGCGCTGTGGCCGAGCACGGTGACGAGGCGCACGGTCGGGATGTTGCCCGCGGCGTAGTGCAGGCTGCCGACGCACTCGGTGCCGAGGATGTTGCCGGCCACGCGCACGACGAAGAGGCTGTTCGTCACCTGGCCGAAGACGAGCTCGGCCGGCACCCGGGCGTCGGCGCAGCCGAGCAGGGCGGCGAAGGGCTCCTGCGGAAGCCCCGCGCCCTCCTCACGCGGCAGGCCGAACGCCTCGCGACCCACCGGCACGACGTGGCGTCCATCCTGTCCCCCGGCCTCGGCGAAGCCGCGGTTGCCCGCCTCGAGCCGCTCGCGAGCCTCCTCCGCCGACGCAGGCTGCGACGCCGCGTCGGGGCTCTCCTGCCAGACGATCTCACGCACCCTGCGATCCTCACTCACGCGGTCACCGGTGAGCCGCTCGCCTGCCGCGGGCGCGAGCGGCGCCGACTACGCTACCGCAACCACGCCGAGGCCGGCGCAGCCGCTACCCCCCGTTGGCGTCGGTCTGCGACAGGCCTCCCCGCCGCTCGTCGGCAACCCCGCGGAGGTCCCCGGACTCGGCGTCGACCCACAGCGCCTGGATCGCGCCGTAGTACTCCGTGACCGGGATGTCGTCGAGGATCTCGTAGCCCCGGGACCGGAGGTCGCTGGCGACCGCTCGTGGAAGCGTGTCCTCGACGTGCAGCTCCCGGGCCTCGAGGTGGAAGCGCGGCGCCTCGACGGCGTCGTCCAAGTCCTCATCGTGCAGCGCCCACCGCAGCAGCACCTGGGCCATCGTCGAGGGGATGCGGCGCCCCCCGGGCGAGCCGATGCCGAGCAGCGGCTGCCCGTCGCGCGCGAGGATCGTGGGGGTGATGAAGCTGCGCGGCCGCTTGCCGGGCGCCGGCGCGTTGATCGAGGCGGGGTCGCCGGAGAAGTTCTTCAGCTGGTCGTTGAGGAAGAACCCCGACACCGGCAGGCCCGACCCGAAGAAGTTACTGAGGGTGTTCGTCGTCGAGACCATCATGCCCTCGCCGTCGACGACGACGACGTGGGTCGTATCGGTCTCCGGTGCGACGAAGCTGGGTTCCTCCGGGACCTCGAGGAAGCCCCGTTCGGGGATCTCCGCGGCACGCTCGGCGGCGTACGACGGGTCGAGCAGCGCCTCGAGGTCGACGTTCTCGAAGCTCGGGTCGCCGATGCGCGCCGTACGGTCGGCGTCGGCGGCCCGGAAGGCCTGGGCCACCGCATGGTGGTAGTCCGCGGAGTCGACCTCGAGGTCCGCGACACCGAGCTCCTCGGCGATCTGCAGCATCGCGACGAGCGTCGGCCCCGACACCGGCGGTCCTCCGCTGACGAGGTCGTATCCCGCGAAGCTGCCGACCGCCACCGGGGTCTCGACGACCTCGTACTCCGCGAGGTCCCGTGGCTCCAGCCCGCTCACCGCCTCCGCGACGAGGTCGCCGAGCGGCCCGCCGTGCATCGTCGCGGGCCCGTCCTCGGCGATGCGGACGAGCGCCTCGGCGTACTCGGGTTGGGTGAGCACCTCACCCGCCTGGATCGCGCCCCCGCGCGGGAAGAGCCGGGGCAGACGGTTGATCGGCAGCCGGTGCGCGGCCGACTCGAGCCGCTCGGTGAGGTAGGGGTCGACCTCGAAGCCCCCCTCCGCGTAGGAGATGGCGGGGTCGATGAGCGAGGCCATGTCCAGGGAGCCGTGGCGCTCGTGCACGTGCGCCATGCCGGCCACGAAACCCGGCACCCCGATGTTCGAGGTCGGCAGGCCGCCAGAGGCGGGCGCGACCTCGCGGTAGTCGTAGGAGACCGGTTCAGCACCCGGCTCGTAGACGAGCATGACCCCGCCGCCGCCGATGCCGGAGCCGAACGGCTCGACCACCCCGAGCGCGTAGGACATCGCCACGGCGGCGTCGACGGCGTTGCCGCCACGCTCGAGCACCTCGACCCCGACGTCGGCGGCCAGCGGCGCGCTGGCCGTCACGCCGAAGGGGCCGTCGCCGATCGGGTCGCCCGGCTCGGTGGCCCCGGCGCGCTGCGTGCCCCGTGACCCGTCGGACAGGTCGCCGTCGACGGTGAGCACGTCCTCGCCGAGCAGCTCGGCGCGCTCCGCGGCCGCCCGCGGTCGCTCGTAGACGGCCACGCCGATGAGCCCCAGGACGACGATGACCCCGAGGACGACGTTGATCCAGCGATCAGTCATCATCGGGGGCACGCTCCCGAGACGCTCGCTCCTCCAACACGTGCCGGTGGTCGACCTCGGCGACGAGTCGATCAGCGTCACGCCGCCAGTCGAGGCCCTCACCCCGCAGCTGGAGATGGATCCTGCCGCGGCGGTACCACCCCGTGGGCCCGGACAGCGGGCGCGGCGTCGCCTCCCGAATGAGGAAGGGATGCAGGGAGATCTCGGCGACGCCGTCGGGCCGCAGGTGATAGCGCGCGACCGCCGTCTCCCTCGTCCGCGACCAGCCTTGGTCGAACACGAAGTTGCCGAGCGAGTAGAAGACGACGGCGTCGCCGAGCCGCTCGACGGGCTGGAGCGTATGGGGGTGGTGGCCGACGATGAGGTCCGCGCCCGCAGCCGCCGCGAGCTCGGCGAGCTCCCGCTGCCGCCGGTCGGGGCTGAAGTCGTACTCGACCCCCCAGTGGAACTGCACGACGACGAGGTCCGCCTCCGACCGGGCGCGCTGGATCGCCGGGACGATGAAGGTCTCGTCGGAGCCCATCACCCCGCCCTGGAAGGCCCGGGCGACGAAGCCCTCGACATAGGCGTCGGTGAACGACAGGGTCGCGACGCGCAGGCCGCCCAGGTCCTGGTAGAGGACCTCGCTCGCCGCGTCGAGGTCGAGCCCCGCGCCGACGTGGGCGAGCCCGGCGGTGTCGAGCGCCGCCAGGGTGTCGGTGAGCCCGGGGATGCCGTGGTCCATCGTGTGGTTGTTCGCCAGCGTCACGGCGGTGAAGCCCGCGTCGACGAGGGGCCCGAGCGGCTCGGGGCCCCCGCGGAGGTGGATGAGCTTGCGGGCCTCGGGCAGGTCGTCGCGCTCGCTGACGACCTGTTCGAGGTTGCCGGTGACGTAGTCGGCCTCGAGGTAGGGGCGCGCGGGCTCGAGCAGGGCGTCGTAGCCGCGCACGGCGGCGACCTCCTCGACGTGGCGAGCGAACATGAGGTCGCCGACCATCGCGGCGCTGAAGGCCGCACCCTCGACGCTGGGCGCCCCGGGATTGGTGGCGCCCGTCGGGGGGCTGACCCCGACGACGACGGCGAGGCAGAGCACCGCGCCGACGAGGGCGTCACGGGTGGCGTAGCGCCGCTGCAGGCGGAGGACCCGCTGCAGGCGAGCGCGCCCCGACGGGGCGCCTGCGGTGGCGGCAGGGTCGGGTGGCGTGCTCACCCGACGATCAGCCCGAGCGCGAAGACGATGAGGAAGGTCGCGCCGGACAGCAGCAGCGTGGAGCCGACCGTGTGCAGGACGCCCTGGCGGTAGATGGCGTTCGCGATGAGCCCCGGCACGATGACGCCGATCCCCCGGAACTCGTAGACCTCGAAGGGCAGCGTCGGGTACAGCGCGTCAAAGACGAGCTTGAGCATGACGCCGACCGAGAGCATCGCGACGAAGCGCCTGCGTCCGAACAGGATGACGTAGCGGCTGACACCGCGCTCGACGAGGAGGAAGGTGAGGAAGCTGAGGAGGAACACCGCGGCGACGAAGACGACCTGGTCGAAGATGAGGGCGAGGTAGCCCGGGACGACCAGGCCGGCGGGGATCACGCCCGTGCGCTCCGCGTAGAGCAGGCTGAGGGCGACGCCGACGACGAGGGAGACGTAGAGCTCGGTGCCGAACATCGGGCGAGTCCTCTCAGTGCGGCGTCCTCTGCCCCTGCCTGGCAGCGACGCGGCGTTGCTCGAGCCCCGCGACGATCTCCGCCCCGCCACCGTGAAGGTTGCCGACGCACAGCACGACACGAGCCCGGAGCAGCGGATCGAGGAAGCGGAGGATGGGATCCGCTCCCAGGCCCGTCGCGTCGAAGACCTCGCGCGCGCCGACGACGCCCTCCCTGACGGCGTCCTGCACCGCCCCGGTCGCCCTGCCGGCGATCACGAGGGTGTCGATCGGCAGGTGCGGCAGCACCTCCCGGGCGAACTGCCGCGTCCGCGGCACACGGTCGGCGCGACCGTTCATGACGACGACGAGCCCTTCGGAGGGGTGACCGAGCGCCGCGACGTGCTGCCACACCCCGAGCGTCGACGTGGGGTCGTTGGCCCCGAACGCGTTGACGAGCAGCGCGGGCTCCTCGGGGTCGCCGACGCCGACGAGGCGGGTCGCGAAGGGGTCCGGGGACGCCTGGCGCATCCCCCGCAGCGCGATGGCCTTCGGGATGCCCAGGTAGCGGGTCAGGGCGAGCACGAGCGCGACGTGCTCGGCGAACACGAGGTGCTCGAAGCCCTGCAGCACCTCGTCGGGCACCTCGGAGGGGTCGGCCTCGATGACCGCGGCACCGCGGCGGCGAGCCGCGCGGCGCAGCCGCTGGCGGTGCGGGCCCGGTGCGATCACCACGACCCCCCCTGCAGGGATCGACTCACCGAAGACCTCGGCGACGTCGGCGGTGGTCGGACCCATCTCCTCGAGGTGGTCGGCGAGGGCGTTGGTGAGGACGAGGACGTTGACGTCGACGAGCTCTTCGTGGAAGACCCGCTGGTACTCCGGGGTGATGGCCATGCACTCCGCGACGAGCGCCTCGACACGGTGCGTCGCCGCCTCGCGCACGACCCCGAGTTGCTCCCCGACGTTCGGCCCCTCGGGGCGACGCCGCACCGGCACCTCACCACCGTCCCAGCCGCGGATGAGCCGGGCCTCGGTACCGGTGGTCTTGCCGAGCGTGCGCCAGCCGGCCGCGCTGAGCGCGCCGGTCGCCAGGCGCGTCACCGTCGACTTGCCGCGGCTGCCGTTGACGGAGATCCGCAGCGGGATCGCCGCGAGACGCGAGCGGTGGGCCCTCCGCTCGCGTACGGCGAGCACCAGCAGCGCGACCACGGTGAGCAGGCCAGCCCAGAACACCACGTCGTCGGAGGTCCCGATCACGACCACTCCTCGCCCTGCGCCTCTCGTCGGCTCCCGGCTGTCTCCCCGGTCGCGCGTCATCCTACCGGCCGGTGCGCCAGGACGGTCAGTCGTAGAAGAGCCGCTCGTGGACCTTGCGCACCCGCCGCATGTGGCGGGTGAGGTCCTCGACGAAGTCCTGCCCACCAGGGGCGTCGTAGCCGAGGGTCTGCGCGAGGCGGTCGAGCTCGCCGGGCCCGGCCGGCAGCAGCGAGGGGTCCCGCGCCCCGACGAGGTAGAGGGTGTTGCGCACGCGCGCGAGCAGGCGGTAGCCGTCGGCGAGCCACGCGGCGTCGCGCCCGTCGACGGCGCCGAGGGCGGCGAGCGCGCCGAGCGCGCCGAGCGCGCCCGGGCGACGCACCTCGGGGTGCTCGCCGCCGAGACGCAGCTGCAGCAGCTGCACGGTCCACTCGACGTCGGCGAGCCCGCCGAGCCCGAGCTTGAGGTCGAGGCGGTCTCCCCGCGCGACGCCGAGCCCGCGGCGGCGGCCCTTGTCGCGCTCCGCCTCGACGCGGGCCTTCATCCGCCGCATCGCCGTGAGGCGCTCGGCAGGCAGCCGGCTCGGGTAGACGAGCGGCTGAACCGTCGCGAGCAGCTCCTCGCCCAGGGCCTGGTCCCCGGCGACGACGCGCGCCTGGGTCATCGCCTGGAGCTCCCAGGGCTGGGCGTGCTCGGCGTAGTAGATCCGCGTCGACTCGAGCGTGCGGGCCACCGGGCCGTCGCGGCCCTCCGGGCGCAGGTCGAGGTCGACGCGGAAGGCCTGGCCCTCGGCGGTGATGTCCGAGAGCGACTTCACGAGCCCGGTCACCGCGTCGAGGGCCTCCCGCCGGCGCTCGGCGGGCTCGAAGACGAGGATGACGTCGAGGTCGCTGGCGTAGGACAGCTCGCCGCCACCGAGCTTGCCCATGCCGAGGACGGCGAAGCGCACCGGCAGGTCGCGCCCCGCGAGGGCGAGCCCGGCGTCGAGCGCGGCGTCGGCGAGCCCGGTGAGCTCGCCGCCGACCTCCTCGACGCTCGCGCGGCCGGTGAGGTCGCGCACGGCGATGCGCGCGATCCCGCGGCGCTTGAGGCGCCGTAGCGCGTCGGCGGTGCGCCCGACGCTCTCGCCGCGGCGCAGCAGGCCCTCGGCGGTGCGGGCGTGGGTCGCGGCGTCGACGGGCTCGGCGAGCCCCTCGTCGGTGAGGCCGCTGATGAGCTCCGGCTCACGCTCGAGCCACTCCCCAACGCGTCGGCTGCGTCCGAGGACGGTCGCGAGCACCTCGCCGACGGGAGGGTTGTCCCGCAGCGTGCGCAGGAACGCCGGAGCGCCCTCGAGCCGGTCGGCGAGGGAGCGCAGCCCCTCGAGGCCGCCGTCGGGGTCGGGGGCGGCGGCGAGCACCGGCAGGAGCGCCGGCAGCAGCGTGCGCAGCAGGCGGGCGCGCCGACTCACCCCCTCGGCGAGGTCGGCGAGGACGCCCATCGCGCGATCGCCGTCGGCGAAGCCGAGCGCAGCGAGGCGCGCGGCGGCCTGCTCCCGTGAGAGGCCGGTCGCGTCGTCGGGGGCGAAGGCGAGCTGGTCGGCGCTCGAGAGCTCGGCGAAGCGGTCGAGCAGCGGGCGGTAGAAGAGCTGCTCGTGGATGCGCCGCACGTAGCCCTGCACGCGGGTGTACTCGCGGTCGAACTGCTCGAGGGCGGTCGCGGCGCGGATCGGGCGGAACCCGCAGGAGCGCGCGAGGCGGTCGCGCTCGGCATCGTCGTCGGGCACGACGTGGGTGCGCCACAGCTTGCGCAGCTGCAGGCGGTGCTCGACGGTGCGCAGGAAGTCGTAGGCGTCGCCGAAGAGGTTCGCATCACCGTCGTCGACGTAGCCGCCCTCGGCGAGCGCCTCGAGCGCCGCGAGCGTCGTCGGGCTGCGCAGGCTCGGATCGTGCCGTCCGTGGACGAGCTGGAGGAGCTGCACGGCGAACTCGATGTCGCGGATCCCGCCGGGGGCGAGCTTGACCTGCCGCGAGCCGGCCTTGCGCACCGCCGCGGAGCTCTCGACCGTGGACTTCATCCGCTGGATCTCGTCGACGTCGGAGCCCTGCCGGCGGTCGGGCCACACGTAGGGCTCGGCGAGCGCGGTGAAGCGCGCGCCGAGCTCCTCGTCGCCGGCGACCGGCCGCGCCTTGAGCAGCGCCTGCTGCTCCCAGGTCAGCGCCCAGCGGTCGTAGTAGGCCTGGTAGCCCTCGAGGGTGCGCGACAGCGGGCCGTCGCGACCCTCGGGTCGGAGGTTGGCGTCGACGTCGTAGGCCCGGCCCTCCGGGGTGCTCTCGCCGAGCAGGCGCAGGAAGGCCTCGACGACGCGGGCCGCCGCGGCGTGCTCGCCCTCGTGGACGAACATCACGTCGACGTCGGAGACGTAGTTGAGCTCGCGGCCGCCGAGCTTGCCCATGCCGATCACCGCGACGCGCACCGCCGGGTCGCCCACGGCGTCGAGGGCGGCGGCGAGCACGCCGGAGGCGAGGTCGGCGAGCTCGGCGGCGGCGGTGGCCGTCGAGGCGAGGCCGAGGAGGTCGCGGGCGGCGACGCGCAGGAGGCCGAGGCGCTGGACGACGGTGAGGGCGCGCGCCGGCTCCTCGGCGTCGAGGAGGGCGGTGTGGCAGGCGCGGCGCACCTCGTCGACCTCGGCCGGGGCGAGGTCGCCCTCGAGGATCGCGACCGCCGCGGGGTGCGCCACGCAGACGTCGGCAAGGGCCTCGCTCGTGCCCGCGACGACGGCGAGGCGGCGCACGAGCTCGTGGGAGGACAGCGCCCGGGGTCCGTGGCCCTCCGCGACCCGCGCGATCGCGCGGGTGGCCCGCTCGACGTTGGGGCTCGCAGCGATGAGGTCGACGACGGGGGCGGCCTCGGCGGCGGGCCGGTCGCCGTCCCACAGCCCGAGGGCGCGCAGGGCGTCCTCGGCGGCCCGGGTGTCACCCCCGAGGCGGGCGAGCAGGCCGCTCGTCGGGGTCGCAGCGTCGGTCATCGCCCCCGCACCCTACCGCCGGGCGCCCTGCGTCTCGCCACCGGCGCGCGCTAGAGCATCGGCAGGTAGCGCTCGATCTCGAAGGGCGTGACCTGGGCCCGGTAGGCGTCCCACTCGACGCGCTTGTTGCGCAGGAAGAACTCGAAGACGTGCTCGCCCAGCGCCTCGGCGACGAGCTCGGAGTCCTCCATGACCCGCAGCGCCTCGTCGAGGTTGCGCGGCAGGGAGTCGATGCCTGCGGCGCGGCGCTCGGTGTCGGTGAGCTCGTAGATGTTGTCCTCGGCCTCGGGGGGGACCTCGTAGCCCTGCTCGATGCCGCGCAACCCCGCGGCGAGGATGACGCTGAAGGCGAGGTAGGGGTTGCAGGCGGGGTCGGGGGCGCGGAACTCCACGCGCGCGGAGGCGCTCTTGTGCGGCTTGTACATCGGCACGCGGATGAGCGACGAGCGGTTGTGCCGCCCCCAGGAGACGAAGACCGGGGCCTCGAAGCCCGGCACCAGTCGCTTGTAGCTATTGACCCACTGGCAGCACACCGCGGTGATCTCACGGGCGTGGGCGAGGACCCCGGCGATGAAGCGCTTGCCGACCTCGGAGAGGTGGTAGGGGTCGGCGTCGTCGTAGAAGGCGTTGGTGTCGCCGTCGAACAGCGAGACGTGGGTGTGCATGCCCGAGCCCCAGTAGGCCGCCATCGGCTTGGGCATGAACGTCGCGTAGATCCCCCGGTGCATCGCCACCTCCTTGACGGCGAGCCGGTAGGTCATGACGTTGTCGGCCATCGTGAGGGCGTCGGCGTAGCGCAGGTCGATCTCGTGCTGGCTGGGGGCGACCTCGTGGTGGCTGTACTCCACGGAGATGCCCATGGCCTCGAGGGTCTGGATCGCCTCACGGCGGAAGTCCGACTGCACGTCGAGCGGGGTGAGGTCGAAGTAGCCGCCGTGGTCGAGTGGCGTGGGGTCGTCGGGGCCGTTGAAGAGGAAGAACTCCATCTCCGGGTGGACGTAGAAGCTGTAGCCGAGCTCGGAGGCCTTGCGCAGGTTGCGCCGCAGGACCTGGCGCGGGTCGGCGGTGAAGGCCTCGCCCTCGGGTGTCCGGATATCACAGAACATCCTCGCCACCGGCGCGTCGTCGCCGCGCCAGGGCAGGACCTGGAACGTCGAGGCGTCGGGCACGGCGAGCATGTCTGACTCCTGCACCCGCGCGAAGCCGTCGACCGCCGAGCCGTCGAAGCCGATGCCCTCGGCGAAGGCGCCCTCGATCTCCGAGGAGGTGATCGCGACGGACTTGAGCATCCCGAGCACGTCGGTGAACCACAGCCGCACGAAGCGGATGTCGCGTTCCTCGACGGTGCGGAGCACGTACTCCTGCTGCTTGTCCACGGCGGGGCCTCCGGGCGTCGTCGGGTCGCAGGACGGATCGTAGCGGTCGGCTCGCCACCGCGGGCGCCCGTCGGCAGCCGCCCTCGGCCACCCCACGCGCCGCCGGCCGGCACCGAGGGGCGCCGGCCGGCGGAGGGAGGCGAGGCGACGGGGCGCGCGGCCCCGTGCGGAGGGCGTCGTGCGGGGCGGCTACTCCTTGCCGCCGGTGAGGACGCTCTCGGGGTAGCCGAGCACGCCGTGCTCGTGGACGTCGAGGCCCTCCTCGGCCTCCTCGTCGGGCACGCGGAGCATCCCCGCGGCCTTGAGGCCGAAGCACACGACGGCGGTGACGATGGCGACGAAGGCCGTCACGGCGACCGTGCCGATGACCTGCCAGGAGAAGAGCTCGAAGCCGCCGCCGTAGAAGACGCCGCCCTCGACGGCGTAGAACCCGACCCACCAGGTGCCGAGCACGCCGACCGCTCCGTGGACGCTGAAGGCGCCGACGGCGTCGTCGATGCCGAGGCGCTCGACGAGCGGGATCGCGAAGGAGACGAGGACCCCGGCGACGACCCCGACGAGGATCGCCGCGTAGGGCTCGACGACGTCCGCACCGGCGGTGATGCCGACGAGACCGGCGAGGATGCCGTTGCCCACCATGGAGACGTCGGTCTTGCCCTTGGCCCGCACCGCGGAGACGACCGCGGCGGCGAGCGCGCCAGCGGAGGCGGCGAGGGCGGTGGTGAGCAGGACCGGGCCGACGGAGACCTCGGCGTTGAGCACCGAGCCGCCGTTGAAGCCGAACCAGCCGAACCAGAGGAAGAACACACCGAGGATCGCCAGCGGCATCGAGTGCCCGGGCAGGAACCTCGACTTGCCCTGCGCGTCGTACTTGCCCGGCCGCGGCCCGAGGATCGCCGCGGCGGTGATCGCCGCTGCACCACCGACGAGGTGGACGATGGTCGAGCCGGCGAAGTCGAGGAACCCGGCCTCCTCGAGCCAGCCGCCGCCCCAGCCCCAGTGGCCGACGACGGGGTAGACGAAGGCGGTGAGCACCGCGGCGAGGATGACGAAGCCCCAGAGGTTCATGCGGCCGGCCACCGCACCGGAGACGATCGTCGCGGCGGTCGCGGCGAAGACCGCGTCGAACATGAACTCCGAGGCGAGGAACGGGAAGCCCTCGAGCTCGGCGCTGTAGGTCCCGGGGATGAGGAAGAACTCGTCGGTGCCGATGATCCCGCCCGCCGAGGTCCCGTACATGAGGCCCCAGCCCACGGCGAAGTACGTGATGAAGGCGACGGAGATCACCATCATGTTCTTCATCATGATGTTGCCGGCGTTGCTCGACTGGGTCAGCCCCGCCTCGAGCATCGAGAAGCCCGCGTGCATCATGAAGACGAGCACCATCGCGAGCAGGAAGAACGTCATGTTCAACGCGTCCTGCGTCGCGAGGTCGTCCTGGGCCATCGCGGGTCCGGCGAGGACCAGCAGGCCCAGCAGGGTCACGCTGGCCAGCACCAGCATGCGTCGCATCGATCGCTTCATGGAGTCCTCCACCTTCATGTCATGGCCGCGCACGCGGCCTCCGGCTCGTGTCAACCCGTCCGCGGCCCTCGCCTCGGCGTTGGGGTCTGGCCTGACCCGCGCGTCCCGCCGTCGAGGCCGGATAGCCTTGGGCAGCGCGCGGGCCCGGGTCGCAGTGGAACCGTAGGCAGGCGCTGTCAACCACCCTTTGCCGACCTGTTTCGTTTCGGTAAATCCCTTGCGCGACGCACCGCGCGGCAAGGACGAGGACGAGGAGGCGACCGCATGCGCATCGCCCTGGCCCAGCTCAACCCGACCGTCGGCGACCTGGCGGGCAACCGCGCCGCGCTCGCCGAGGCCTACGGCCGCGCCGTCGAGGCCGGGGCCGACCTCGTGCTCTCCGGCGAGCTCGCCCTCACCGGCTACCCACCCGAGGACCTCGTGCTCAAGCCGGCCTTCGTCGCCGCGACCGCCGCGGAGCTCGGCCGACTCGCCGAGGTCGTCGGCCCGGTGCCCTTCGTCGTCGGCGTCGTCGAGGACCTCGACGGCGGTGCCGACCTCGCCGTGGCCCACGACACGGTGATGAGCGAGGACGAGACCGCCCGCACGCTCGCCAACAGCGCCGCGGTCCTGCGCGACGGCGCGGTCGAGGCGCACTACCGCAAGCAGCGCATCCCCAACTACGGCGTCTTCGACGAGGCCCGCTACTTCCAGTCGGGCACGAGCCCGCTGCTCGTCGACGCCGGTGGGCTGCGCGTCGGGGTCACCGTCTGCGAGGACCTCTGGGGCGAGGGTGGGGCGCTTGCCGACAGCACCGAGGCGGGGGCGCAGGTCCTGCTCTCGCTCAACGCGAGCCCCTACGAGCGCGACAAGCGGGCGCAGCGGGAGCGCTGGGCGCGCCACCACGCGCGCGCCGGCCGGGCCTGGCTGGCCTACTGCAACCTCGTCGGCGGGCAGGACGAGGTGGTCTTCGACGGCGACTCCTTCCTCATGGCTCCCGACGGCACGGTCGTCGCCCGTGGGGCGCACTTCGCCGAGGACCTCGTCGTCACCGACCTCGACGTCGACGCCGGCCCGGCCGAGGAGGCGCCGCTCGGCGCGGTCGGCGAGGCCTACGAGGCGCTGGTCCTCGGGGTGCGCGACTACCTCGGCAAGAACGGCTTCGGCGGGGCGCTCCTCGGCGTCAGCGGCGGGATCGACTCCGCCCTGACCGCGGCGGTGGCCGTCGACGCGCTCGGCCCCGAGGCGGTGACCTGCGTGGCGCTGCCCTCACCGTGGTCCTCGCAGGGCTCGCTCACCGACGCCGAGGCGCTGGCCTCCGCGCTCGGTGCGCGCTACGAGGTCGTCGCGATCAGCCCCATCATGGAGGCCTTCGATGCCGCGCTCGCGCCGCTCCTCGCCGGCGCCGAGCCCGACGTCACCGAGGAGAACCTCCAGTCGCGCATCCGCGGGGCGATCGTCATGGCGCTGTCGAACAAGTGGGGCGACCTCGTGCTCGCGACCGGCAACAAGAGCGAGTACGCCGTCGGCTACGCCACGCTCTACGGCGACATGGCCGGCGGGCTCGCGGTGCTCAAGGACGTCGACAAGACCCTCGTCTACAAGCTCTCGCGCTACCGCAACACCACCCACCGCGCGCACTGGCGCGGCCCGGCCGGCGCGGTGATCCCCGAGGCGACGATCACCAAGCCCCCCTCGGCGGAGCTGCGGCCCGACCAGCGCGACACCGACTCGCTGCCGCCCTACGACGTCCTCGACCCGATCCTCTCCGGCTACATCGAGCGTCGCCAGTCCGTCGAGGACCTCGTCGCCGAGGGCTTCGACGCCGACCTCGTCGCGCAGGTGGCCCGGCTCGTCGACCGCGCGGAGTACAAGCGGCGTCAGGCTGCGCCGGGCATCAAGGTCACCCACCGCGCCTTCGGACGCGACCGCCGGCTGCCGATGACCCAGCGCTGGTGGGGCTGAGGCTCAGGCGGTGTGCGACAGCGCGTCGAAGTCCGCCTCACCGAGGGGACCCGGACGCCTGAGGTGGTAGCCCTGGCCCTGGGCCACGCCGAGCAGGCGCAGCGCGTCGACGTCGGCCTGGCTCTCGAGCCCCTCGGCGATGACGTCGAAGTCCAGCGCGGTCGCGAAGCCCGCGAGCGCGCGGGCGAGCTCGGGCGACGGCGACTGCCGGTCGATGCCGACGGTGAGGCTTGGATCGAGCTTGACGAGGTCGGGGCCGAGCTCGAGGACGTGGCGCAGGCTCGCGTACCCGGCACCGGTGTCGTCGACCGCGACGCGCGCCCCCCGGCGCCGCAGCACGTCGAGCTCGCCGTTGAGTGCGCCGTAGTCGGGCACGGCATCGTGCTCGGTGATCTCGAGGACGACCCGGGAGAGGTCGGCGCCGTCGAGCGCCGCACGCAGCTGCGGTGAGCCGGCGGCCTCCGGGGAGACGTTGAGCGCGACGTAGACCCCCTCGGGCAGCGCCCACAGCGGCGCGACCGCGAGCTCGGCGGCGAGCACCTCGAGCTCGACGCCGAGCCCGACCGCGGCGGCGTCGGCGAACCAGCGGTCGGGAGGCGCCTGCGGGGGCGCGGGGAAGCGCGAGAGCGCCTCGTAGCCGAGGACCGCGCCGCTGTGCAGGTCGACGATCGGCTGGTAGACGATCGCGATCTCGCGACGCTCGAGCACCTCGCCGAGCCGCTGGGGGGAGACGACGAGCGGGCGCACGACGGCACCGAGCTCGGCGAGCGCCGAGCAGAGGACGCCGAGGACGCGGTCGTCCTCGGCGAGCAGCGGACCCCTGCCGTTGGGGGTGACCCGCAGCCAGCCCCCCGCGCCCGGACCGTCGATGGCGAGCAGCCTGCCACCCGGCGGCACCGTCGGGCGCACCGCGGCGTCGAGCACCTCGACGCTCGCGTCGAGGATGCCCTCGGCGACGGCGACGAGTCGCTCGATCGGAGCCCGCTCGGTGCGTGGCATCGGGGGAGGGTCCTCCCTGCGCGGCTGCCGGGGTCGGGGGCCGATCGACCCGGCACGGTCGTGACAGCGGTCCCTGCGCTCGGCCCCTGACGTCGAGTGTCGACCTGCCCACCGCGCCCTTAAGGCCCGACCTCAGCCGACGTCGCGCATCCCGGCGTCGGAGCGCAGGAGGATCGTCACCGGACCGTCGGCGCGCAGGTCCAGGCGCATGTCGGCGCCGAAGACCCCACGGGCGACGGGCACCGTCAGCGCCTCGCAGTAGCGCTCGTAGAGCCACTGGCCCCGCTCGGGCTCGGCCGCCTCGGCGAAGGAGGGCCGCCGCCCCTTGCGCGCGTTGGCGTGCAGCGTGAACTGGCTCACCGCGAGCACCGCGCCGCCGACCTCGGCGACCGAGGCGGCCATGCGCTCCCCACCCGAGGGGAACAGCCGCAGGCCGACGGTCTTGCCGGCGAGCCAGCGGGCGTCCTCCTCGGTCGAGGACCGGCCGACGCCGACGAGGGCGACGAGCCCGCGTCCGATCCGCCCGACCTCGGCGCCGTCGACCTCGACCGCCGCGGAGGCCACGCGCTGCAGCACCACCCTCACGAGCCCTCCTGTCCTCGCCGCCGGTGCCTGGCGCGCCGGGTCGGCCGGCGGCCCCCTCGAGGGTACGCTGCACCTCCCGCTGGACCCCGGAGGGCAGCCACGGCGACGAGGGGCCGGCAGGACATCGAGGGGATCGACGTGCCGAGCCCACCACCCCCACCGGTGACCGTTGCGCGCGTGCGCTCGTGGAAGCACGAGCCCGCACCCTTCGCGATGCTCACCGCGTACGACGCCACGACCGCGGCGATCCTCGCCGAGGCCGGCATCCCCCTGCTGCTCGTCGGCGACTCCGTCGGCGACAACGTCCTCGGACACGCCACGACGGTGCCGGTGACCCTCGAGGACATGCTCCACCACACCCGCGCGGTCGCCCGCGGCGCCGCAGGGTCGCTCGTCATCGCCGACCTGCCCTTCGGCAGCTACCAGGTCGACGTCGACGAGGGCATGCGCGCGGCGCTGCGCCTCGTCAAGGAGGGTGGCGCCCACGCGGTCAAGGCCGAGGGCGGGACACGGGTCAGCGAGCTCGCCCGCCGCCTCGTCGAGGCGGGCGTGCCCTTCATGGGCCACCTCGGGCTCACCCCGCAGTCGGTGCACGAGATGGGCTACCGGGTGCAGGGCCGCGGGCCCGAGGCCGCCGAGGGCATCCTCGCCGACGCGCAGGCGCTCGAGGCGGCCGGCGCCTTCGCCATCGTCCTCGAGGGCGTGCCCGCGAGCCTCGGCAAGGCCGTGACCGACGCCGTCGGCGTGCCGACGATCGGCATCGGGGCGGGCGCGGACACCGACGGGCAGGTGCTCGTCGTCCACGACCTGCTCGGCCTCAGCCCGGGGCCGCCACCGAGGTTCGTCAAGGCCTACGCCGACCTGCGTGGTGTGATCACCGACGCGGTGCGGGCCTTCGCCGACGACGTTGCCGCGGGGGCCTTCCCCGCGCCCGAGCAGCGCTACGAGTGAGCCGCGTCACCCACCCGCGACGCCGGGCGCGCTCATGCGCGCGTCGGCGTGTGCGCGCCCCCCTCGATGGCGCGCGCGAGCGCGAAGAGGAAGTCGGAGAGGCGGTTGAGGTAGCGCAGGACGACGTCGTCGGGGATGGCGCCCTCCCGGTGCAGGTGGACGACCTGCCGCTCGGCGCGCCGCACCATCGTCCGCGCGAGGTCGACCGCGGCGCCGGCGCGGCGCCCACCGGGCACGGTGAACTCCCGCGGCAGCGGGTAGCGCTCGAGCAGCTCGTCGATGCCCCGCTCGAGCGCCTCGACCATCGACTCGGTCGTGAGGCTCAGGCCCTCCTCGAGCCGCGGCCAGTGCTCGGGGTCGGTCGCGAGCTGCGCGCCGACGATGAAGAGCTCGCGCTGGATCGTGAGGATCCACGCGGCCCATTCGGCGTCGGCCTCGCCGGGGCCCTCGGCGAGCTCGGCGCGGGCGAGCCCGAGAGCGGAGACCGCCTCGTCGGTCGTGCCGTAGGCCTCGGTGCGGGCGTCGTCCTTGTCGACGCGACCGCCGTAGAGCAGCCCGGTCGTGCCGTCGTCGCCTCGTCGGGTGTAGAGCTTCACGTCACCGCCTTGCCGTCGTGGGGGCGGGCGGAGTCTAGCGCCGCCGGCCCCGTTCACGTCCGGTCGGCCACGACGCGGTCTGTGCGCGGTCGCCCCTCGCGGCTATGCTGCGCCTGCTGCGTCCCCGCGAGGGCGTGGCACGATGTCCCGCCCGGATCCTCCGAGGTTGTCCACATTGAGCACCGAGTCTGCACGGCGCCGCTTCCGCGTGCTCACGCGCATGCGCGACGCCTACAACGGCGGGACGATGTTCGACGTGCAGCTACAGGTGACCGACACCGGCAACCTCGTGTGGTCACAGACCTTCAGCGACCAGCGCGAGGCGGAGGAGTTCGAGGCCAACCTCCAGGCCGACCTCGACGAGCTCGATGACGCCGCCTTCCGTCGCAAGTACGGGGTCCCCTCCCGCGCCTGAGACCCTGCGGGTCCGCACCGCCCGCGCGGCGCGCCCGGTCTGCCCTCTGCGCCTCGCGAGCCTGCCCGGTCGGCGCGAGACCGCGGCGCTGCGCGTGCGCGGCTGGACCGTCGTCGTCGGCGAGCCGCTCGCGGTCGTCCACGAGCCCGACGGGCTCGCGCGCCTCGCCGAGACCTGCGGCTGGCGCGCACCGCGCGACCCCACCGCCCCACCCTTCCTCGGCGGGGCGGTCGGCCTGCTCACCGACGAGGCCGCCACCCCGTGGCTCGCCCTGCCGCCGGACCCCCGCCCCGACCCCCACGGCCTGCCGCCGCTGCGCTTCGCCGTCCACGACAGCGCGGTCTGCCTGCCCCCCGACGGCGGCGCCCCGTGGCTCGTGGCCGCCGAGCTGCCCGGCTGGAGCCGGCGCCCCGCCGGTGAGCGCCTCGCCGAGCTGCGCGCCCTCGTCGGCGACGCGGCGTCGGCCGACCCGCTGCACGCGCCCGCCCCGACCGGGCCCGGCCCGCTGTGGCGCAGCCTCACCCCGCAGGCGCACCGCGCCGGCGTCGAGCGCGTGCTCGCGTGGATCCGCGACGGCGACCTCTACCAGCTCAACCTCACCCTCCAGCTCGGGGTGGCGTGGGCCGCGCCGGGCGTGACCCTGGCCCGGCGGCTCTGGGACGCCAGCCCCGACGCCCCCCACGCGGCCTACCTCGAGGCGGGGACGAGCGAGGTCGTCTCGGTCTCCCCCGAGACGTTCCTGCGCAGTGACGGCGACGAGGTCGTGGTGCGGCCGATCAAGGGGACGCGGGCGCGGCGCGCCGACCCCGCCGCCGACGCCGCCGCCGCCGCGGCGCTGCGCGCGAGCGCGAAGGACGCCGCCGAGCACGTGATGATCGTCGACCTCGAGCGCAACGACCTCGGGCGGGTCAGCGAGCCGGGGTCGGTGCGGGTGCCCGAGCTCGCCGCGCTCGAGGCCCACCCGACGGTGTGGCACCTCACCTCGACGGTGCGCGGACGGCTGCGCCCCGAGACCAGTCTCGTCGACCTGCTCGCCGCGACCCTGCCGTGCGGCTCGGTGACCGGCGCCCCCAAGCGCATGGCGGTGGCCCGCACCCGTCTGCTCGAGCCGGTGCGCCGAGGAGCCTACTGCGGGGCGATCGGGGTCGTCTCCCAGGGCCTCGTCGACCTCTCGGTGGGCATCCGCACCGCGGTGCGCGCCCGCGGGGTCGCCCGCTACGGCGTCGGCGGGGGCATCGTCGCCGACAGCGACCCCGCCGCCGAGCACGCCGAGGCGATGGACAAGGCCGCGGCGTTCCTGCGCGCGACCGGGGTGAGCCCCCACCATGTGCGCCGCCCCCGGCGCCCCGGACACGGGGGGTAGCCTGCCGGGCCATGCGCGAGCGAGCGGCGAGCAGGCGTAGGCCGGGCCGCCTCGTCGTCGAGGCGGTCGACGGGCTGCCGGAGGTCCGGCCCGGCGACGACCTCGCCGCACTCATCGCCGCCCGCGCCACACTCGCCGACGGCGACGTCGTCGCGGTCGCCCAGAAGGTCGTGAGCAAGGCCGAGGGCGCCCTCGCTGACCCCCGGCCCGGGGAGTCACGCCAGGCGGCGCGACGGCGCCTCGCGCGCGCCCACGCCGAGCGCGTCGTCGTCGACACCCCCTGGGTGCTCATCACCCGCACCCGCCACGGCCTCGTCTGCGCCAACGGTGGGATCGACGCCTCCAACGTCGGCGACGGCGCGCTGGTCCTGCTGCCCGACGACCCCGACGCCAGCGCCCGCAGGCTGCGCGCAGGGCTCGCCGAGGCCACCGGCACCGACGTCGCCGTCGTCATCACCGACACCTTCGGCCGGCCGTGGCGCCGCGGGCAGACCGACGTCGCGATCGGCCTCGCCGGCATGGCCGCGCTCGACGACGAGCGCGGCGGCTCCGACCGTGACGGCGGGGCGCTGGAGGTCACCGAGGTCGCCCTCGCCGACGAGGTCGCCGCCGCGAGCGACCTCGTGCGCCGCAAGGCCTCGGGCACCCCGGTCGTCCTCCTGCGCGGCCTCGCCCGGCCGTCCGGCGAGTCCGGCGCCGGCGCGCTCGTGCGCCCCCCCGACGAGGACCTCTTCGCCCACGGGCGTGGGCGGCTTGCCGCGCGGCTGCGGGAGGCGGCGACGATGAGCGCGCCGGCCGGGGGCGGCGCCGGCCCCGCGCGCTGGGAGCACGACGACCTCGCCGCGCTGGCCCACGCCGCCGGTGGCACGCTCGCCGCCCACCCCGACGGTCTGGTCGTGCGCGGCGACCGCCTCGCCGCCGGCCTCGTCGCCGCCGGGCTCGCCGACCAGGGCCATGAGCTCGCCTGGCGGGAGGACCCCGACGGGGTCGTCCTGCTCGTCGGCCCCGTCGACGGGGCCGACGACGACACGCGAGGGTGAGCGTGTCATCCTCGTGCCTGGCGCGACCCCGCACCCGCCGCCCCCGTCGACCCTGCCGAGATCGGGCCCGCCGATGAGCACCCCTCCCCTCGCGGCCGCACGACAGGTCGCCACGGCCCGCACCGGGACGGGCTTCCTCTTCGTCGTCCTCGCGTCGGCACTGTGGGGCACCGACGCGCTCTTCCGCCGGGGACTCGCCCTCGAGCTGCCGGCCTCCTCGGTCGTCTTCGCCGAGCACGCGATCCTCGTCGCGCTCACGCTGCCGCTGCTGCGCCGCGCGTGGCCGGCCCTGCGGACCTTCAGCCGCGCCGACTGGGTCTCGATCGTGCTCATCGGCAGCGGTGCCTCGGCCACCGCGACGATGCTCTTCACCGCCGCCTTCACCTTCGACGACCCCAACGCGCCGCTGCTGCTGCAGAAGCTCCAGCCGCTCGTCGCGGTGCTCGGCGCACGGCTCATCCTCGGCGAGCGCCTCATGCCGCGCTACGCGCTCTACTTCGCCCTCGCCGTCGGCGGGGCCTACCTCATCACCTTCCCCGACCCCCTGGCGGTGAGCGTCAACCGGCTCGTGCCCGCCCTGCTCGCTGCCGGTGCGGCCGCGCTGTGGGCCATGGGCACCGTCCTCGGGCGCCGGCTCACCGCGAAGGTCGCGTTCGGCCCGCTCACCGCCCTGCGGATCGCCTTCGGCCTGCCCGCGAGCGCGCTCATCGTCGCGCTCGTGCAGGGGCCGTCGGGCTTCACCGTCTACGCGCCGGCCGACGGCACCGCGCTGCTGCTCCTCGCCCTCATCCCGGGGCTGCTCGCGCTGCTGCTCTACTACCGGGGGCTCTCGCGCACGCCCGCCGCGGCGGCGACCCTCGGCGAGCTCGCCTTCCCCTTGAGCGCGCTCGTCATCAACTACCTCGCCTTCGGCGCGACCGTCACCGCGACCCAGGCGGTCGGCATCGCCGTGCTCGCCGGCACGATCACCGTCATGGGGCTCGCCGGGCGCCACGACGCCGGGACCATCGGCGTCGAGGACCCCTGGTCGGGTCCGGCGGCGGCGGTGGCGCGGTCGGCGGCGGTCGGGCCCCCGCGGTGAGGACCGCGCCGGCGGCGGTGGCGCTGCTGCTCCGCGGCTTCGCCGACGGCAAGTCGCGCCTGGGCGGGGCCATGCCCGCCGCGCGGCGCGAGGCGCTCGTGCGCGCGATGGCCGGGGCGGTGCGCCGCGCCGTCGGGGACCTGCCGTTGCTCGTCGTCACCCCCGACCCCGTGGTGCGCCGCTGGGCCCTCGAGGTCGGCGGGCAGGCCGTCGAGGACCCCGGATGCGGACCCGACGAGGCGGCCTCCCGGGCGCGCGAGGCCACCCGGCAGGCCGGCATCGACCGTCTCGTCGTCGCCCACGCCGACCTGCCGCTCGCCGACGATCTCACCTGGCTCGTCGACAGCCCTGCGGTCACCGTCGTCGCCGACCGCCACGGCACCGGCACGAACGTCCTCGCCCTGCCCACCGCCGCCGCGCTGCGCTTCGGCTACGGGGCGGGCTCCTGCGCCCACCACCTCGCCGAGGCCTACCGGCTCGGCCTCGACGCCGCCGTCGTCGCCGACCCCCTGCTCGGCTGGGACGTCGACGAGCCCGACGACCTGCCACTGCCCTCGGGGCCGTCCCTGCGCGCGCTGCGGGCGGCGAGCGCCCGTGAGCGTGCGACGCGGCGCGCCACGCCGAGGACGGGCTGAGGCGGTGAGCCGACGGGAGGGGGCGCAGGCGGACGCCGACGCCGGGGAGCCGGCGCGCTGGGCGCCGCGTCTGCGAGGCTGCGCCCACGACGCCCCCGACCCCCGACCCCCGACGCCTGTCGCGCCGCGCGCGTGAGACCCGGAGCCACCATGCGATTCGCCTGGCTCTGCAGCCACGAGAGCCACCAGCCCGAGACGTTGCTCGCCCAGGCCGTGCGCGCCGAGGCGGCCGGCTTCGACATGGTGACCGGAGCCGACCACTTCCACCCCTGGGTCGACGATGACGGCGCGGCGAGCTTCGTGTGGTCGTGGCTCGGCGCGGTCGCCCACGCCACCGAGCGCGTCGAGCTCGCCACGAGCGTGGCCTGCCCGCTCTTCCGCTACCACCCCGCGATCATCGCCCAGGCCGCGGCCACCGTCGACCGGCTCTCCGGCGGCCGCTTCCGGCTCGGGGTCGGCACCGGCGAGAACATCAACGAGGGCCCGCTCGGGCTGCCCTTCCCCGACTACGCGGAGCGCATCGCGAGGATGGACGAGGCCGTCGACCTCCTCGCCCGGCTGCTCGCCGGTGAGGAGGTCACGAGCGACGGCCCCCACTACCGCGCCGACCACGCCCGGCTCTACAGCCCCCCGCTCGGCGAGGTGCCGATCTGGATGGCCGCCGCAGGGCCGAAGTCGGCGGCCTTCGCCGGCGCCCGCGCCGACGGGCTCATCACGAGCGTGAAGGACCCCGCCGAGAGCCACGCGCGGGTGCTCGGCCCCTACCGTGAGGCCGCCGCCGCCCGCGGCGCGTCGACGACGGTCATGGCGACCCGCTGGTGCGTGCTCGCCGCCGACGAGGAGGAGGCCTGGCAGGCGCTGCGGCCCATGCGGGGCCTGCGCGCCCCCGGCCGGCTCGAGGCCGTCGACCCGGCGGTGCTGCGGCAGCGCGCCGATGCGATGGGTCGCGCGGCGGTCCTCGAGCGCTTCACCGTCGTCCCGGACCTCGAGGCCCTCGCGGAGGCCTACCGCCCGCTCGTCACCGACGTCGACGCCGACATCGTCGCCGTGCAGGTCCTCGCCGCCGACGTCGACGCCGCGCTCGACAGCATCGGGCGGGAGGTCCTGCCGCACCTCCGCGCGCTCGGCGACGCCGCGGGCTGAGGCACCGACCACCCGCGCGGCGGACGCGCCCCCACGCGCGCCGGACGCGGGCGGCTCAGGCCATGCCGGCGCGCTCGCCGGCCTCCTCGGCCTCGGCGTCCTCACGGGTGTCGGCCTCGGCCTGACCCCGGGGCGTCGCGGCGGGCACCGCGCTGCCGTGCAGCCGGTCGGCGAGCTCGCCGTCGATGCCCCGGCGGATCGCCGCGAGCGCCTCCTCCCCGCTGAGGGTCTCAGCCTCGACGAGGTCGTCGGCGAGGGCGTCGAGCCCACCGCGCAGCGCCTCGAAGTCGGCGACGAGCTCCTCGAGGGCGGTGCGGAGCATCCGGCCGACCTCCTCGTCGATGGTCTGCGCGGTGCGCTCGGAGTACTCCGAGCCCCGAGCGAGCTCCTCGCCAAGGAAGACCTGCTGCTGGTCGCCGTAGCCGACGGGACCGAGCGCGTCGCTCATCCCGTACTCGCGGACGACGGCGCGGGCCAGGCGCGTGGCCTGCACGAGGTCGTGCTGCCCACCGGTCGTGGGCTGACCGAGCACGACCATCTCCGCGGCGCGCCCGCCGAGCATGACCTTGAGGCGCGCGTCGAGGTAGCTCTTGAGGTAGATGTGGCGCTCGTCCATCGGCAGCTGCTCGGTGACGCCGAGGGCCATGCCCGTCGGCAGGCACGTGACCTTGTAGACGGGGTCGGCCTCCTCGGAGAGGAACGCCGCGAGGGCGTGCCCACCCTCGTGGTAGGCCACGGCGCGCTTCTCCTCCTCGTCGAGGCGCACGCTCGAGCGCTCCCGGCCGATGGTCTGACGCTCCCGCGCGGCCTCGATGTGGTGCATCGAGATCGTGTCGTAGCCCTCGCGGACGGCGATGAGCGCCGCCTCGTTGATGAGGTTGCGCAGGTCCGCCCCGGCCATCCCCGGGGTGCCGCGGGCGACGACCTCGAGGTCGACGTCGTCGTCGAGCGGCTTGCCCTTCGTGTGGACGCCGAGGATCTCGACGCGCTCGGAGAGCGTCGGCAACGGGATCGTCACCTGCCGGTCGAAGCGCCCGGGGCGCAGCAGGGCGGGGTCGAGGACGTCGGGGCGGTTCGTCGCGCCCATGATGACGATCCCCTCGGAGCCCTCGAAGCCGTCGATCTCGCCGAGCATCTGGTTGAGCGTCTGCTCACGCTCGTCGTGACCACCGCCGAGGCCGGCGCCGCGCTTGCGGCCGATGGAGTCGAGCTCGTCGATGAAGATGATGCAGGGGGCGTTCTCCCGCGCGGTCTTGAACATGTCGCGGACGCGGCTCGCGCCGACGCCGACGAACATCTCCATGAAGTCCGAGCCGGTCACCGAGATGAACGGCACCCCGGCCTCGCCGGCCACCGCCTTGGCGAGCAGGGTCTTGCCGGTGCCGGGCGGGCCGACCATGAGCATGCCCTTGGGGATCTCGGCGCCGGCGCCACGGAACTTGTCGGGCTCGCGCAGGAAGGCGACGGTCTCCTGGACCTCCTCCTTGACCTCACGGTAGCCGGCGACGTCGTCGAAGCGCGTCGTCGGCTCGTGCGGCTCGTGGACCTTGGCCTTGGACTTGCCGACGTTGGACATCCCGCCCATCTGCCCACGCGCCTGGCGGTTGAGGTACCAGAAGAAGAAGATGAAGAGCAGGAGCGGGAAGCCGAAGAACAGCAGCAGCGCCCCGAAGTTGTCGCCCTCGACCTCGGCGTCGAGCGTGACGTCGTTGGCGATGAGGAACTCCTCGATGCCCTCGTCGCCGAGGACGACCGGCGGCGGCACGACGGTGGTGAACGTCCCCTCCTCCTCATCGGCGAAGGTGCCCTCGACGGCCTGGCCGGTGAACGTCGCCGACTCGACCTCGCCGGCCTCGACCGCCTCGCGGAACTCCTCGTAGCTGATGCGGTTGTCCGGCTGCAGCGCGGTGAACAACCAGAAGAGCAGCACGACAAGGAGCACGGCGGCCAGGATGCGGAAGCGGGTGTTGCGGTCCACGGTGGGCTGCCTCGAGAGTCGACGAAGGACGCGGTCGTCGCCGCCACGGTACCCCTCCACCCTGGGGGCTACCCGCGAGGGCAGCGCCGGCGACCGCCGCGGCCGCCACCCGCCACGAGAGGAGCGCGTCATGCCCCGAGGACCCCGCAGCCGCCGCGACGAGCCGCCCCCCGATCCCGGTCGGGAGTCGGTGTGGGACTACCCGCGGCCGCCGCGCGTCGAGGCCGACACGCGGCGTGTGCGCATCGAGCTCGCCGGCGAGGTGATCTGCGACACCGACGACGCGGTGCGCGTGCTCGAGACGAGCCACCCCCCGACGTGGTACCTGCCGCGGGAGGCCTTCGACGGGGTGGAGCTGCGACCGTCCGCCCGCCGCACGACCTGCGAGTTCAAGGGGACGGCGTCGTACGTCTCCCTCGTCGTCGGTGGGCGCGAGGCGCGCGATGCCGCGTGGTCCTACGACGCGCCGAGGCCCGGCTACGAGGCCCTCGCCGGCCGGCTCTGCGTCTACCCCAGCCGCGTCGACGCCTGCTGGGTCGACGACGAGCGGGTCGCCGCGCAGGAGGGCGACTTCTACGGGGGCTGGATCACCTCCGACGTCGCCGGGCCCTTCAAGGGCGGCCCTGGGACGATCGGCTGGTGAGCGCGGGGCCCGACCGGACGGGTCGGCGTCGCCGATGGCGCGCCCGACTCCACTAGGCTTACGAGGTGCCGAAGCTTGCGCTCCCGGAGGAAGCCTCGTGGCACACACCGACACCCCTGACCATCAGCGCGCCTCGACGACCGAGCTCCTCGAGGGGCTGTCGGCGAGCGAGCCCCTCGCGCTCGCCGAGGCCTACCACCGCACCGGCGTCGCGGCGCACAGCGTCGGGCGGCGCCTGCTCGGGAGCCCCCGGGAGGTGGAGGCCCTGCTCGTCGACGTCTACAGCGACCTCTGGCGCGAGCCCCCGAGCGTCGGCGCGCTCGAGGCCTGGGTGCGTCAGCGCACCTTCGCCCGGGCCCGCCAGACGCTGCGCGAGCAGGGCCGCAAGGCCGCCTCGGCCTCGGCGGCGCTGCTCCTGCGCGACAACGACGTGCCGGTCGGCAGCGACCGCACCGAGCAGGCGATCGCCGCGCTCGACGATGCCGCGGTGCGCGCGCTGCTGCTCGCCCACGACCGGGGCACGCCGACCTCGAGCCAGCGCGAGGACGGCGCCGCGGCCGACCTCCGGCGCGCGCTGCTCGCCCTCGCCGAGGCCGAGGACCATCCGGGCTGCGACGACCCACGCCTCGCCGACGACGTCCTCGGGCTCACCAACGACGAGGAGTCCGCCGAGCTCGCCCGCCTCGTGGCCAGCGACCGGGCCTGCGCCGACCTCGCGAAGGACCTGCGCCGGGGACGCCGCAAGATCGAGGGCCTGCCGCCCGCGCCCGACCTCGGCCAGCGCGTCCTCGTCGCGGTCCTCACCAGCGGCGGTGCCGTCGCCGAGGTCGCCCCGCCACTCGAGGCCCCCGACGCCCCCGAGGGCGCGGCCGCGGCGGCCGCGGGCGCCGGCGCGAGCCAGGCCCCGGTCAGCCCGGCGCCGGAGGCGGGCGCCCCCCCGCCGGCCACCGAGCCCGTCACGGCCGAGACCGCCGACGACGACGCCCCGCCGGCCGACACGCCCGAGGCCACCGAGGAGGCCCGCGCCGACGTCGAGCCCGCCTCGGCGCTCGACGACCTCATCGGCGACCTGCCCACCGCCCGCGAGGACCTCGTCGCCGCGACGCAGGAGGGCGACACCGACGAGATCACCGTCAGCCCCGGCCGCCCCAGCGACGAGGTCGAGACCGGGGCGTTCGCGACAGTCTACGACGACGGGCCGACCGATGACGACGCGCAGTCCGCGGCCCCGTCCGCCGCCGCCCCGGCAACCGGCGCGCCGGAGGCCGACGACGACGAGCTCTGGTTCAGCGCCGATGACGAGGAGCCACCCGCACCGGCGCCCGCCCGCGAGCCGATCCGCATCGGCAGCGGCGACCCGAGTCCGCCACGTCCGGCCGAGGACCTCGCCGACCCGGTCGAGGCCGGCGCCGCCGACGAGGGGATGCGCTTCGACGACGACGACTACGACGAGGAGGGCGGCGGCGGTCGCCGCGCGGTGACGATCCTGCTCACCGTGCTCGGCGGCCTGCTGCTGCTCGCCGCCGGGGGCATCGTGGGCCTCCTCGTCATCCGCATCGTCCTCGGCTAGGTCGCCTCCTCGCGGTAGCCGAGACGCCGGGAGACCTCGCGCCCGAGCGCGCGCACCGGGGGGCCGAGCAGCGCCGGGTCCTGCACACGGCTCGCCGGCGCGACGATGCCGACGCTCGCGATGCCGTCACCGACGGCGTCGAGGATCGGCGCGGCGACCGAGACGATCTCGCCCCCGGACTCGTCGGTGGCGATCGCGAAGCCGCGGGCCCGGTCGGTGAGGGGATCGGCGCCGGCGTGGTTGGCGAGGGCCTCGCCCTCGGCGGCATCGAGGCGGGAGAGCACCGCCCGGCCGTGGGCGTTGACGCTGAGCGGATGGCGCAGGCCCACGGGGTAGCCGATGCGCGTGCCCCGCCCGGGCGGCTCGAGGCGGTCGACGACGACGATGTCGCCCCGGTCGCGCACGGCGAGGCAGACGGCCTCGCGCACCTGCTCGAGCAGCTGGCGCATCCCCGGCAGCGCGTGCCGGCGGACCTCGAGGCCGCGCGCGGCCCTCGCGCCGAGCTCGATGAGCCCGACGCCGAGCCGGTAGCGACGCGAGCCGTTGTCGCGCACGACGAGGCCCTCGTCGCCGAGGGTGCCGAGCAGCCGGTAGAGGACCGCGCGGTCGAGCCCGGTCGCGGTGGACAGTCCCGCGACGGTGACCCCGTCGGGTGACGCGGCAAGCGCGTGCAGCACCGCGATCCCCCGACCGAGCGTGCGCGACCGGCTCCCCTCGCCCTCTGCTGCCTCCGACGCGTTCGTGCCCATCGGCACCCCCTCGTCGCTCACGGTGCGACGACCTCCCGCCGAGCCGGCGATCCGCCGCTCTGCGCGAGTGTTTCCCGCTGGCTCCGCGCCGTCAAGCCGAGGTTGCCCCTGCCGGTGCTACGCTGGCGCGCCGCGCCCGACGACGGCCACGACCCGTGAGGTTCACCGCATGGACGATTTGTCGCTCCCCTACCCGCGTGCGGAGAGCGAGGAGCTGCCCTTCGAGCACCTCGCGCAGGCGAGCACGTTCCGGCGTCTCTACGACAACCGCATCCTCTACCTGCGGGGGCCGATCGAGGACACCGTCGCCGACACCCTCGTGGCCCAGCTCATGTCGCTCGACGCCGAGTCCGACGAGGACGTCACCCTCTACATCAACTCCCCCGGCGGGCTCGTCTCCGGCATGTTCGCCGTCTACGACGTCATGCACATCATGCGGGCGAAGGTCAACACCGTCTGCGTCGGCATCGCCGCCTCGGCGGCGGCGTTCCTCCTCGCCACGCCCACCGGCACGCGCTCGGCGACCCAGAACGCGCGGATCATGTTCCACCAGCCGCTCGGCGGCGCACGCGGGCAGGCCGTCGACATCCAGATCCAGGCCAAGCAGATCGTCTACCTCCGCGAGCGGCTCTACGAGATCCTCGCCGAGCGCACCGGCCAGTCGCTCGAGACGATCCGTCGCGACGCCGACCGCGACTTCTGGCTCTCCGCGGAGGAGGCCGTCGAGTACGGCGCGATCGACGAGGTCCACACCCGCCACGGCGGGGTGTAGCCCGCTCACTGCCGCTGGCAGGCCGGGCAGTACGTCGTCCCGCGGCCGCCGACGGTGATCGCGCGCAGCGGAGCGCCGCACCGTCGGCACGGCCGACCCGCCTGACCGTAGGCAGCGAGATGGGTGGCGTAGCGCCCCGACTGGCCGTTGACCATCTGGTAGTCACGGAACGTGGTCCCCTCACGGTCGATCGCCGCGGCGAGCACCTCGCGCAGGGCCGCCCACAGCCGCGCCGCGCGCTCGGGGCCGACGCGCCGGCTGCGCGGGTTGATCCGCGCCGACCACAGGGCCTCGTCGGCGTAGATGTTGCCGACCCCGGCCACCGGCCGCTGACTGAGCAGCTGGGCCTTGACCGGCTGGCGCGACGCCGCGAGCGCAGCGTGCAGCCCCTCGGGGGTGAACGCCGGCGACAGGGGCTCGGGGCCCAGCGCGGCGAGCGTGGCGATGTCGGCGTAGTCGCCGGCGTCGACGACGGACAGGCGGCCGAAGCGGCGCACGTCGCGGAAGTCGAGCACGCCGTCGTCGAGGACGAGCGTCGCGCGGACGTAGGCGTCGGGCTCCCAGCCCTCCTCGTCGCGGAAGCGGAACGCCCCGGTCATGCCGAGGTGGGCGACGAGCTCGAGGGCGTCCTGTCCGGTGTCGAGGTCGGCGAGGAGGTACTTGCCGCGTCGGCGCAGGTCGGTGATCGTCGTCCCGGCCGCGCGCGAGAGCCCGCTGAAGCGCGCCTGCGGCACCGCGTCGACGGCGCGGATGGCACGCCCCGCGAGGCGGGGCAGCAGCTGGCGGCGGACGCTCTCGACCTCGGGCAGCTCGGGCACGCCCACCATGATCGCGCGCGGCGATCGCCGGTGACGGCGCAGGCGCCCGCACCACGCCAGCGGCGGTGAAAGAATCGCTCAATCTCACCGTCGGTGATGCCGAAGATCCCAGCGTAAGCACCACGGTACGGACCGTGGACCCAGGCATCGAGGGAGGTGTCGCGGCTCGTGGACGAGGCACACGCGAGGCAGGACACGAGGCCGTTCCCGTCCGACGAGTCCGACGCGGAGGCCTTCCTGCGGCGTGAGGCCTCAGCGCTCGAGCGCGCCCTCGAGGCCGCGTCCAACGGCAGGGACCGCCCGGTGGTCGTCGAGCTCGACCACGAGTCGTGGCTCGCGCTCATCGCCACGCTCCACGCGCGCGGTCAGCACGACGCCGCCGACGAGATCTGCGGCCTCTACAGCTTCCACGGCCGGGTCCTGACCTCCCTCGAGCGCGGCCTCGACCCGCGGCTCGGGGCCGCGGTCGCCAGCCGGGTGCGCGGACTGCTCGTCGACGAGCTCGAGCGGCGCACGACGACGGTGTGCCAGCGGCTGCCGGCGATGGGCGAGATCGTCGTCTCCTGAGCAGCGGCCGCCCCGCCACCCTCAGCAGCGGCCGCCCCGCCACCCACAGCAGCGGCCGCCCCGCCACCCACCCGGGGCGCGC
>PWFH01000140.1 GCA_003553795.1 Egibacter sp. | reverse complement strand
CGGCGCGTCGGGCGGCGCGTCGGGCGGCGCGTCGGGCGGGGCGGCCGGGGGCGGCGTCGGCGGCGCGCCCCGCGGCGGCTGGCGGGCCGCGACGACGCGGTCGCGACCGGTGAGGTCGGGCAGGACGCCGACGTCGACGAGCCCGGCGCGCCGGGCCTGCGCGGCGGTCTCGGCCGCCCGCCGCTCGTCGGTCTCGAGCAGCAGATGGCCCCCGGGGGCGAGGCTCGCCCGGGCCACGGCGATGAGCGCGTCGGTGGCCTCGTGGCCGGTCGGCCCCGCGCGCAGCGCCGCCGGCGGGTCGTGGTCGGCGACCTCCGGCGGCAGGGCGGCGAGCTCACCCTCGGCGACGTAGGGCGGGTTGGCCACGAGCACGTCGACGGCGCCGACGAGCGCTCCGGGCACCGCCTCGGCGAGGTCGCCCCGGGCGACCTCGACGGCGAGGCCGAGACGGGCGGCGTTGGCGCGGGCCAGCGCCACCGCGGCGGGGTCGGCGTCGCTGGCGAGCACGCGGGCGGGGCGCGCCTCGCTCGCGACGCTGCAGGCCACCGCCCCGCTGCCGGTGCACGGCTCGACGACGGTCCCGCCGTCGGGGCAGCGCGCGACCGCCTCGCCGGCGAGTACCTCGGTCTCGGGCCGCGGGATGAAGACCCCGGGCGCGACGTCGAGCTCGAGGTAGCGGAAGCCCACCGTGCCGACGATGAGCTGGAGCGGCTCGCGCGCGGCGCGGCGGGCCACGGCCTCCTCGAGGCGCTCGGGGGCGACCTCGGCGAGCAGCCGGCGGGCGTCGGCCTCGGGGGTGGCCACGCCGGCGGCGGCGAGGCGGGAGGCGATCGCCGCGCGGGCGGCGCGCTCGCCGCGGGTCATCGAGGGGCTCACGACTGCGCGGCGAGGGCCTCGAGACGGCGGCGCTGCTCCTCGCCGACGAGCGCGGCGGAGATCTCGTCGAGCTCGCCGGAGAGGACGTCGTCGACGTTGTGGACGGTCAGGCCGATGCGGTGGTCGGTGATGCGCGTCTGCGGGAAATTGTACGTGCGGATCTTCTCGGAGCGGTCGCCCGAGCCGATCTGCGCGGCTCGGTCCTCGGCGCGCTCGGCGGCCTGGCGCTCCTGCTCGGCCTGCAGTAGCCGGGCGCGCAGCACCCGCAGCGCCTTCTCCTTGTTCTGCAGCTGGGACTTCTCGTCCTGCATCGCCACGACGAGGCCGGTCGGCAGGTGGGTGATGCGCACCGCGGAGTCGGTGGTGTTGACCGACTGCCCGCCCGGGCCCGAGGAGCGGTAGACGTCGACCTTGAGGTCGTTGGGGTCGACGGCGACGTCGACGTCCTCGGCCTCGGGCATGACCGCGACCGAGGCCGTCGAGGTGTGGATGCGCCCGGAGGACTCCGTCTGGGGCACGCGCTGGACGCGGTGCACGCCCGACTCGTGCTTGAGCCGGGAGTAGACGGCGTCGCCGTGGACCTGGAACGTCACGTCCTTCACGCCGCCGATGCCCTGCTCGGAGACCGACAGCTCCTCGACGCGCCAGCCCTGCCGCTCGGCGTAGCGGGCGTACATCCGGTAGAGCTCGCCGGCGAAGAGCCCGGCCTCGTCGCCGCCGGCGCCAGCCCGGATCTCGACGATGACGTCCTTGTCGTCGAGGGGATCCTTGGGCAGCAGGAGCAGGCGCAGCTGCTCGGCGAGCTCGGCGGCACGGCGCTCGCCGGCCTCGGCCTCGGCACGGAAGGCCTCGCGGTCGGCGCCCTCGGACTCCGCAGCGAGCTCGCGCGCGGCGGCGGCGTCCTCGGCGGCCTCGACCTGGGCGGCGTGGACGCGGACGACCTCGCTGAGCTCGGCGTGGCGCTTGGCGGCCTCGCGGTAGCGCGCCGGGTCGCCGAGCACCTCGGGGTCGGCGAGCGAGGCCTCGAGCTCGGCGTGGGTGCGCACGAGCTCCTCGAGGCGGGCGGTGAGGTCCTGCATGGCGGGCTCCCGGGCGGTCGGGTCGGAGGCGGGCGGTGGCGGCGCGTGGCCGGCCGTCGCCGCTACGTGCCGCCGCGGGGCTCGTCGTGGGCCGCGGGCTCGCCGCCGCCCGGCGTCGGGGGATCGACGATCGGCGAGAGGGTGTAGACGACGTCGCCGGCGGCCTCGTCGGGGCCCCACACCAGCGGGCTCGCGAGCTCGCCCTCGTCGGTGGGCGCGGGCACCTCGGCGTGCTCCTCGGCGGGCAGCACCGCCTGGAAGGCGCGGATCGCGACCTCGCGCATCGCCGGCTCGGAGGGCTTGGTCGTGACCTTCTGCAGCCACAGGCCGGGCTTCATCACCGCGCGGACGAGGGGGTTGCTGCGTCCGGCGCCGAGGCGCAGCCCCTCGTAGGCGATGCCGGCGATGACCGGCAGCAGGAGGATGCGCAGGAGGACGTGGTAGGTGGTCGTGACCACAACCCCGCCGTCGGGCACCGGCACGATCGCGCCGGCGACGGAGTACACGACGACGGCGAGGAGCATGAGCATGATGAGGAAGTTCGTGCCGCAGCGCACGTGCAGCGTCGGGTAGGCCGCGACGCGATCGGGCTGCAGCGGCTCGCCGTGCTCGTAGGCGGCGATGGTCTGGTGCTCCGCGCCGTGGTAGGCGAACACCCGACGGATGTCGGACAGCAGGGAGATCGCCCCGAGGTAGCCGAGGAAGAGGACGATGCGCAGCACGCCCTCGGTGAAGTGGTAGAGCGTGCCGTCGCCGAGCCGGTCGGAGAGGAAGGCCAGACCGAAGTTCGGCAGGATGATGAAGACGCCGATGAAGAGCACGAGGGCGACGAGCAGGCTCGAGCCCATCTCCTTGCCGGTGAGCTGCTCCTCCTCCTCGACCGACTCGTTCGCCGAGATCGTGAGCGCCTTCGCTCCGATCTTGAGCGCGTCGACGAGGGCGAACGTGCCCCGGACGAACGGCACGCGCAGCAGGCGGTGCCGGCTCGCGGCATCGCGCACGGGGTGGCGCTCGAGGTAGATCTGCCCCGAGGGCCGGCGCACGGCGACCGCCCAGGCCTCGCGGCCGCGCATCATCACGCCCTCGATGACCGCCTGGCCGCCGTAGTAGTGGGGGCGGTGGCCCTCCTCGCTGGCCACGGTCGCGCTAGGAGCTCTGCTTCTTGGCGTAGCGCTTCTTGTAGCGCTCGACGCGGCCACCGGAGTCGACGAGCTTCTGCCGGCCCGTGTAGAAGGGGTGGCAGAGGTTGCAGAGCTCGACGCGGATCTGGTCCTGCGTCGAGCGCGTCTCGAACTCGTTGCCGCAGGAGCACGTGACCGTCGCGGTGACGTACTCGGGGTGGATGTCGGCCTTCATCGCTCGTCCTCGTCTCGTCGGGTGCGGCGCGCTGCCAGGGTACGGCCCGCCGGCGGGCGCCGCGGGGCTCAGGTCTGGAGGTTGGACTTCTGGATCTGGATGAGGAACTGGTTGTTGCTCTTCGTCGACTTCATCTTGTCGATGAGCAGCTCGAGGGCGGGGGGCCCCTCGAGGGCGTGGAGCACCCGGCGCAGCTTCCAGATGATCTCGAGCTCCTCGCGGTCGAGCAGCAGCTCCTCCTTGCGGGTGCCCGAGGCGCCGACGTCGATGGCGGGGAAGATGCGCTTCTGCTCGAGGCGGCGGTCGAGGCGGATCTCCATGTTGCCGGTGCCCTTGAACTCCTCGAAGATCACCTCGTCCATCTTCGAGCCGGTCTCGATGAGCGCGCTCGCGATGATCGTGAGCGATCCGCCGCCCTCGATGTTGCGGGCCGCGCCGAAGAAGCGCTTCGGCGGGTACAGCGCCGTCGAGTCGACACCGCCGGACATGATCCGCCCCGACGCGGGCGCGGCGAGGTTGTAGGCGCGCGAGAGCCGGGTGATCGAGTCGAGGAGGATGACGACGTCCTCGCCGGCCTCGACGAGGCGCTTGGCGCGCTCGATGGCGAGCTCGGCGATCTGGGTGTGGTCGTCGGCGGGGCGGTCGAACGTCGAGGCGATGACCTCGCCGGGCACCGACCGCTGCATGTCGGTGACCTCCTCGGGGCGCTCGTCGACGAGCACGACCATGACGTGGCACTCGGGGTTGTTGTAGGCGATCGCCTGCCCGAGCTCCTTGAGGATCGTCGTCTTGCCGGCCTTCGGCGGGCTGACGATGAGGCCGCGCTGGCCCTTGCCGATGGGGCTCATGAGATCCATGATCCGCATCGAGATCGGCCCCTCGGGGGTCTCGAGGCGCAGCCGCTCGGCGGGGAACAGCGGCGTCATGTCCTTGAAGTCGGGCCGGTGCGGCGTCGGCTTCGACGGGTCGTAGGGCTGGCCGTTGACCTTCTCGAGGTGAGCGATCGCGGGGACCTTCTCCTGGTTGCGCTGCACCCGGATCGGGCCCGCGACGATGTCGCCGCGGCGCAGCCCCGCCTTGCGGATCATCGACTGCGAGACGTAGCAGTCCTTGTCGCCGGGCAGGTAGCCGGCGGTGCGCAGGAAGCCGTAGCCCTCGGGGAGGATGTCGAGGACGCCCTCGCGCACCTCGCCGAGCTCCTGACCGCCACCGCCGCCGCCCTGCTGCTCCTGCTGCTGGCCCGACGGTCCGCCGCCGCCCTTGCCCCGGCGCCGGTCGCGGTTGCGCTTGCGACGGCGCTTGCTGCTGCTCTCGCTGTCGTCGCCGCCCTGCTGACCACCGTTCTGGGGGCCGCCGCCCTGGGGCTGGGGGCCGCCGCCCTG
>PWFH01000039.1 GCA_003553795.1 Egibacter sp. | reverse complement strand
TCGCGCGGGCTGTCGGAGAAGGTCCGCTCGCCTTGTGCGCAAGTCAGCGAGGGTCGGTGTCGTACGCCTGGCCACGGTGGCGGATCGCGACCACGCGGACGGTGTTCGCGTCGCGCATCTCGTAGATGATCCGGTAGGCACCCACCCGGTACGACCGCAGGCCGGATAGTCGCCCGCGCAGCCGATGGCCAACTTCCGGGTCGCGTTCCAGCTCCCCGAGGGCGTCCAGGATCGCGTCAGCCAAGGGGAAGTCGAGCTCGGAGAGGGCATTGCGCGCCGAGCGGGCCAGGGCGACCTTGGCCACGAGGCGTCAGCGTTGACGGTCGGCGTGCTCGTCGCGCACCTGTTCGAGTGGGACTTCGTCGCCGGCTGCGAGGTCGTCGAGCCCACGGCGGATCGCCGCGAGCGTGTCCTCATCGGAGAGGATCTCAGCGGTTTCCTCGAGGGCTTCGTACTCGTCGACGGGTACCAGGACCGCCGCCGGGCGGCCGCGTCGGGTGACGGTCACGTGTTCTCGACGATCGGTGACCTCGGCGAGCAGCTCGGCGAGGTGGGTGCGGAACTCCCGAACAGGCACGGTCTTCGACATACCCAAAGTGTACCTCGCGGTGTACACGAACGAGCGGATTTCTCCGAAGCTCGCGGTGCCGTCCGGCGACGAAGGGTCAACGGAGGCAGGTGGCCCCACGTCGCCGTGCCGGCGGACGGCGGCGTCAGTTGCCGCCGGCGAGGTATTGGCTGCCGTGGCCTGCTGGTGCACGGCGAGTCGGAGCAGGCGCGCGACTTCTACCGTCACCTCATCCCCGAGTTCGAGTCCAGCCCCATCGACGAACTGCACCTCGTTCTTCTGCTGAAAGACATCAAGAAGACGCTGCAAGCACGCAACTCATGACGCCCGCTGCCGCACGAGACCGCTCCACCCGGCCGCGGATGTGGCGCGGAACCCGAACCGGCGGCTCAGCGCACGCATGACCACTCATCGATCTGTACGGCGATTTGCCGTACGTGGTTGCGCGCGACGGGAGCAACGTCGGGCCGTTCGCTCGGTTCAGCGACGGGCCTCGCGTCGAGCTCGGAGGGTCAGCGGTCGGCGGCGTCCTCGGCGGAGACAAGCGAGCTCGGGTCGTTGCCGTCGCCGGGGTCGAGCGCCTCGCGGGTGCGCTGCAACGAGGCCTGCAACTGCTCACGGCGCCACCCCTCGGGCTCGTGCTCGAGGGCGGTGAGGACGTCGACGATGCGGTGACCGTCGTTGCGGTCCACCCAGGTGGGCACGGCATGCACCTCGTCGACGGCGAACTCGTCGGGGGCGACCTCGGCGACCTCGATGAGCGCGATGATCCCGTCCTGGGTGGCCGGGACGCAGCATGCCGCGGACTGGTTGGAGAGGAAGTTGCCGAGGCCGTAGACGACGACGCGGTCGTCGACGCGCTCGATCGGCTGGACGACGTGGGCGTGGTGGCCCACGATGAGATCGACGGCCTCCTGTGAGAGCAGCTCCTCGGCGACTCGCCGCTGCTCGTCGGTGGGCTCGCGGCGGTACTCCACGCCCCAGTGCAGGCTGGCGATGACGAACTCCGCACCGGCCGCGCGGGCCTGATCGGCGTTGGCGGTGATCGCCTCGACGTCGAGCATGTCGACCATCCACGGTTGGGGTAGCGGGAGCCCGTTGAGCCCGTAGGTAGCGGCGACGTGACCGACGGTCACCCCGTCGGCGTCGTGCAGCCGCGGGGTCTCGGCCTCCTCGGCGCTGCGGGCCGTGCCGGCATGGGCGAGCCCGGCGTCGTCGAGGATGTCGAGCGTCGCGGTGACCCCCTGCGATCCCTGGTCCACCGAGTGGTTCGACGCTGTCGAGCACGTGTCGTAGCCCGCGTCGGCGACGGCGGGGGCGAGCTGCCACGGGGCGTTGAACAGCGGAAAGCCGCTCAGCGCCTGGCTGTCGGGCGAGAGGGGCACCTCGAGGTGGCACACCGACAGGTCGGCTGCCTCGAGCACCGGCGCGACCTGCTCGAACATGGGACGGAAGTCGTAGCCGTCCTCCCCGGAGCCAGCCGCGAAGCCCGCCGCGCTGCCCCAGACGGGGGAGTGGATCAGCAGGTCGCCGGTGGCGGCCACGGTGAACGACCGAGGATCCGGCTCGTCGGGGGGTGGTGGGCCGACCGCGTCGTGGTCGGGGTACGGCGGCGCCGTGGGGTCGGGCCCGGGTGAGGCGACGTCGACGTCGACCGCCACGGTGCCACCGCCGGCGTCGACCTCGCCTGCCGGGGGCCCGAGGACCACGGCAGGCTCCCCGGTCGGCTCTGGGGCCGCCTGTTCGGTCGGCACGTCGCTGCAGGTCGCCACGCCGAACGTGAGCACGAGGGCCACCCACCACCATCGTCGGGTGCCCTCAAGTGGGCGCCGTTCGCCCGCCGCTCGATCCATCCCGCACCCGCCTCACGATCACGGCCAAGCCTGCGCGCACGCTACCAAGACCGCCGTCGCCGCACCGGCGGGCTGCGCGACGCCCACGATCCCTCAGCGGTACGTCCCGCGCCTGTGGGGGAAGGCTCGCCAACCGACAGCGTTGCGGCGTTCTGCCACGGCGTGGCGAGGGTCGCGGAAGGGTCGGTGTGCACCTCAGCGAGACCTCCCGTGTGGGGGCCGCGGGCCTGCTCGCGCTCGTGGCGACCTACGGCATCGGCCGGCTGGCCTACGGGCTGTTCGTGCCGAGCTTCCAGGAGGAGTTCGACCTGCCGCTCGACGTGCTGGGCTTCTACGCGAGCGCAGCGCAGGCCGGCTACCTCCTCGCCACCATCGCCACCGGTTTCGCTGCCGCCCGCTACGGCCCGCGCGTGCCGGTCCTCGCGGCCTGCCTGCTGCTCGCCGCGGGCGCGGCCGTCACCGCCTCGGCGCCGGGGGAGACGTTGCTGGCCGTGGGGGTGATCGCGGCGGGCACGAGCGCTGGCGGCGCGTGGGCGCCCTTCTCCGATGCCGTGGATGCGCAGGTGCCGCGCTCCGGGAGCCGGCGGGCCCTCGCGCTCGTCAACGCCGGGGCGCCGCTCGGTCTCGTGGCCGCCAGTGCCCTCGTGCTCGTGGCCGGGGACCGGTGGCGCTTGGCCTGGTGGGGGTTCGCCGTGGTCGGGCTCGTCGCAGCCGCGGCGGCCTGGCGGGTGCTGTCACCCGATGCGGGGCTGGCGATCCGCGAGCGTGGACGGCCTCCGCTGCGGTGGTTCTTCACCGCCCGCTCAGGGCGGCTGCTCGTCGTCGCGCTGGGGATGTCGATCAGCTGCGGCGCCTACTTCTCCTATGCGCCGGACACCGCGCAGGAGGCCGACCTCGCGGCCTGGATCGGTCCGGCGATGTGGGCCTCGCTGGGGATCGCGGGGGCGGCGGTGGGCCTCCTCGGCGGCAGCATCGCCAACCGGTACGGCTTGCGCGGCCCGCTCGCGGTGATGCTGGCCCTCATCGGGGGGTCGACCCTCGTGCTGCTCGCCGCGGAGGGCTCCATGGTGGCCACCCTCGGCTCGGCGGCGGTCTTCGGGGTGGGCTTCACCACCGGGTTCGCCCTCCTCGTGATGTGGAGCCAGCAGGTCTTCCACGATCGCCCCACCACCGGCTTCACGTTGGTCATCACCTTCATCGCCGGCGGGTTCATCGTGGGCCCGAGCCTGTTCGGCGTGCTGGCCGTCGAGGTCGGGCGCACCGTCGCGCTGCTCGCCGCAGCCGCCCCGGCCCTGCTCGTCGCGCTCGTGCCCCCGGCGCGCGCTGACCTCGAGTTCCCCTCCTCGCAGGCCCCGGCGCCCGGCTAGCATGACCCCGTGGGGGCGCTCCCCGGCGACGCCGCCTCACTGCGGCCGCGTCGGGCGCGACGCCGACGCCTCGGTCGGCACCCGCCTGGCGGACGCCGCTTGCGCGATCGGGTCCGGTGGGTCACCTTGTCCACGTGAGCGTCACGTCCCGGCGAACACTGATCGGAGGTCCCGGGTGGGTGCGCAGACGCGGCGGGAGTGGATCGTCGAGCGACTGCTCGCCGACGGCAGCGTGACGATCGTCGAGGTCGTCGAGGCCTTCGACGTCAGCCGCATGACCGTGCACCGCGACCTCGACGAGCTCGTCGCCGAAGGGCTGGCCCGCAAGGTCCGCGGCGGGGCGACGGTGCTGCCCTCGACGCTCTACGAGAGCGATATGCGCTTCCGCATCGCCCAGAGGGCGGAGGCCAAGCGGGCGCTCTGCGCCGCGGCCGCTCGCTGGCTCGAGCCCGGTGCCGCGGTGCTCCTCGACGACGCCACGACGACCCTGCCGCTGCTCGACCATCTCTCCGACGTGGGGCCGTGCACGATCGTGACGAACTTCCGCGAGGCCTTGGGACGCCTTGCGGAGGCGGGCTCCACCGACGTCGAGATCATCGCCCTCGGTGGGCGTTACCACCCGAGGGCCGACAGCTACACCGGGCCGATGTGCGCGGCGCAGCTCCAGGCGATCCACGCCGACCTCTACGTCACCTCGACGACCGCGGTCGGTGACGGCGCAGCGTGGCATCCCGACGCCGACGTCGCCGCGGTCAAGCGTGCGATGCTCGACGCAGCGACGACGAGCCTGCTCCTGCTCGACCGCAGCAAGCTCGGCCGGCGGGGCCTGCACCGCGTCGCCGACCTCGGGCGCTTCGACGCCGTCATCGTCGAGGCCGGCACGCCCGACGACAGCGTCGACCGTCTCGACGCCGCCGGGGTGACCGTCCAC
>PWFH01000096.1 GCA_003553795.1 Egibacter sp. | reverse complement strand
TCGCGCCAGGCCACGGGCCGGGTGAGGCGGTAGCGCACCTCCGGGGCGCTCGGGCCGAACCCGAAGCGCCCGTAGATCGCCGACTCCGAGGCGAAGAGCGCGGCGACCGGCTCACCGCGCGTCGCGGCGTCGTCGAGGAGGGCGGTCATGAGCCGGCGCAGCAGCCCCCGACGGCGGTGGGTCTGGGCCACCCCGACCGCGGTCACCGCCGCGCACGGCAGCGCGCCGCCACCGGGCAGCGAGAGCGTCGTCGCGTAGGCCGCGGCGTTGGCGACGATCGCGTCGCCGTCGTGCACCGCCCAGGCGCGGTAGCGCTGCCGGTCGGCGATGAGCGGCAGCCACGGCTCGACGGCCTCCTCGCCCTCGTCCTCGTGGAAGTGCCGCAGCATCGCCCGCGCCCACGCGCGGTCCTCACCCTCGGCGAGGCGCTCGACCCGCAAGGTCCCGCCCATCGTCTGCTCCCGTCGGTCAGCCGCCGCGCCGACTGTCCGCGCAGCCGCGTCGCGTGGGCACTGTCGGGCGTCACCGCCGCAGCGTACGCTGCAGCGAGGGCCGCGAGGCGCGGGAGCCCGCCGCGCCGCGCGACGGCACGAGGGAGCCACCATGGGTGAGCACGGCGACGGCCCGCCGGTCGTGCCCGAGGCGAGGACCCTGCGCTTCCACGAGCTCGCCGAGGCCGGCCACCGCATCCTCAACCCGCTCTCGGAGGCCAAGCTCGACCTCCTCGGCGACGTCGCGCCGCCGCCTCCGGCCGGTGGCCACCTCGACCTCGCCTGCGGCAAGGGCGAGCTACTGTGCCGCTGGGCGCAGCGCTTCGGCGTCCACGGCACCGGCGTCGACATCAGCGAGGTGTTCCTCGCCGACGCGGCCGCGCGCGCCGCCGAGCTCGGGGTCGCCGAGCGGGTCCGCCTCGTGCAGGCCAACGCGGCGACCCACGAGGCGCCCGCGGCGGCGTTCGACACCGTGAGCTGCCTCGGCGCGACGTGGATCGGCGGGGGCCTCGTCGGCATGCTCGCGCTCATGGCGCCCGCGCTCGCCCCCGGCGGCACCCTCCTCGTCGGCGAGCCCTACTGGCACGAGCCCCCGCCCGAGGACGTGCGCTCGGCGCTGGCGCAGGAGGGGGACTTCGCCGACCTCGCCGGCACGCTCGGGCGTGTGGAGTCCGCCGGCTGGGAGCTCGTCGAGATGGTGCTCGCCGACGGCGACGACTGGGACCGCTACGTCGCCTCGCAGTGGCGCACGATGAGCGACTGGCTGCGTGCCCACCCCGGGGACCCCGACGCGCCGGACTTCGCGGCCTGGCTCGACGAAGCGCGCCGCGCCTACCTCGCCCACGAGCGGCGCTACCTCGGCTGGGGGGTCTTCGTCCTGCGGCGCCCTTGAGGCCCCGCTGAGCGGTCCGCCTAGGCTGCGCCCGCGCGGACGGCCTCGATGGCGCGCATCGTCGCGACGCCGTCGGCGGGCGGGGCCGGGACCTCAGAGCCGGAGAGCACCGCGGCGGCGAAGCGCTCGACCATCGTCGTGTAGGGGCTCTGCGGGGCGACCTCGGTGACCTCGGGCTCGGCGTCGCCCGGCAGGGCCTTGCCGGTGTGGACGAGGACGCGGGTGGGGCGCTCGGCGGAGATGACGAACGGTGTGGCCACGGCGAGGCGGCCCTCGGTGCCGTAGACCTCGAGGTGCTGGTCGGCCTTGGCCCGGGAGGAGACGGTGAAGGTCGCGGTGGCCTCGCCGAAGGCCAGGGCCGCGCTCGTCGTCGTGTCGACGCCGAGTCCGGGGTCGGTGACGATGATGCTGCGCGCCGCGGTGGGCTCGCCGCCGAGCACGAGGCGGGAGGCGTTGAGGCAGTAGCAGCCGATGTCCATGAGCGCCCCACCGCCGGCCTCGGCGATGTTGCGGATGTTGCCGGGGTCGTCGTTGTAGTAGGAGAACGTGCTGTGCACCGAGCGCAGCGCGCCGAGGCGCCCGCTGCCGACGATCTCGACGATGCGGTCCCATACCGGGTGGTGGCGGTACATGAACGCCTCCATGAGCGCCACGCCGGCCTCGGCGCAGGCGGTGACCATCTCCTCGGCCTGCGCGGCGGTCATCGCGAGCGGCTTCTCGCAGAGGACGTGCTTGCCGGCCTCGGCGGCCCGGGTGACCCACTCGGCGTGGAGGTGGTTGGGCAGCGGGATGTAGACCGCGTCGACGTCGTCGTCGGCGAGGACCGCCTCGTAGGAGCCGTGCGCGGTGGGGATCGCGAGGTCGTCGGCGACGGCCCGGGCCTCGGAGGCCTGCCGCGAGCCGATGGCGACGACCTCGCTGTTCGACGCCTCGTGCAGCGCCGGGATGACCTTCGTGCGGGCGATCTTCGCGGTGCTCACGACGCCCCAGCGCAGCGTGTCCATGCCGTGCTCCCTCCGTCGGCTCCCGTGCGGCGCGGCCGGTGGCCGCGGGCCATCCTGCGCCGCAGCCCGCACACCGGTCAACGCCCCGCCGGGCGCACCTCCTCGGTGAGCGCGACGTTGTAGCGCACGTCCTCGGTGGTCAGCCGCGCCCACGGGTCGCCGTCGTCGAGCCAGGTCAGCGCCGTCTCGACCGGCAGGCGATGACCGTCGACGTCGCCCCAGACCGCGACCTCGTTGAGCCAGAGGGTGCGCTCGTCGTCGTCCTCCCCCTTGAAGCGCAGCGACTCGAGCAACCAGAGCATCCCCGTGTCGGGATCGAACCGGGCGAGGAAGGTCTCCTCGACGTCACCGAAGGGCACGACGAGCCGGGCGGCCTCGTCGTCGACGGGCTCCCACCGCACCTGGGGATCGGTGACCCACACCGACGGCATCCACACCGCCTCGGCCCAGAGCGCGAGGTTCGCGCCCTGGTCGACGTTGGGGCCCTCGCTCACGCCGAACGGCAGGTCGAGGCGCGCGGTGCCGTCGACGAAGACCTCGTCGATGGCCATCGTGCGCGCCCCGAAGAGCGTCGTCTCGATCTCGTGTCGGTAGGCGCGCCCGGTGTCGTGGGTGAAGCGGTAGCGCACCGGCAGGGTGACCCCGGCGATCCGCATCGTCCCGCGCCCGGTGACCACGGCGGTGTCGATGACCGGCACGCTGGCGCCGTAGAGCTCGCCGTAGAAGCGCTCGACGGGCTCGGGCAGCCCCTCGGGCAACGGCGCGAGCGGAGGCTCGCCGCCGGCGGCCTCGAGCTCGGGGTAGGGGCGCGCGGGCACCTTGAGGCCGGCCCAGACGAACAGGCCGAGCGCGACGAGTGAGACGAGCAGGACGGCGAGGACTCTCACGGGCACACCTCGTAGAAGCGGGAGGGGACGCGGCGCCGCGCCCGCGGCGAGCCGTGGGACCCGGGCACCGCGCTCATCATCGGTCGCGTCCCGTCGTCGGGCAGGGTCGAAGGTCCCGCGCGGCCCTGCCGACCCGCGGCCCGCGGCTGCTACCGTCGACGCGGCAGAGCCCGGGGCGGCAGCCTGCGCCTCGCGCGGAGGAGACGCCATGGACACGAGGCGGCGGTGGCGCCAGGAGTCCTTCGAGGCGCTGGCCGAGGCGATCGGCCGCGGTCCCGACGCGCCCGTGGCCGCCTACGCCTCCTGGTCGGTGCGCGACCTCGCCGTCCACGTCCTCCGCATCCTCGGCAACGCCACACTCGCGGTGCGCAGCGGCGTGCTCGAGCGCCCGTCCCCGGAGCTCGGGGTGGGCCCTGACGACGCTCCCGACGCCCTCGCCGACGCGCTGGGCGCCGCCGTCTCCGCCGCGGAGGACGCGCTCGCCGGCGCCGGGCACGCGCTCGTCTGGACGCCCGTCGGTGCGCGGGAGCCGGTGTTCTGGGCGCGCCGTCTCCTGCGCGAGGCGGTCCTGCACCGGTGGGACGCCGAGCACGCGCAGGGACGGCCCGCGCCCGTCGAGGCCGCCCGGGCGCTCGACCTCATCGACGAGTTCGTCGACACCGACGTGCGGCGCGCCCTCGATGATGGGTGGCAGGGGCCCGGGCCGGTCGTGCTCGACGCCGGGGCGCAGCGCTGGCGGGTCGACCGCGACGGCGTGGTGGCCAGCGCCAGCGCCAGCGCCGGGGCCGGTGCCGGCGGCGTCAGCGGCGAGGGCGAGGTCGCGCGGATCGGCGGCGACGCCGAGACGCTCTGGCTGTGGCTCATGCGCCGTGAGGGCCGCCCCGGTGCGGTTGCCGTCGATGACGTCGGCGGTGCGGTGAGCGCCTTCCGCGACCTCGTCGACAGGCTCAAGCGGCCGAGCCGCTGACGCTCGCCGCGCCCGTGCGGCGCGCGCGGTGGGGACCTCCTCGGAGAAGGGCCTTGACGAGCCCCGAGCGCGTTGTCACACTCACGACGTGACAATCACAGCCTAGATCACGTTCAGATGTGCGGGCGCCGTGGGTGTCGAGCGCTCGATGCCCTCGAGGCGGGTGCGCTCCTCACGCCGCGGCGGCCCTGGATGAAGGGGAGAGCCCTTGGACGACCGCGATGCCGTGCGTGACCTCCTGAGCGACGCTGCCAGCGAGGCCGTCTCCGACGCGACGCTGCTCGAGGACTACCGCGCCGACTGGTGGCCGCTGGCGATCAAGCGCGCGGCGACCGGCCAGCCGCTGGGGCACCCCGACGCGGTGATCACCCCGACGAGCGCCGCCGGGGTCGTCGAGGCCCTCGCCCTCGCCAAGGCCCACGGCGTGCCGCTCATCCCGTGGGGGCTGGGCTCCTCGGTGGTCGGCTCGCCGCTGGCCACCGAGGGCGGGATCGTCTGCGACCTCTCCCGGCTGACCGGCATCACCGCGCTGTCCAAGG
>PWFH01000157.1 GCA_003553795.1 Egibacter sp. | reverse complement strand
CTGGGGGTTAAGTCAGCGACAGAGCGTCTGCGCCGCGTCGTGGCCGCTGCAGGTCATGCAGGGGTGCGGGGCGGTTGCTGCCGTCGCCGCGCCGGGGGCCGGACCGCCCGCGCGGGTCCGGCGAGGTGTTGGGGGCTCGGCAACGTGTGCCTGCTCGTCGGGCGCCGGAGGGGACGTGGCTCATGGGGACTCGGCGTTCGCGACGATGGCGTTGGCTCGGCAGCGGGGCCCTGCTCGCCGCCCTGCTGCTCGGCGCCTGCACGGGTGACGACGACGGGGAGTCCGAGGATCCCGACGCCGAAGCCGCCGAGGACGCCGAGCGCGAGGCAGAGGCCTTCTCCGCGGAGTACCGCCAGGCCGCGGAGCGCTACGCCGACCGCCTCGAGGAGGTCCAGGAGGAGGGTGCGCCGCAGGTCGCCGCGGACCCGATCGGCGCCCACGAGGTCTACGCCGCCCTCGCGGCGGTGACCGAGGCCGCCCGCGAGGACTTCGCCGCGCTCGAGGCGACACCGGCGCTCTCCGACGAGCTCGACGGCCTGCTCGAGAACTTCGAGGCGCAGCTGCGCACCCTCGCCGAGGTCGTCGAGGCCTCCCGTGAGCGCGACGACCGCGCGCTGCAGCGCGGCCTCGAGGACTACGCCGACCAGTTGTCGGTCTGGCGTGACCGACACACCGAGATCAGCACCGCACTCGGCCACGAGCCCGGCAGCTTCGACGAGATCTGACTTAGGGCCGCGCGCTGGCGCGGAGGAGAGAGCAACGATGACCACCGCCACCGCGCAGCGCCGGCCCAGCATCCGCCTCCTCGCGACGGTGCTCGCCGTCGCGTTGACCGTCTCGCTGCTGCCGGTCCTGCCAGCCTCGGCGGCTGAGCCCGACCCGCGCACCGAAGCGCTGGCCGAGGGCCTGCTGAGCCTGGCCCGGGTCATCGACCGCGCCGGGGAGCTCGGCCCGCTCGGCGAGACCATCCCCCTCACCGTCGCCTCGCCGGGCGCGCTCGCCGGCCTCGACGGCGGCATCATCACCCGCATCGTCGAGCAGGCCGACGACCTGACCGACGACGTCGACGACTACCTCGACGCGTTGGAGCTCGTGACCCTGACCGACGACACCGTCGTCGTCAGCGTTACGGCGACGGACCGTGGCGACGTCGACGACGTGCTGAGCTTCGACCTCGACCTCACGGTCACGCGCACCGTCGACCTGCCGCTGTTCTACGTCGAGGAGCCCGATCCCGACGCCGACCCCGAGCTCGACGACGGGCTGCCGAGCCTCTTCCTCGGCCAGGGCCGCATCGCCGACGTCGAGACGGTCACGACCGTCGACGTGCCGCTCGCGCTGCGCACCGAGGAGGACGCCGAGGGCGACGACGTCTTCGTCTTCGAGATCCGCGATCCCGCGGACGCCGGTGTCGCCGTCGACGTGGCCGTCGGCGAAGACGGCGGCATCGCTGACTTCACCGCCCGCTACGGCCTGCTCGACGTCGACGCGGAGGCCGACGCCGACGACCTCGACCTGTCGATCGCCGCCGACTTCCTCGACCCCGACGCCTCGGGCACCGGCACGATCGACCGCCGCGAGCTCGTCGAGACCAACCCCGCCGACCTCCTCGAGATCGCCTTCGACGCCAGCAGCATCGACCTCGATCTTGAGCTCACCCAGGACGACCTCCTCGAGACCCGGACCGGCTTCAGCGGCGACGACGAGGAGATCACCCTCACCGTCAAGGGCGACATCGAGGGCGCATTCCCCACCGAGCGCGAGGGCTACTACCCCGACATCGACGAGCACATCGGCGACCGGTTCGTCCCGTTCGACGACCTCACCGTCGAGGACCTCCTCGTCGGCCTCGGTGAGATGGCCCTGGCGATCCGCGCCGGGGCGGCCGCCGGCGACGTCGACCTGCCGTTGCTCGACGGCTCGCTCGCCGGCGTCGCCGACCCCGGCGGCCCGCTCGTGGAGTTCGTCCGCGAGCGCTCCGAGGCGCTCATCGCCTGCGGGTCCACCGACACCTCGCCGCCGGAGGGCATCGCCCGCGACGGCCAGACCGCCTACTGCCAGGCCTTCGCCAACGTCGACGTCGCCGAGGGCAGCGTGGCGTGGACGCTCGGCGGCGACGCCGCCGACACCGACCTCACCACCCCGGCCAACGAGGACGCGACGGTCGGGATCGCTCCCGAGGCCAACGTCGCGGTGCCGACCGACCGCATCGGTGAGCTGCGGGTCACCTGGCAGAGCGACACCAGCGAAGGGCTCGTCGACCGGGCCGCGGTGCCGCGCTTCGCGAGCCTCCAGGAGCTCGCCGCCGAGCTCACCGCCGCCGGCTTCGGCCCCGACGACCCCGACGACCTCCTCGAGCTCGCCACGATCAGTGGGATCGACGGCGTCGGCGAGGACAGCCCGCCGCAGCCCGACGTCGTCACCGTCGACCTCTCCACCGAGATCAGCGAGCGCGTTGACGTCGACTGGCAGGTCGATGACGCCTTCCGCCAGGGCGCGCGCCTGTCGTCGCTGCGACCCGACGACGTGCCGAGCACCGCGGTGGACGTCGAGGTCGAGGTCACCGCGACCGGCGGCATCGTCCTCGACCCCGACCTGCCGCGGCCGGGGGACGAGGACCGCACGGCCGCCGACGCCGACGAGGTCGAGCAGATCCGCGGGCGCTTCCTGCTCACCGACGGCACCGACGACCTCCTCGTCGTCGACGAGGTCACCGCAACCGACAAGACGACGATGCCCGGCGTCATCGGCTACCTGCCGGTCGAGGTCGACCTCGATCTCGACCTCGACGTCGGCGACAGTGACACCGCCCTCACCGTCGGCATCGACCCCGACACCGACCTCAACGGCGCTGCGGGCTCCTCGACGTTCGACGTGCCTGACGGCAGCACCGGCTGGGTGCGCGTCGCCGACCTCATCGGCTACATCGACCCCTTCGCCGACGACGTCGCCACCGCGGCGATCCCGCCGTCGCGCGGGTTCGACGCCACCGTCGACCTCGAGGCGAGCGTCGACGTCGACGTCGCCGACCGTGTCGGTGTCGCCGAGGCCGTCGACGACCTCGGCCTCTCCGGGTCGTTCACCGCGGCATGGGCCGCTGACGCCACGCGCGCGGCTGACGACGACCAGCCGCTCTCGGCCCTCGTCGATCGCGGCTTCACCTTCGGCGGCGCCTACAACGACTACCTGGGGAATCTGCGGCCCTTCGACGTCGCGCCTGAGGTCCGCGGCGTGGCCACGAGCGGGACCGCAACGGCGGTCACGAGCGACGTGGACTTCACCGACGCCTTCGGCGCCAGCGTGGGCGACGAGCTCGACGCCACCCTCACCAACGCGACGAAGGGTGCGTCCTGCCGTGGCTTCACGATCACCGCGGCGAACACCCTGACCTGCGACGAGCCGCTCGACGGGCGGGATGCGACCGACCTCGAGGACGGTGAGACGCTGGCCGTCTGGGAGGCCGGCGACGAGCTCATCGTCGCCGGTGACCTCCTCGCGCTGCGGCGCATCGCGATGCGCGGGCTGCGCACCGGCGCGGGGCTGCTCGCCACGAGCGACAACGCCGCGCTCGTCGACAGCCTGCCGGGCCTCGACCTCCAGCCGGCCGATCTCCTGCCGCTCGAGGACCTCGCCGACGTCCTCGACGTCATCGCCGAGGCCGTCGAGACCGACACCGGCGGCGCCGACTTCGACGGGACCGCAACCGGTGCGGGCGTCGACGTCGAGGACCCGGCCGCCCCGACGCTCGCCGCCCTGCTCGACATCCTCGATGACGAGGTCGACGACGCGCTCGCCCTCGAGGGCTCCGGCACCCGCAGCGTCACCGTCGACGCCTCGGTCGCGAACCTCACCCGCACCTTCGCCGCCGACGACGCGAGCGCCACTGCGCCGCATCTCGTCCTCGAGATCGAAGTGGACGACGCCGGCCGCACGACCCAGGCGCCGCTGCGCGTGCGCACCGCCGAGCAGGGCGCCGTCGTCGAGGGCGTCGACGAGCCCGCCGACGGGTCGGTCGAGGTGAGCTGGGACGCGACGACGACCGTGGCCGTCGGCGTGCCGCTCGCTGACACCCGCGACGCCCGCGACATCGCCATCGTCCACGACACCGCCGTCGAGCTGTCGCTGTCCGCCGGCGAGGAGGACTTCGCCACGACCCTGACCGTCGGTGGGCAGTCCGTCGACGCCGGCATCGGCGACGCGATCGCCGCCGGCGACATCGGCGACTACGCCTCCGAGGATGACCCCCCCGACCCCGACCCCACGACGACGCTCTTCGACCCCGACGGCGCGTTCGAGGAGCGCGGGGTCGTCGCCGGTGAGGAGCTGCGGGTCCTCGATGACGACGGTGAGCTCTACGCCAGCTGCACCGTCGCCGTCGACGGCGTCGACGACGAGACCGTCGACTGCGTCGAGCCGCTCGAGGCGGCAACCGGGCCGACATTCGACGAGGGCCTGGACTACGAGATCGTCGACGGCGACGACAACCTGATCCGCGCCGGCACCGTCGGGCTGCCCGACGGCTCGGCCACAGAGCTCGTCGACCCCGACGCCGACTTCCTCGAGGACGACGAGGACAACGACATCACGCCGGTCGTGGCCGGCCACATCGTGCGCCTGCTCGACGAAGGCGAGGTCATCGCAACCTGCGACGTTGCCGAGAATGGCGTGACTGCCGAGTCGGTGACCTGCGCCGCGGCGCTCGAGGCCGCCACAGGCCCGGCGTTCGACGACGACGACGCCGAGACCTACGAGATCGACGTCCCCGGCGTCGCCGCCTACGGCCTCGCCGTCGATGTCGACCTCGCCCACCCCGATGCCGGCGCGAGCCG
>PWFH01000166.1 GCA_003553795.1 Egibacter sp. | reverse complement strand
GGCCCGAGCCCGAGGCCGCGCGCACCTGAGGAGACCCTCGATGGTCCTCGCTCCACCCGGCTTCACCCCCCACGCCTCGTCCGAGGCGCGCTGCACCATCCGTCCGACCAGAAGGAGCTGAACATGAAGGCCGTCCGTCTGCACGCCTACGACCAGTGGCCGAGCGTCGACGAGGTCCCCGACCCCAAGATCGAGGGCCCGTTCGACGTCATCGTCAAGATCGGCGGGGCGGGCCTGTGCCGCACCGACCTCCACATCTGGGAGGGCCAGTGGGCCCCCAAGACCGGGATCGAGCTGCCCTACATCATCGGCCATGAGAACGCCGGCTGGGTCCACGAGGTCGGCTCGGCGGTCGAGCACCTCAAGCCGGGCGACGCGGTGATCTGCCACACCCAGGAGACCTGCGGCTTCTGCCTGCCGTGTCGCCGCGGTGACGACATGCACTGCCTCGACTCCACCTTCCCCGGCATCAACGTCGACGGTGGCTGGGCGGAGTACCTCAAGACGAACGCCCGGGCACTCGTCAAGCTGCCCGACGGCGTCGAGCCCGCCGACGTCGCCGCGCACGCCGACGCCGGCCTCACCGCGTACCACGCGACGAAGAAGGCCAACCTCGACGGCGCGATGATGCCGGGCATGTTCTCGGTGATCATCGGCGTCGGCGGCCTCGGCCACATCGGACTGCAGTCGGCGAAGGCGATGTCCGGGGCGAACATCATCGCCGTCGACACCTCCGATGAGGTCCTCGAGCTTTCCCGCGGCTGGGGCGCGGACTTCACCGTGAAGGTCGACGGCTCCGAGGTCGACAAGGTCCTCGACATCACCAACGGTCACGGCGCGGAGGTCGTCTTCGACTACGTCGGCGAGAAGGGCGCCCTCGAGTCCGCCTGGGCGATGACCCGTCGCCACGGCTTCCACTACGTCATCGGCTACGGCGAGAACGTCAACGTACCGACGATCGACATCATCTCCACCGAGCGCAGCTTCATCGGCAACCTCGTCGGGACCTACGTCGACCTCGCCGAGCTCATGGTGCTGCAGGCCGAGGGCAAGGTCACACTCCACACCCAGAAGTTCGCCCTCGACGAGGCCGTCGACGCGATGAAGGAACTGCACCACGAGCGCCTGCACGGCCGCGGGATCCTCATCCCGTAGCGCCGCGCATGGGCTCTTCCTGATGGGGCAGGGGCGGGCTGCGGCCCGCCCCTTCTCCGTGCACGCTGAGCCGCTCGTCGCCATTGGCGGATCTCGGTGGTGTGGCGACGTCGATCCGCCACTCGGCGGCGGGGCTGGCCGGCCGGGGGTGGTCAGCCGCTGAGGGCCGGGACGTAGGCACAGGTGGGGTCGGCGGCGAGCGGGTCGCCGGTGAGCGCGTAGGCCCGCGCCCGGCTGCCGCCGCAGATCCGGTTCCAGTCGCAGCGCCCGCAGGCGCCCTTGAGCCGGGCGGGGTCGCGCAGCGCGCGCATGAGCGGCGCCTCGCGGTAGATCTCGCCGATCGGCGTCTCGCGGACGTGGCCGACGGGCACCGGCAGGAACCCCGAGGGGTGGACCTCGCCGGTGTGGCTCACGAAGCAGAACCCGCGCCCGTCGTTCGCGCTGCCGGCCGGCGGTGGGGCCAGGCCGAGGTCGTGACGGATGCGGCGGTACGTCGGCGCCGCGGTGGTGCGCACCCCGAAGGGCAGGTCCTCGGAGGTCTCGGCGAGCCACGTGAGGGCCGCCTCGTGCTGGGCGGCGTCGAGCGTGGCGAGGTCCTCACCGCGCCCGGTCGGCACGAGGAAGAAGAGGTTCCACATCGTCACCGGGTGGTCGGTGAGCAGCGTCGCGAGCGCGGGGAGGTCGGCGACGGTGCCGGTGGTCACCGACGTGCCGATCTGCAGGCGCAGCCCGAGCTCGCCGACCCAGTCCAGCGCGGTGAGGGTCCGCTCGAACGAGCCGTTGACCCCGCGCAGCCCGTCGTGGGTGGCGGCGCTCGCACCGTCGAGGGACAGGTGCACCGAGGCCACGCCGGCCTCGGCGAGGCGGGCGAGGCGCTCCCGGCGCAGCCGGCCGGTCACCGCCGGGGAGAGCCCGACGTGCAGCCCCTCGGCGTGGCCCCAGGCGACGAGCTCCTCGAGGTCGGGGCGCGCGAGGGGGTCCCCGCCGGTGAGCACGAGGACCCGGGCGCCCGAGGCGGCGATGTCGCTGATGAGCCGCTTGCCCTCGTCGGTGCTGAGCTCACCGGGGTCGCGGCGGGTGATCGCCGAGGCGCGGCAATGGCGGCAGCGCAGCGCGCAGGCGCGGGTGAGCTCCCAGGCCACGGTGATCGGCGCGCGGTCGAGGTCGGGCTTGCCGCCGGGGTGGCCGCTGGCGCCGGTGGCGGGGGCGTGGCCGCCGGGGTGGCCGGCTGCGGCGCCGCTCACGCCGCCGGCTCGGCGATCTCGGCGTCGGTGAGGTAGCAGCCGGGGTCGGAGGCCCAGGCGTCGCCGGTCATCGCCTTGGCCCGCGCGCGCAGGTTGCCGCCGCAGACGTCGAGGAAGCGGCAGGAGGCACAGCGCCCCGACAGCCGCGGCAGGCGGTCGCGCAGCTCGCCGAGCAGCCCGGCCTCGTCGCGCCAGATCTCCGAGAACGGGCGCTCCTTGATCGAGCCGACCTTGCGGCCCCAGCTGAACTGGTCGGGGTGGACGTCGCCGGTGCTCGAGACGTGGGCGATGGCCTTGCCGCTGCGGTTGCCGCCGACGCGGGCGAGGCGGCGGCGCACCTCGGTGGTGTCGCGGCCGCGCTCCTCGAGCCAGGTCAGCACGCGCGCGCCGTCGGCGGCGTTGGTGACGGTGAGGATCTCCGCCTCGGGACGGCGCTCGCGGAGGTCGTCGGCGAAGTCGAGGAGCCGGTCGACGACCGCGCGGGTGGTCTGCGGGTCGATCGTCTCGGCGTCGGCCTTGCGGCCACGGCCGGAGGGCACGAAGTGGTAGAAGCACGCGCGCTCGAAGCCCTCGGCGTCGACGAGGGCGAGGAGGTCCTCGAGGTAGGGCACCGCGGTGGCGGTCAGCGTCATCCGCAGCCCGACGCGCACCCCGCGCTCCATGAGGTTGCGCGCGCCGGCGAGGGCGTCGGCGTAGGCGCCCTCGACTCCGCGGAAGTCGTCGTGGACGCGCTCGATGCCGTCGAAGGAGATGCCGACGTAGCGGAAGCCCGAGCTCGCGAGGAGGTCGGCGTAGGAGGGGTTGGCCGCCGTCGTGCCGTTCGTCGACAGCGTCACGCGCAGCCCGCCGTCGGCGGCGCGCTTGGCGATCTCGGGCAGCTGCGGGTGCTGGGTCGGCTCGCCACCGCTGAGCAGCAGCGCCGAGGCGGGCATCGCCACGAGGTCATCGACGAAGTCGTCGCACTCCTCCTCGGTGAGCTCGCCTGGGTAGGGGTGGTTGATCGAGGCGGAGTAGCAGTGCCGGCAGGTGAGGTTGCAGCTGCGCGTCACGGTCCACGCCACGACCGGGCGCGCGGCCCCGGCGGGCTGGTGGGTGCCGTAGCGCACGTCGTCGACGGCCGGCGGCGCGGGGTCGAGCAGGGTCGTGAGGTTGAGCATCGACGCGCTCCTCGGGACTCGTGTGGGCCCGGGGTGCGGCCGGACCCGGCCACCGGGACGCGGCCCCTCGGCGACCTGTTCCAGAGCCTGCGCACTGCGGGCAACCCCGGCAGGGTCACGGGTCCCGGCTCGTCGGGACCCCTGGCATCCCTCCGGTCGCGAGGTGTTGGGCGGGGCAGGGCGCGACCGTAGACTCCCGAACGGCGAGCACAGAGGAAAGGGTTGCGGGCGTGGAGGCCTATCTCACGAGCTATGCGACGGTGCTCGCGCTCACCGTCGCCGGCATCCTCCTCGTCGCCCTCGCCTTCGCCGTCAGCCGTCTCGTGCGCCCCGACCGCGAGTACGGGTTCAAGCTCTCGAGCTACGAGTGCGGCATCGACCCCGTCGGCACCGGGTGGTCGCACACCCACATCCGGTACTACATGTTCGCCTTCATGTTCGTGATCTTCGACGTCGAGACGCTGTTCATCTTCCCCTGGGCGGTCGTGCTCGGCACGAGCGAGCACCAGCGCTTCATCTTCGGGGTGATGCTCGTCTTCCTCTTCTTCGTCACGATCACCCTGCCCTACGAGTGGAAGAAGGGCGTGCTCAAGTGGGTCTGATCGACCGTACCGAGGTCCCACAGCCGCTGAAGTTCGTCCTCAACTGGGGACGCAAGTACAGCCTCTGGGTCATGAACTTCGGCCTCGCCTGCTGCGCGATCGAGTTCATCGCCACGAGCGCGGCGCGCCACGACTTCATGCGCCTCGGGGTGATCCCCTTCGCGCACGGGCCGCGCCAGGCCGACCTCATGGTCGTCGCCGGCACGCTCACCGACAAGATGGCGCCAGCCCTCAAGCGGCTCTACGAGCAGATGCCCGAGCCGAAGTACGTCATCAGCTTCGGGTCGTGCTCGAACTGCGGCGGCCCGTACTGGGACAGCTACTCGGTGACCAAGGGCGTCGACCAGATCCTGCCCGTCGACGTCTACGTGCCCGGCTGCCCGCCGCGTGGCGAGGCGCTGCTCGACGGCATCGTCCAGCTGCAGGAGCGCATCGGCACCGAGTCGCTCAAGGCCCGCCACGCCGAGCGCTACGGCCCCCGCATCCCCGAGCCGATCGTCGTGGGTGGTGGCGACCCGACGCGCCACCCCGTCGACGACCCGATGTAGAGGCGCCCATGCCGACCGTCCGCTCCTCCGAGACGTCACCGCCGGCGACCCGCCTCGCGCCCGAGGCCATCGCCGCGCTGCTCGCCGAGCGCCTGCCCGAGGCGGTGACCGCGACGACGGTGGCCCACGGCCAGCTCACCGTCGACGTCGTACCCGAGCACCTGCCGCGCGCCGCCGCGCTCTGCAAGCGCGAGAAGGCGCTCGCGATGGACTTCTTCGACATGATGGCCGGCGTCGACGCCGGTGAGGACGGCTTCCACGTCGTCACGCGGCTGTACTCCACGCGTCACCGCCACGCGGTGCTCCTGCGCGCGCTCGCCGAGGGCGGCCGCGAGGCGCCGCGGCTGCCGAGCCTCACCGGCGTCTACCGGGGCGCGAACTGGCACGAGCGCGAGGCCTACGACATGTACGGCATCGTCTTCGACGGCCACCCCGGCCTCGAGCCGCGCATCCTCACCGTCGAGAACTTCGAGGGCTGGCCGCTGCGCAAGGACTTCCTGCTCACCACCCGGGAGATCAAGCCCTGGCCCGGCGAGAAGGTGCCCAAGGCCAAGGAGGAGCCGGCGAAGGCCGACGCCGGGGGCGAGCCTGCCGACGACGGCCCCTCCGAGGAGGAGAAGGCCGCGGCGAAGAAGGCCAAGGCCGAGCGCGCGAAGCAGAAGGCCGCGGAGATGCGCGCGAAGAAGCGCGCCCAGCGCGAGGCCGAGGCCGGCGGGGCGCAGGGCTCCCCCGGCGAGGCCGCACCGGAGGCCGGCGGCGAGGGCCGCGGCGGTGGCGGGGACGAGCCCGGGAAGGGTGAGGGCGCATGAGCGAGACCCTGCCGCACGAGGGCGGCGTCATCCTGCCGGGCGGGCCCGGCGAGGCGATGTCGGTCGAGATCCGCGACGGCGGCCTCGTCACCCAGGAGATGAACCTCAACATCGGCCCGCAGCACCCGGCCACCCACGGGGTGCTGCGCGTCGTCATCGACCTCGATGGGGAGGTCATCGTCCGCGCCCGGCCGGTCATCGGCTACATGCACCGCGGCTTCGAGAAGCTCGCCGAGGCGCGTGACTACCGGCAGATCATCGCCCTGGTCAACCGCCACGACTGGCTCAGCGCGTTCTGCAACGAGCTCGGCGTCGCGCTGGCCGTCGAGCGCCTCATGGAGCTCGAGGTGCCCGAGCGCGCGCAGTGGATCCGCGTGCTCATGAGCGAGTGGAACCGCATCCTCAACCACCTCATGTTCATCGGCTCCTTCGGCCTCGAGCTCGGCGCGATCACCCCGGTGTTCTTCTCCTTCCGCGAGCGCGAGGACATCCAGAGCTTCCTCGAGTCGGCCACCGGCGGGCGCCTGCACTTCACCTACACCCGCGTGGGCGGCCTCAAGGAGGACCTGCCGGCCGGCTTCCTCGACGCGAGCCGGCAGATGGCGGCCACGATGCGCTCGCGCAACGACGAGTACCGCCAGCTCCTCCTCGGCAACGAGATCTTCCAGGCGCGCACGAAGGGCGTCGGGGCCCTCGCGCCCGACGTCGCCGTCGACTACGGGGTGACCGGCCCGACGCTGCACGCCACCGGCGTGGCCGAGGACGTGCGGCTGTCCGAGCCCTACTGCGTCTACGACGAGCTCGACGTCAAGGTCCCCGTCCGCACGAACGGCGACAGCTACGACCGCTTCGTCGTCCTGCTCGACCGCATCGACGCGAGCCTCGACCTCATCGAGCAGGTCCACGAGGGCCTGCCGGCAGGGCCGGTCAACCGCAAGATGCCCAAGACCGTCAAGGCCCCCGAGGGCGCGACGTACGTGCGCACCGAGAACCCGCTCGGGCAGGGTGGCTACTACCTCGTGAGCGACGGCGGCAAGACGCCCTGGCGGATGCGCATGCGCACCCCGTCGTTCTCGAACATCCAGATGGTCCCCGAGCTGCTCGAAGGGAGCCTGCTGTCGGACATGATCGCGATCCTCGGCAGCGTGTACTTCGTCGTCGGCGACGTGGACCGCTGACGTGGCCACCTCGGTCTTCGCCCTCGAGCCGCTCTGGCTGGCCCTGCTCCTGCAGGCACTCGCCGCGCTCCTGCTCTTCCTCATCGGCGCGGTCGTCGTCGGCTACCTCGAGCACAAGGTCCTCGCGCACATGCAGGACCGGCTCGGGCCGATGGAGGCGATCTGGCACGGCATCGGCCAGCTGCCCGCCGACGGGCTGAAGTTCCTCCAGAAGGAGGACATCATCCCGACCGCGGCCGACCGCTGGGTCTTCGCCCTCGCGCCGGCCGTGGCCGTCGTGCCCGGCGTCGTCGTCATCGCCGTGCTGCCCTTCGGCCCGGGGCTGTGGCTCACCGACCTCGACGCCGGCATCTTCTTCGCCCTCGCCGCCTCGGGCGTGACCGTGCTCGGCACGCTCATGGCCGGCTGGTCGAGCGCGAACAAGTTCAGCCTCATGGGCGGGCTGCGCGGCGCCGCGCAGCTCATCAGCTACGAGCTGCCGCTCGTGCTCGCCGCCGCGGCGATCGTCATCCAGGCCGGCACGCTGTCGCTGCCCGGCATCGTCGAGGCCCAGCACGGCTTCACGCTGTTCGGCGTGCCGATGATCTACGGCATCCCCCACATCATCGGCCTCGGGCTCTTCTTCGTCGCCGCGCTCGCCGAGCTGTCCCGGCCGCCGTTCGACATGCCGATCGCCGACTCCGAGCTCATCGCCGGGCACATGACCGAGTACACCGGGATGCGCTACGCCTTCTTCATGCTCTCGGAGTACGCGGGGATGGTCATCCTCTCGGCGCTCGCGACGGTGCTCTTCCTCGGCGGCTGGTACCCCTGGCCCGGCGTGGGCCTGCCCGAGGGGGCCGCGGGCATGGTCCTCGGCTTCGTCATCACCTTCGCGAAGATCCTCGTGCTCTCGGCGATCATGGTCTGGTTGCGGGCGACCTTCCCGCGCATGCGCGAGGACCAGCTCCAGCGCCTGTCCTGGTCGGTGCTCATCCCCCTCGGCCTGCTCAACATCGTGCTCGTCGCGACCGCGAAGGTGTGGTTCTAGATGGCAGCCCCCTCCCTGCCGGGCAGCGGCCTCCTCAAGGGCCTCGGCCTGACGTTCAAGACGATGCTCTCGCCGGCGACGACGGCGCAGTACCCCCACGTCAAGCCCGAGCTGCCCCCGCGCACGCGCGGGGTCATCGCGCTCATGGAGGAGAACTGCACCGTCTGCATGCTCTGCGCCAAGGAGTGCCCGGACTGGTGCATCTACATCGACTCCTCGAAGGAGACCGTGCCCGTCGAGGGCGGGCGCACCCGCACGCGCAACGTCCTCGACCGCTTCGCGATCGACTTCGCGCTCTGCATGTACTGCGGGATCTGCGTCGAGGTCTGCCCCTTCGACGCGCTGTTCTGGTCCCCGGAGTTCGAGTACGCCGAGTACGACATCCGCGAGCTCACCCACGAGAAGGAGCGGCTGCGCGAGTGGATGGACACCGTGCCGCCACCGCCGCCGCTCGAGGAGGGCGCGGTGCCGCCCGCCGAGATCGAGGCGGGCATCGCCGCGGCCCGCAAGGAGGCCGAGGAGGCCGTCGCGAAGGCGAAGGCCGCCGCCGAGGGTGGCGGTGAGCCCGAGGCGGAGGGCCCGCAGATCGACGAGGAGCTCTTCGCGCGGCTCGTCGCCGAGGGCACCCCGGAGCGGGCGGCGCGGGCGAAGGCCAAGGCCGCCTTCGTCAAGGCCCAGAAGCGCCGCGAGCGCGAGCAGGGAGGCGACCAATGAGCGTCCCCGAGGTCGTCATGCTCGCGACCGGCGTCGTCGGTGGCGCCGCGGCGCTGCTCGTCGTGACCTCGCGCAACGTCGTGCACTCCGCGCTCTACCTCGTCGTCGCGCTCCTCGCGGTGGCCGGGGTCTTCCTCGTCCTCGGCGCGGAGTTCGTCGCCTGGGCGCAGGTGCTCGTCTACGTCGGCGCGGTCGTCGTCCTCCTGCTCTTCGGGCTCATGCTCACGCGCGCGCCGATCGGGCCGACCGGGCAGGGCAACGAGCTCGGCAAGGCGATGCCGCTGGCCGTCGCGCTCGCGGTCTTCGCCGGGCTCGTCGCGCTCATCGTCACCTCCTACGGCGGGGAGGTCATCGCGCTCGAGCACGTGCCGCCGGCCGCCCTCGGCGAGGTCCTCTACGTCGCCTGGGCGCTGCCGTTCATGACCCTGGGCTTCCTGCTCACGCTCGCGCTCATCGGCGCGGTCGTCATCGCCCGCCGCGAGGAGGGCGAGGGCCCGCTGCCCGAGCCCGACCCCGACGAGCCGGAGGCCGCCGAGGCCTCGCCGCCGGACTCCTCGAGCTGGCCGCAGCGCCAGCCCGAGCCCACGCCCGATGAGCGGGAGGTGTCGGCGTAGTGGCGGCCGTCTACCCCCTGATCTTCGCCGCGCTGCTCTTCAGCGTCGGCGTCTACGGTCTGCTCAGCCGCCGCCACGCCGTGCTCGTGCTCATGTCGATCGAGCTCATGCTCGCGGCGGTGACCGTCAACCTCGTGACGTTCTGGGCGATCGCCGGCGACGCGCTGCTGACCGGGCAGGTCTTCGCCCTCTTCGTCATGGCGATCGGCGCCGCGGAGATCGGCGTGGGCCTCGCGATCATCATGCTCATCTACCGCAACCGCGCATCGGTGAACATCGACGACGCCGACCTCATGAAGTACTGAGCCATGGCTGACCCCCTCGCAGAAAGGCGACCCCGGTGAGCTCGGTAGCCTGGCTCATCCCCGCGCTTCCGGCCGCCTCGGCGGTCGTCATCGTCGCGCTCGGCCGCAAGATGCCCGTCGGCGGTGCCGAGATCGGCATCCTCAGCCTCGCGACCGCGTTCGTGCTCTCGCTCGTCCTCGCCGTCGAGGTCTTCGGCGCGAACGTCGCCGCGACGACCTCGGGGGTGGGGGAGGCCTTCCTGCACACCGCGCGGGTCGAGCTCGCCCCCATCGGCGCCGGCGACAGCCTCTTCGCGGGCATCCGCATCGACGGGCTCACGGTGATGATGTTCCTGCTCGTCACCTTCGTGAGCCTCATGGTCCACGTCTACAGCCTCGGCTACCTCCACGGCGACGAGCGCTTCACCTGGTACTACGCGGTCCTGAGCTTCTTCAGCGCCGCGATGCTCCTGCTCGTCGTCTCCGACAACCTCATGCTCCTGCTCGTGGGCTGGGAGCTCGTCGGGGTGAGCAGCTTCCTGCTCATCGGCTTCTGGTGGGAGCTCAAGGCCAACTCCGACGCCGCGATCAAGGCGTTCCTCACCACGAAGCTCGGTGACGTCGGCCTCGTCGTCGGCGTCGTCGCGCTGTGGGGGCAGTTCGGCACCTTCGACATCGCCGCGATCACCGCGATGGTCGGCGACGGGGTGCAGGCCGGCGGGGCGCCGCTCGACACCGGGCTGCTGTCCTTCGCGCTCATCGCCTTCGTCCTCGGCGTCGTCGGCAAGTCCGCGCAGTTCCCGCTGCACACCTGGCTACCCGACGCGATGGCCGGACCGACGCCGGTCTCCGCGCTCATCCACGCCGCGACGATGGTCACCGCCGGGGTCTTCCTCGTCGCGCGGCTCTACCCCCTCTACAGCGCCGCGCCGGCCGCGCAGGCCACCCTCGCGGTCATCGGGGCGATCACCCTGCTCATGGCCGGGCTGCTCGCGCTCGTGCAGGAGGACATCAAGAAGGTCCTGGCCTACTCGACGGTCTCCCAGCTCGGCTACATGGTCGCGGCGCTGGCCTTCAGCTACACCGCGGGGATCTTCCACCTCTTCACCCACGGCTTCTTCAAGGCCCTGCTCTTCCTCGGCGCCGGCTCGATCATCCACGCGGCGCACTCGAACAACCTGCGGGACATGGGCGGGCTCGCGAAGGTCATGCCGACGACGTTCGCGACGTTCCTCGTCGGCACGCTCGCGCTCATGGCCGTGCCCCCGCTCGCGGGGTTCTGGTCGAAGGACGAGATCCTCGTCGAGGCCGCCGCGGCCGGTGGCTACACCGGCTCGCTCGTCCTCGTCGTCGGCGCGCTCGGCGGCGCGCTCACCGTCCTCTACATGACCCGCGTGCTCTACCTCACCTTCGCGGGGTCCTTCCGCGGTGAGGGCCACCCCCACGAGTCGCCGCGGTCGATGACCGGTCCGCTCGTCGCCCTCGCGGTGCCCGCCGCGCTCATCGGGCTCGTGAACCTGCCCGTCGAGGCCTTCCAGCCCTACGCCTTCAGCGCCTGGACGATGTTCAGCCTCGAGTACTGGCAGACCCACCCGATCGCCTTCGAGCCCGCGATCGCCGCGGTCGCCGTCGGCCTCGCCCTCGCCGGCTTCCTCGCCGGCTGGGCGCTCTACCGGGCGCTGCCACTCGGCGACGACGACCCCGCGCGGCGCCTCGGCCCCGTGAGCACCGTGCTCGCCGAGAAGTACTACCTCGACCGTCTCTGGACCGACCTCGTCACGCGCACGATCGTGCGCGACACCGCCGCGCCCGCCGCGGTCACCCTCAACGACGAGGTCATCGACCGGGCGGTCGCCGGCGCCGGGCGGGCCACGGTGGCCACCGGCCGGCGCGTCTACGACGACGTCGACCAGCGCGGGATCGACGGGGTCCTCCACGGCCTCGCGACGTCGACGTGGTGGTCGGGCGCGCGGCTGCGGCTGTCGCAGTCCGGCAACGTCCAGCTCTACGCGGGGGCGATGCTCACCGGCGTCGTCGTGCTCGCGATCGTCTTCGCGGTGGGAGAGGTGTCCTGATGCCCGAGTCGCTGCACGCAGAGGAGAACCCCGAGGTGACACGGTGAGCTGGGAGCAGTCCGCGATCACCATCACCGTGGCCCTGCCGCTCGTCGGGGCCGCGGCCGTCGCGCTCGTGCCGAGGCGCAACGAGGACTACGCCAAGGTCCTCGCCCTGCTCGTCTCCATCGGCGGGTTCGCGCTGTCGCTCGCGATCCTCGTCGGCTACGACTGGTCGGAGCGGGGCCTGCAGTACGTCGCGAGCGTCCCGTGGATCGAGCCGGCGGGCATCAGCTACACCGTCGCGATCGACGGCATCAGCCTGCCGCTGTTCGTGCTGAGCTACCTGCTCACGTTCCTCTGCGCGGTGTACTCCTTCCACCACATCGAGGAGCCCGGACGGCCGAAGGCCTTCCTCTCGCTCATGCTCCTGCTGCAGGCCGGCATGGCGGGGACGTTCATCGCCTTCGACCTCATCCTCTTCTTCGTGTTCTGGGAGCTCGTGCTCGTGCCGATGTACTTCATGATCGGCATCTGGGGCGGGCCGAACCGGCAGTACGCCGCGATCAAGTTCTTCCTCTACACGCTCTTCGGCAGCGTCTTCATGCTCGTGGCCTTCCTCGCGGTGTACTTCGCCGCGCCCGAGCGCACCTTCGACCTCGTCGCGCTGCAGCAGTACGGCGCCGCCGGCGAGTTCGCGATCGGCTTCCAGCGCCTCGCCTTCCTCGGGATGTTCCTCGGGCTGGCGATCAAGGTGCCGATGTGGCCGTTCCACACCTGGCTGCCCGACGCCCACACCGAGGCGCCGACGGTCGGCAGCGTGCTCCTGGCCGGGATCCTCCTGAAGATGGGGACCTACGGGTTCGTGCGCATCGCCCTGCCGGTGCTGCCCGACGCCGCGGTGGAGTACGCCCCGCTCATCGCCGTGCTCGCCGTCATCGCGATCATCTACGGCGCGCTGGCCTGCCTGGCGCAGTCCGACCTCAAGCGCCTCATCGCCTTCAGCTCGGTCGGGCACATGGGCTTCGTCATGCTCGGCATCGCCACGCTCACCCCGCTGGGCATCAACGCCGCGATCTTCGGGATGGTCGCCCACGGGATCATCACCGGGATGCTCTTCTTCCTCGCCGGCACCATCAAGGAGCGCTACCACACCCGGGAGATCGCCGCGCTCGGCGGGGGGATGCTCAAGACGACGCCACGCCTCGGCGCGGTGCTCGGCCTCGTGGCGATCGCGAGCCTCGGCCTGCCGGGCCTCGCCGGGTTCTGGGGCGAGATCCTCGCGCTGCTCGCGGCGTTCAACCCCGCCCCGGAGCTCGTCGCGGCGGGCTGGCTCACCCTCTACCGCGTCCTCGTCGTCTTCGGCGCGGTCGGCACGGTGCTCACCGCCGGCTACTTCCTCTGGATGATGCAGCGGGTCCTCATGGGCGAGCCCCCCGAGCGCTGGGTGGCCGCGCCGCCGGAGGACGTGAGCCCGATCGAGTGGGGGGCCTGGGCGCCGCTGCTCGTGCTCACCGTCGCGCTCGGGCCGCTGCCGTTCCTCGTCACCGCGATCACCGACGCCGACGTGACCTCGATCATGTCGGCCTTCGGGGCGTAAGGAGCCGCGGTGACCGACCTCGCCAGCGACCCGACGACCGTCGACCTCTTCGCGCTCGCGCCGGAGCTCTCCGTCGTCGTCGCCGCGCTGCTCATCCTCCTCGTCGAGCTCGCCCTGACGGGTGAGCGCAAGCGCTACGTCAACCTCATCGGGCTCGTCGGCGTCGTCGCCGCGCTCGCCTTCACCGTCGCGCTGTGGGCCGACATCGGCGACGGGGCGCGCGCGGCCTTCGGCAACGCCTTCGTCGTCGACGCCTACGCGCTGCTCTTCAAGGGCCTGTTCCTGTCGGTGGCCCTCTTCGTCCTGCTGCTGTCCTACCGCTACTTCTCGGAGTTCCGGACCTACCAGGGCGAGTACTACGTGCTCCTGCTCGGGTCGTTCGTCGGCATGATGCTCATGGTCAGCGCGCGCGACCTCGTCATGCTCTTCGTCGCCCTCGAGCTCGTGTCGATCCCCGGCTTCGTCATGGCGGGGCTGCGCAAGTTCGACCTGCGCTCCAACGAGGGGGCCCTGAAGTTCTTCGTCATGGGCGTGCTCTCCGCGGCGATCCTCCTCTTCGGGATGTCGGTCGTCTACGGCGTGACCGGCACGACCGACCTCGCCGGCATCGCCGTCGCGCTCGAGACCGGCGAGCGGCTGCCGCTGCTGCTCGCCGCGGTGCTCTTCGTCATCGTCGGCTTCGGCTTCAAGATCAGCGCGGTGCCGTTCCACTTCTGGGCGCCCGACACCTACCAGGGCTCGCCGGTGCCGGTCACCGCCTTCCTCTCGGTGGCCTCGAAGGCCGCGGGCTTCGCGGGGCTGCTGCAGGTGACCTTCGTCGCCTTCGCCCCGCTCGCCGACGTCTGGGCGCCGGTGCTCGGCGTCCTCGCGATCCTCACGATGTCGCTCGGCAACCTCCTCGCGCTGCAGCAGACCAACGTCGTGCGGCTGCTCGCCTACTCCTCGATCGCCCACGCCGGCTACATGCTCGTGCCCTTCGGCGTGGCCACGGCCACCGACGCCGCGCTCAACAGCGACGCCTTCCGCGCGGTGCTCATCTACCTCATCGCCTACGCGGTGATGAACTCCGGGGCCTTCGCCGCGGTCACCGCCGTCACCCGCAGCCAGCCCAGCCGGCTCGTCGCCGACTACGCCGGGCTCGGGCGGCGCTCGCCGGGCCTGGCCGCCGCGCTGTCGATCTTCCTGCTCTCCCTCGGCGGGGTGCCGCCGCTCGTGGGGATCTGGGCGAAGTTCTTCGTCTTCAGCGTCGCCGTCGAGGCGGGCACGGCCTTCGGGCTCGTCCTCGCCGCCGCAGTCGTCCTCAACACCGTCGTCGCGATGTTCTACTACCTCGCGGTCGTGCGGACGATGTGGATGGACGAGCCGACCGTCGAGGAGCCCGTGGCCCCCGGCAAGGCGCTCGGCTTCGCCGTCGGTGGGCTCGCGGTGCTCACCGTCGTGCTCTTCCTCGGCATCGGGGTCTTCACCGACGTCGCCGGGGTCTCCACGCTCGTCGCCTCCGGGTAGCGCCGCGGCGCCGGCCGGGGCCCCCTCGCCAGGGGCGACGATGACCGGGTGGACGGGCCCGGGAGGTGGGTCCGCTCGAGGTGCTGGGTACCCTTGGGGGTAATGCGCGCGCCGACGGGGCGCAGCACCGACGAGGAGGGTGCACCGAGAGGATGCCCAACCGGCTCAAGACCGTCGCGCTGCTCGGGCTGCTGAGCGGTCTGCTGCTGTGGGCCGGCTCGTTCTTCGAGGGCGGGCTGGTGATCGCGCTCGGGCTCGCGCTCGCGATGAACATCGGCTCGTACTGGTTCAGCGACCGGATCGCGATCAGGATGGCGCGCGCCGAGCCCGCCGACGAGGCCACCTACCCCTGGTACCACGCGATGGTCCGCGACCTCTCCCAGCGGGCGGGGCAGCCGGCCCCCCGGCTCTACGTCTCGCCGTCGCCGCAGCCCAACGCCTTCGCCACGGGCCGCAACCCCCGCAACGCGGCGGTCTGCGTCAACCGCGGGCTCATCGACCTCCTCGACCGCGACGAGATGGAGGGCGTGCTCGCCCACGAGCTCAGCCACGTCTACAACCGCGACATCCTCATCGGCAGCGTCGCCGCGGCGATCGCCGCGGCGGTGACCTTCCTCGCGCGCTTCGCGCTCTTCTTCGGCGGGCGCGACGGCGACGCGAACCCGATCGCGCAGATCCTGCTCATCCTCCTCGCGCCGATCGCGGCGATGATCATCCAGTTCGCGGTGACCCGCAGCCGTGAGACCCAGGCCGACGCCTCCGGCGCGGAGCTCTCGGGCAAGCCCCTCGCGCTCGCCCGGGCCCTGCAGAAGCTCGAGTCGGGCGGCCGCCAGCTCGCCCGCCGCGGCGTCGGCGGCACGCCCGCGGAGTCGCCGAGCTCGTCGTACTCCTCGCTCTACATCTCCGCGCCCTTCGGCGGGCTCGCCCGCGGCGGGCTGTCGAGCGCGTTCCGCACCCACCCCCGCACCGAGGACCGCGTCGCCAACCTCGAGCGCATCGCCCAGCGCATGGGCCAGCTGCGCTGAGCCGCGGCCGCAGGCCCAGCGCGCGGCGGCCGCGCCGGCCCGCTGCCGCCCCCACCGACCTCACCCCGCGCGCCGTCGCCCCCGGTTCCCCCGCCGGGGGCGACCGGCGCCTCTACTTGTAGTTCGTGAAGCGCAGCGGCAGACCCTGGTCGTTGTTGCGCAGCAGCGCCTGGCACTCCTGCAGGGCGTCCTTGGACTTGCTCGAGACGCGGAGCTGATCGCCCTGGATCGCCGGCTGGACCTTGAGCTTGGAGTCCTTGATCTGCTTGACCATCGCCTTGGCCTTGTCCTCGGGGATGCCTTGGACGAGGCCGACGTCGAGGCGGTAGGTGCCCCCGGAGGCGGGCACGGGCCGGCCGTGGTCGAGCGCCTTGAGGCTCACCTTGCGCTTGACGAGCTTGTCCTTGAGGACGTCGAGGGCGGCGTCGACGCGCTCCTCGCTGTTGGCGGTGATGACGATGCCGTCCCCCGACCACGCGACCTCGGCGCCGGTGCCCTTGAAGTCGAAGCGCTGGGCGAGCTCCTTGCGGGCCTGGTTGATCGCGTTGTCGACCTCCTGGCGGTCGGTCTCGGCGACGACGTCGAAGCTGGACTGGGCCATCGGTGTCCTCCTGCTCGGCTGACGTTGCAGCCTATCGAGGGGGCCCGTAGCATTCCGCAGGCCCGGTGGGATGCCCGAGTGGCCAAAGGGAGCGGCCTGTAAAGTCGCCGGCTTACGCCTACGAAGGTTCGAATCCTTCTCCCACCACCATCCGCCCCCGCGACGACGTCTCCGCCGTCACGAGGACCCGGGTCCGGCCCCGCCTCCGGTCGCCGCCCCGTCGAGCAGCCCCGCCAGCCGCACGCGTCCGGTGCGCCCGTCGTCGGCGGGCAGGCGGCGCACGAGCCAGCGCGCCTCGTCGATCCGGGCGTCGTCCGGCGCGAGGCCGTGCTCGGCGGCGGGCTCGAAGCCGAAGCGCCCGAGGTCCTCGCCCTCGGTGACCGCGACGACGCGCGCGGCGCCCCGCTGGGCGGCGGCGGCGAGCGCGGCCTTGATGAGGCGGCCATCGACGCCCTCGCCCTCCTGCTCGGGGTCGACGGCGAGCGCGGCGAGGGCGTGGACGCCGCCGTCGTGGCCCTCGAGGCCGACCTCGCTGACGAGGGCGTGGCCGAGCAGCCGACCGCCCCGCTCGCAGACGAGGGAGAGGGCGGGGTCGAAGCCGTGGCCGGCGCGCAGCGCGGCGACGCGGTCGGCGGCCCGCTCACCGCCGGAGGCGCGGTGCAGCGCGGCGATCGCCTCGGCGTCGCGCGGCTGCTCGGGGCGCACGAGCCGGCCCTCGACGTCGCGGCGTTGGCGGCCGGCGTGCGCGGCGAGCGCGGCGAGACGGCGCAGCTCGGCGCGGGCGAGGTCCTCGTCGAGGTCGACGAGCTCGGGGTCGCCGCCGCCGGCGGAGGGCGAGCGGGCGATGTGGAGCTCGAGGCTCGCGAGCCCCCGACGGCGCTGCAGCGGCGTCGAGGTCAGCGCGACCCCCTGCAGGCAGCGCTCCGGGGTGAACGTCGTCGCGCGCACGAACACGCCGCTGCGGGCGACGACCACCCCGCCGGGCTCGGCGTGGCCGAGCGCGCGGTAGGCGTCGAGCGCGAGCGCCGACAGCGGGACGACGAGCAGCGCCGCGGCGAGCCCCACCGCGTCGGCGAACCACACCGCCGCCGCGGTGAGCGCGACGGTGGCGAGCAGGGCCCGCACGAGGCGACGGTCACGCGCGCCGCGCGGCATGCTCTCGAGGGCGACGTCGGCGAGCTCGGGGCGGTCGATGATCCGCGTGGCGAGGTCGAAGGCCATCCGCCGCGAGCCGATCGGCAGGGCCATGCTCGTGGCCTCGGCGGCGTCGCCGGCCTGCCCGGCGACCTCGACGCGCACCGCGGCGCGGCCGAGCCAGCGCCGGACGAGGTTCTCCTCGACGCGGACGGTCTGCACCCGGTGCAGCGGGATCGTGCCGGTGCGCTGGTCGAGCAGGCCACGGCTCGTGTAGAGGTTGCGCTGGTCACGGGTCAGGGTGAAGCGCCAGAACGTCAGCACCGTCGCGCCGACCGACAGCAGGAAGACCGCGGCGGCGAAGAGCGCCACGGCGACGAGCAGGCCCTGCAGCCCCTGTGCGCCGACGAAGTCGGAGACGTACTCGACGACCGCGGTGGTCTGCTCGGCGAAGAACTGCGAGGCGAAGCCGAGCAGCGCGGCGACGACCCCGACGCGCCCTCCGGTGAGCCCGGCGACGACGAGCTGACCCGCCGGCACGAGCGCGAGCGCGTCGGCGCCCTCGCCAGGCGCCGCGGCCTCCGCCGCGGACTCCGAGGGCCGCGCGGGGCCTCCGCGACGGCGCCGCAGGAGATCGGCGCGCAGCTGGGCGGCCTCGGAGGGCCTGAGCGCGTCGAGCTGGCCCTGGGTCTCGGAGCCGCCGACCGCCTCGACGCGCAGCCCGGTGACCCCGAAGAGCCGGTGGCGCAGCTGGCGGACCGCCTCGACCGACTGGATGCGCTCGAGCGGGATCACGCGGCGCTGTCGCTGCAGCAGCCCCTGCTCGATGACGAGCGCGTCGTCGGTGACCTGCCAGCGGAAGCGCCACCAGCGCACCGTCGAGCCGACGAGGGAGAAGACGATGATGAACGCGGCGATGACGAGGTTCAGCGTCCCCACGACGAGCAGGAGGATGAGGGGCCCGATCCCCGCGAGCGACCACACCCCGACGGCGGCGGGGTGGAGGTGGCGTGGGCCCTCCTGCGCCCACGGGTCGGCGCCCGGGGGTCCGGTGGGAGGCGGCGCGCCGACGGGCAGCGCGGCCGCCGGCGGCGCGGGCACCTGGCCGGGCCGCCCGGAGGCAGGCAGCGCACCGGGCGGGGGAGGTGGCACGAGCCCTGCGGGCGCCTCAGACGGCGATGACATCGCTCTCCACCGCCGCGAGCCGTTCGCGCAGTTGCTCGGCCTCGGCCGCGTCGAGACCCGGCAGACGGCCCGACGTGCCGAGCGCGGCGGTGTGGACGACGAGCTGGGAGAGCCCGAAGAGCCGGTCGAGCGGCCCCTGGCGGGTGTCGACGAACTGCAGCCGCGAGTAGGGGATGACCGAGACGCTGACCCAGAGCACGCCCTGGCGGATCCACAGGTCGCCCTCCCGCAGGGCGTAGCCCCAGCGGCGGTAGCGGATCGCCGGGACGATCGCGGCGAGCGCGAGCGTCGCCACGGCGACCCCGCCGGTGAGCCACCAGGTCGGCCACGGCAGCGGTGCGAAGCGGTCGACCGGGGCGATGACGAGGGTGAACAGGATGGCCTGCAGCCCGCCCGCGGTCCACCACAGCGACCGCACCCGCGGGTCGAGCCGCACGAGCCCGGGCTCGGTGGCGGACCCGGGCTGGGTGTCGGACCCGGGCTGGGTTTCGGACCCGGGCTGGGTTTCGGACCCGGGCTCGGCGTCGGACCCGGGCTCGGTGTCGGACCCGGGCCCGCCGTCGGACACGGGGCTGTGGTCGTTCCCGTGGTCGTGGTCGGTCTCGGGGTCGTGGTCGCTCATCGGCGCCAGCGTAGCGGCGGGCTCCCCCACGCCGGGGTGGGCGAGGTTGCGGCCCCCCAGAGCCCGCTCCATACTGTCGCTTCGCGCCCCCCTAGCTCAGTCGGCAGAGCGACTCCATGGTAAGGAGTAGGTCAGCGGTTCGATTCCGCTGGGGGGCTCGGTGTGCGCCTGCGCAGCGCTCGGGCGACACGGGAGGCGCGACCTCCCCCCACAAGACGGCCGCGCCCGCGGCCCGACACACGGCGGCGTAGCTCAGGGGTTAGAGCACTCGGCTCATAATCGAGTTGTCGGTGGTTCGAATCCACCCGCCGCTACGGCCCACGAGGGCACGCCCTACGGACGACGTGGCTCGGCGCCAGCGACCGACGACGGATCCGACGGCGACGCTGCACGCGACACAGACCCGGAAGGACTGCGAGACCATGGCGAAGGAGAAGTTCGAGCGGTCGAAGCCGCATCTCAATGTCGGCACGATTGGTCATATTGATCATGGGAAGACGACGTTGACGGCGGCGATCACGAATGTGCTGCATAAGCACAATCCGGATG
>PWFH01000129.1 GCA_003553795.1 Egibacter sp. | reverse complement strand
GTGGGGGCACCCGACCAGACCAGCGGGCCAGGCCGTGAGCCACGACTCGCCGGAGCGCGACGTCTACGGTTGGTCACGAATTCGAGATCATCCTTTACGGTGGCGCGCCCCGAGGCTATTCTTGCTTGTGAATCCACGAACAAAGTGCGCCCGCAGCGCCGCGGGCAGCGGTGCGACGGTGGATGACGCCACCGCGCGCCGCAGGCGCTGTCGGCACGTCCGCACCACACGACAACCGACGAGGTCGCGTCCGAGGAGTGCTGCGGCCCAGACAAGGCGAGAGGTACGACATCCCATGGATTGGCGTCAACGCGCTGCCTGCATCGGCGAGGACCCGGAGCTGTTCTTCCCGGTGGGGAGCACGGGCCCGGCACTGGAGCAAGTGGAGCGGGCCAAGGCCGTCTGCCGCACCTGCGAGGTCATCGACGAGTGCCTCGAGTGGGCGCTCGACAGCAACCAGGACGCGGGCGTCTGGGGCGGCATGAGCGAGGACGAGCGGCGCGCGCTGCGCCGCAGCCGTCAGCGCCGGCGTCGCATCGCGAGCTAGCGCGGCGCGGCGCGGCCGCGCACGCCGCTCACGGCAAGGGCAGGACGAGCTCGATCGCCGTGCCCTCGTCGACCTCGAGGGCGTCGAGGGTGCCCGCGAGCTCGGACTCGACGAGGGTGCGGGTGATCTGCAGCCCCAGCCCCTCGATCTCCGAGAGCGTGCGCCCCTCGGGGATCCCCACGCCGTCGTCGCGCACCTCGACGCGCAGCGTGGCGGGTCCGCGCTCGAAGCCCACGGTGATCGTGCCGCCCTGACCCGACGGGAACCCATGCTCGACGGCGTTCTGCGCGAGCTCGCTGAGCACGAGCGCGAGCGGGGTGGCGACCTCCGCGGGCAGCTCCCCGGGGTCGCCGTCGACCGCGAAGGCCACCGGCGCGTTGGAGTCGACGATGCCCTGCTCGAGCATGTGCAGCACGCGCTCGGTGATGCCCTCGAAGGGAACCCGCTGGCGGGAGTCCGCGCTCAGCGTCTCGTGGACGAGGGCGATCGAGGTGATGCGGCGCACGCTCTCGGCGAGCGCGTCGCGCGCCTCCGGGGCCTTGAGCCGCCGACCCTGCAGCCGCAGGAGCGAGGCGACGGTCTGGAGGTTGTTCTTCACCCGGTGGTGGATCTCGCGGATCGTCGCGTCCTTCACGCGCAGCGCGCGCTCCTGGCGGCGCAGCTCGGTGACGTCGCGGACGAGCAGGAGCGCCCCGACGACCGAGCCCTCGCGCAGCAGCGGCATGAGGCGGCGCTGGGTGATCGTGCGGTTGTGCTCGAGCTCGTCGTCGACCGGGGTGCCCGCGGCGAGCCCCTCGATGAGCGCGCCGGGGTGAGGGTCGAACTCGACGATGTGCGAGCCGGTGACCTGCGCGGTGCTGCCGATGCGCCGGTAGGCGCTCATCGCGTTCGGGGAGGCGAACTCCACCCCGCCGGTGGCGTCGAGGCGCATGACGCCGTCGCCGACGCGCGGCGAGTGCTCGCGCTCCTCCTCCCCCTCCGAGGCGTAGGGGAAGGTGCCCTCGGCGAGCATGTGCGCGAGGTCGCCGGCGGCGCCGAGGTAGGACAGCTCGAGCTGGGAGGGCGAGCGCGCCGTCGAGACGTTCGCCTCACGGGTGACGACGGCGACGATGTCGTCACCGACGCGCACGGGGATCGCCTCCTCGCGCACCGGCACGCCGAGCGACCAGTCGGGGTCGGTGTCGCGGATGATCCGGCCCTCGCTGAAGGCGCGCCCGACCATCGGCCGGTCGGCGGCGTCGACGACCTGGGCGAGGAGGTCCTCGACGTAGATCGTCTGCGCGGTGTAGGGCCGCATCTGCCCGACGCAGAGGTAGGACGGCCGCGGGCCCTCGCTCGGCACCGGCACCCAGAGCAGGAGGTCGGCGAAGGAGAGGTCGGCGAGGATCTGCCAGTCACCGAGGAGGTGCTGGAGGTGGGTGACGACCGGCTCGTGGAGGCCGGCGCGGTCGCGCAGGAGGTCCTCGGGAAGGCTCAACGCTCGAGGAAGCGCTCGAGCCCCTTGATCGGGCCCACTTCGCGGATGCGCTCGAACGCCCGGCCCTCGATGCGCTTGACCTCGGCGATCGTCAGCCCGAGGCGCTCGGCGACCTCGCCGGGCTTGGCAGGGGTGCCGTCGCGCAGGCCCATGCGGTGCTCGACGACCTCCCGCTCGATGTCGGGCAGGCGGCTCAGCACCCCGGAGAGCTTGCTGCGCAGCGCGCGGAGCGCCGCCTCGTCGGCGTCGCCCCGGCGGTCCTGTGGACGCTCGTTCATGCCTGGCATGCTACCCGCCCGACGGCCCGGACCGTGCACGACCCCGCCTCGGGGTCGAGCCGCGAGACGTCAGCGACCGACCCCGATGGGAGCCCGACGTGATCCTCGAGGAGCCACCCGACGGCCCGGGCCTCGGCGGCGGCTCGCCCGCTGAGCTGCAGCGGCTCGTCGACGCCGCCGACGACGCCGCGCTGCTGCGCGCGGTCGACGCCCTCGCGGCAAGCCGGCGCTACGACGCCCTCGCCGACCTCGCGCGACGCTGCCGCGACGCCGTCGAGGTCGGCCGGCAGCTGTGGGGCGTCGCCGAGCACATCGACTACCGCCTCGCCCTCGAGGGCCCGCCGTCGCACGCCGGCGCGGTCCTGCATCCGGGCGCGGGGCGCTTCACGCTCGGCCCGCTCACCGAGGTCGCCGCCGGCGCCCACCGCTGGGCCGACCTCGAGCCCCACGTCGGCGACCTCGCCTCTCGCACGGCGCTGGCCCAGGAGCGGGTCATCCGCGGCGAGGACCTCCGCGGCGCCGCCGACGTCGACGTCGACCTGCCGCTGCGCCTCGCCGCCTGGGAGCCCGCCTACGCCCTGCCGCGCTACCGCGACCGCGAGGCGCTCTTCCCCGCCCCGACGCTGCCCGCCCCGCGGGCCGGCAGCCAGCGACTCGCACCCGGAGCGCGGCTGCCCCGCGACGAGGCGGCCGAGGCCCTCGCCGAGGTCGCCGCGGCGTGGGCCTCGCAGTCGGAGGGCCGCCTCGCCGTCGCGGCGGTGGAGGGCGACGCGCAAGCCGCGGTCGGCGCGCTCGCCGGGGAGGCCGCGACCGTGGCCCTCGAGCCCAGCGAGGCGCTCGGCCTGCTGCAGTGGGCCGGCGCGAGCGGCGGAGCCCGCGGCCGTCGGCGGGGCGGGGCGGCCGGGCGCTTCGCCGCGTGGTGGGCAGCCGCCGCACTGTGCGGGCTGCCGTGGCCCGAGGACGGCGCCGGCGAGGCCCTCGCCGACGAGCTGGGCGACGCGCTCGGCGACCTCGAGTGGCTGCGCTGGCAGCGCCCGGAGGTCGAGTCCGGCTGGGTCCTGCGCCTGGCCGTCGCCGACCCAATCGACGGGCTGGCGTGGGCGGTCGAGGCCGTCGACGACGACGCCGCCGGCCGGCCCGTGGCCGACGAGGCGGGCTGAGCGCCGCCGCAGCCGGAGGGCCGGGGCGTGTTCCCCGCGGTCGGCTCAGGCGCGCCCGAGGCGGGCGATGACGCTGTCGGCGAGGCCCGGTGGGGCCTCATCCCGGCAGGTCCGGGCGATGAGGGCCTTGAGCTCGCGCTCGAAGTCGGCGCGCTCGAGGCACGGCGGGCAGGCCTCGAGGTGCTCGGCGATCACCCCGTCGAGGTCGCCAGGCTGCTCCCCGTCGAGGTAGGTCCGCAGGGAGTCGAGGATCTCGCGGCAGGTGTGCTCCATCAGGCCACCGCCCCTCCGTCATCGTCGTGGGCCGACACGAGACCGCGCCGGGTGGCCAGGTCGTACAACGCGCGGTGCAGCGCTCCTCTTCCCCGGTGCAGACGGCTCATGACCGTGCCGATCGGGGTGTCCATGATCTCGGCGATCTCGGCGTAGCTGAAGCCCTCGACGTCGGCGAGGTAGACGGCGATGCGGAACTGCTCGGGCAGGTCGGCGAGCGCCTGCTTGACCTCGTCCTCGGTGAGGTGGCTGAGCACCTCGACCTCGGCGGGGGCGTGGGTCGCCGAGCCGACGCGGTCGTAGAGGCTGAACTCCTCGTCGGCGTCGGCGGAGACCTCCTCGGGGCGGCGCTGCTCCTTGCGGTAGGCGTTGATGTAGGTGTTCGTGAGGATGCGGTAGAGCCACGCCTTGAGGTTCGTGCCCTGCCGGAACTGGTGGAACTTGTCGAAGGCCTTCGCGAAGGTCTCCTGGACGAGGTCCTCGGCGTCGGCGGCGTTGCGGGTGTAGCGCATCGCCGCGGAGTACAGCGCGTCGAGGTAGGGCACCGCGTCGCGCACGAAGGCCTCTCGGCGCTGCTCGTCGGTGAGGTCGGCCCGGGTGGGGTCGCTGCCCGCCGGGTGCGCCGCCGTCTCCCGGTCACCGCCGTCCGACGGGGCAGCGGGCTGATCGGGGGGCTGCGTGCCCCCCGGGGTGCTGGCCTGCTCGGCCATGGGTGCTCTCCTGTCGCGGTCACGGTCGAGTGTAGGCGCGCCGCGTCGTCCCCACCTCCAGCAGGATCGCGCCTTGCCTTGTGTGATGTTCCATGTATTCTCATGGCTCTGCAATGACAGGGGGTATCATGGAGCGTCAACCACTCGCGGCCTGGCTCGACGCCGGCGACGCGCCGCTCGACGACGAGCCCGACGGACCCGACGAGGAGGAGGCCTCGCCTCGACGGCGTCGGGCCCGGCTCCTGCTGCTCGCCGCGCTGCCCTGGGCGGTGCTCGGTGGCGTGCTCGTCGGCGCGCGCGACGGCGGACCCGCCGACGGGGGCGCCGGGGCGTCCCCTGCGCAGGCCGGGGAGGCCGACGCGACCGACGACGGGGACGCGACCGACGACGGGGACGCGACCGACGACGGGGACGCGACCGACGACGGGGACGCGACCGACGACGACGCCGGAG
>PWFH01000173.1 GCA_003553795.1 Egibacter sp. | reverse complement strand
GCCGACCGCGGCCATGACCTGCTCGCGGATCGCCTCGGTCGAGGCGTCGGGGTCGAGGATGTACTGGCTGCCGAGGTTGGAGGTCATGATGACCACGGTGTTGCGGAAGTCGACGGTGTGGCCCTGCCCGTCGGTGAGCCGGCCGTCGTCGAGGACCTGCAGCAGCGCGTTGAAGACGTCGGCGTGGGCCTTCTCGACCTCGTCGAGCAGGATGACCGAGTACGGCCGGCGGCGCACCGGCTCGGTGAGCTGACCGCCCTCCTCGTAGCCGACGTAGCCCGGCGGGGCGCCGACGAGCCGGCTCACGGTGTGCTTCTCCTGGAACTCGCCCATGTCGAGGCGCAGCATCGCCCGCTCGTCGTCGAAGAGGAACTCCGCGAGTGCGCGGGCCAGCTCGGTCTTGCCGACGCCGGTGGGCCCGAGGAAGAGGAAGGACCCGAGCGGGCGGTCGGGGTCGGCCAGGCCCGCGCGGCTGCGGCGCACCGCGTCGGCCACGGCGGTCACCGGCTCGTCCTGGCCGATGACGCGCTCGCGCAGGGTGTCCTCGAGGCGCACGAGCTTGTCGCGCTCGCCCTCGAGCAGCCGCGCGGTGGGGATGCCGGTCCACTTCGCGACGACCTCGGCGACGTCGGCGGCGTTGACCTCCTCGGTGAGCATCGCGCCCTCGGCCTGCAGCTCGGAGAGCTGGCGCTGGGCGGCATCGAGGTCGCGCTCGGCGTCGGGGATCGCGCCGTAGCGCAGCTCCGCGGCACGCTGGAGGTCGCCGTCGCGCTCAGCGCGCTCGGCCTCCTCGCGGGCGGCCTCGATCCGGCCCTTGAGCTCGCGCATCCGCTCGATCGCGTCGCGCTCGATCTCCCAGCGCTCGTTGAGCCCGGCGAGCTCGTCGCGGGCGGCCTCGAGCTCGCTGGAGAGGTCGGCGAGGCGCGCGGCGGCCTCGGCGTCGCCCTCGGCGGAGCCCTCGAGCGCGGCCCTCTCGATCTCGAGCTGGCGCACCCGGCGGTGGACCTCGTCGATCTCGATCGGCATCGAGTCGATCTCGATGCGCAGCCGGCTCGTCGCCTCGTCGATGAGGTCGATGGCCTTGTCGGGCAGGTAGCGCTCGGTGAGGTAGCGGTCGGAGAGCCGTGCGGCGGCGACGATCGCCGAGTCGGTGATGCGCACGCCGTGGTGCACCTCGTAGCGCTCCTTGAGGCCCCGCAGGATCGCGACGGTGTCCTCGACGGAGGGCTCGCCGACGTGGATCGGCTGGAAGCGCCGCTCGAGGGCCTTGTCCTTCTCGATCTCGCGGTACTCCTCGAGCGTCGTCGCCCCCACCATGCGCAGCTTGCCGCGGGCGAGCATCGGCTTGAGCATGTTGCCGGCGTCCATCGCGCCCTCGGCCTTGCCGGCGCCGACGACGGTGTGGAGCTCGTCGATGAAGGGGATGAGCTGGCCCTCGGCGGCCTCGATCTCGGAGAGCACGGCCTTGAGGCGCTCCTCGAACTCCCCGCGGTACTTCGCGCCGGCGATCATCGCCGCGAGGTCGAGGGCGACGATGCGGCGGTCCTTGAGGCTCTCGGGGACGTCGCCGGCGACGATGCGCTGGGCGAGCCCCTCGACGATCGCGGTCTTGCCGACGCCGGGGTCGCCGATGAGCACGGGGTTGTTCTTCGTGCGCCGCGACAGCACCTGCACGACGCGGCGGATCTCCTCGTCGCGGCCGATGACGGGGTCGAGGTCGCCCGAGCGCGCCGCGGCGGTGAGGTCGACGGCGTACTTCTCGAGCGCCTCGTAGGTGCCCTCGGGGTCCTGGCTCGTCACGCGCTGGCTGCCCCGGACCTCGCGCAGCGCCCCGAGCAGCGCGTCGGGCTCGGCGCCGGCCTCGGCGAGGACCTGCGCGGCCGCGCCGCCCTCCTCGGCGAGGGCGAGCAGGAGGTGCTCGACCGAGGTGTACTCGTCGCCGAGGGCTTGCGCCCGCTGCTCGGCGTCGGTGAGCACGCCCGCGGCGGCGCGGGACAGGCCCGGCTGGGCGGTCGCCCCGGCGGCCTTCGGCAGGCGCTCGACCGCGGCCTGGGCGGCCTTGGCGACCTGCGCGGGGTCGGCGCCGAGGCGACGCAGGACCGGGCCGGCCACGCCGTCGGACTGCGCGAGCACGGCGCTGAGCAGGTGCACCGGCTCGACCTGGGGGTTGCCGCCAGTCGAGGCGAGCGAGAGGGCCTGCTGGAGGGCCTCCTGGGCCTTGTGGGTGAAGCGGTTGATGTCCATGCCCCCAGGGTACCCATCACCCTGTCATCGACACAGGAAAGTTGAGCGTTAGAGGCTCAGACCCTGGGCTCTGGCCGGTGAGCAAGCACCGGCCCGTCCGGCGTGGCCGGCTGCGCGGCGACCGCGGTCACCCGGCCTCGCCGAGGCGCAGGACGCCGTCGCTGAAGGTGAGCAGGTAGACCTCCCCGTCGGCGTCGACGGCGAAGGAGACGACCGAGGCCGCCCCGTCGACGGCGAAGTCGCGCTGCTCGGCGACCTCGCCGTCGTCGTGGCGCAGGCCCCGCACCCCGCCGTCGCAGAAGTCGCTGTAGAGGTAGGCGCCGTCGAGGCCGTCGACCGCCGTGCCGCGGTAGACGACGCCCCCGGTGATCGCGCAGCCGTCGACGCGGGTCTCGTACTCGTGGATCGGCGGCCAGTGGTCCTCGGGCTCGGGGCCGTCGAAGGGCAGCGTGCCCTCCATCGCGTTCCAACCGAGGTTCGCCCCGGCGCCGGCCCCGCCGGGCTCGCCGTCCTCGGCGGGCAGCCAGTTGACCTCCTCGCGCTCGTCCTGGCCGACGTCGGCGATCCACAGGTCGCCGGTGGCCTCGTCGAAGCTGAAGCGCCACGGGTTGCGCAGCCCGTAGGCCCAGATCCGCGGGTCGGCGTCCGCGCCGAGGTCGGGGTTGCCCTCGGCGGCCTCGCCGGTGTCGGCGTCGAGGCGCAGCAGCGCGCCGAGGGGGGTCGTGAGGTCCTGCCCGGCCTCGAGCGGGTCACCGCCGCCCCCGCCGTCGCCGAGGCCGAACCACAGCGCACCGTCGGGTCCGAGGGCGAGGTCGCCGCCGTTGTGGTTGGCGAAGGGCTGCTCGAGGGTGAACAGCGTCTCGGTCGTGCCGTCGACGACGTCACCGCCCCGCCAGTCGCGGCGCTCGACGACGGTGTGGCCGTCGTTGTCGGTGTAGCTGAGGTAGACGCGGTCGTCGTCGAAGTCGACGCCGAGCAGCCCCCGCTCGCTGTCGGTCGTCGTCTCCGCGGAGAGGTCGACGACCGCCGCCCCGAGGCCGTCGTCCTCGAGCGGGCGCAGCAGCCCGCCGCGCTCGGCGATGTGGAGGACGCCCTCGGGGCTGACCGCGCCGGCGGTCGGCTCGTCGGCGTCGGCGACGGGCGTGAGGGCGAGGCCGAGTTCGTCGAGCGGGCGCGGCTCCGCAGCGGGCTCCTCGTCGGGCTCCTCCTCGGGCTCGGGCGTCGGCTCGGGACTCGCCTCGGGGGTCGGCTCCTCGGCCGGCTCGTCGGTCGGGTCGTCGACCGGCGCGGGCTCGGCGGGATCCTCGGGCTCGGCCTCGCAGGCCGTGAGGAGGAGGGCGAGCAGGGGCCCGACGAGCAGGGTCAGCAGTGGTCGTCGCATCATGCTCCCAGGCTAGGGCCAGCCCCGAGGCGGGCTACACGGCGCCCATGTCGCGCGCCGGAACCTCGAGGGAGTCGCGGTCCTGGTTCAGCAGGGCAAGGTGCCTCTGACGCAGGTTTCGGGCCGTGCCGCCGGTGCCCAGAGACTGGATCTGCACGGCGGAACCGGGATCGTCCTTCTCAGTGGATGACGCCCGGTCGCCCCTCGTTGCCGCCCGCTCGTCGTCATCTCGTGTCCAAGATCGGACCCGCCGCAGCGCCGGACCGACGCTCCGTGTCGACGCTTGACAACACCGATGTCAAAGATAGTTTGACATCCATGTCGACGAGCATGGACGTTCTCTACCCGCTCGCGGAACGTCGCTTGGGCTACGTCACGACGGCGCAGGCTGCTGAGGTCGGGGTGTCTCGCCAGCAGCTGTCCTATCTCGCACGGACCGGGTCGCTCGAGCGCGTCGCACAGGGCATCTACCGGCTGCGCCGCTTCCCCGCCGAACGCTTCGAGGACGTGATCGTCGCCTGCCTCTGGGCCGGCGACGATGCGGTCGCCAGTCACGACACCGCCCTGGCCACCTTCGATCTGACCGACGCGATGCCTGCCGTGATCCACGTCTCCGTACCGCGGCGATTCCGCGGCCAGCGGCCGGGCATCGTGGTCCACACCGCACCCCTCGGCGACGGGGAACGGACCGAACGCGGCGGCGTACCGGTGACCACGGTGGAGCGAACGATCACCGATGTCCTGGCAAGCTCCGGCGAGGACCTCGCGAGATCGGCAGCCGAGCAGGCGATCGCACGGGGGCTCGTGACCCGCCGGCGTCTGCGTGCCGTCCTGATGGCCGACGGAGACCTCGGCCAGTCGCTGCTCGACCTCGCGGGATCCACGGCGTGATCGTAAGGACACCGCTACCGCACCCAGGCCGCGTTGCGCACGGCGCTTGAGGAGCACCTCCGGCAACGAGCGCACGACACCGGTGTCCCGCTCGACCGACTCCGCAAGGAGGTAGCCCACCAGCGGCTGCTCGCGCGGCTCGTGGTCGTCGCCCCCACCGACTCGTGGGCGTTGAAGGGAGGGCACGCACTGCTGGCGCGGCTCGGTAGCAAGGCCCGAGCGACCAAGGACGCCGACGCGACCTGGCGAGCTGCGCTCGATCATTTCGGCGGCGTGCTCGAAGCAGCGGTCGACATCGGCCTCGGCGATGGCTTCCGCTTCGAAGCCGCCGCTCCTCGACCGATGACCGCCGAGACCGACGAGGGAGGGCTCCGCTACACCATCCTGGCCCTCCTCGACGGCCGCGAGTT
>PWFH01000038.1 GCA_003553795.1 Egibacter sp. | reverse complement strand
TCGCGTCCTCGCCCTCGGGGTCCGCGGCTGTGCTGACCTCGGGCTCCTCGCCGGGGCGCACCACATCGGAGAGGCGCTCGGCGATCGGGTCGCAGGCCGTCGCGAGCGCGACCAGGCCGAGCAGGAGCAGTCCCGCTGACGCGTGCAGGCGAGTCCTCGCGGGTCCCGTCGTCGGCCGGCTCGACCCGGCCATGGCCTCTCCCCATCTCGGTCGCTGGGCCCACCGCACCCAGCGCATCCCCGGCGGGACCGGACGGCGCGCCCGGCGGCGGCAGCCGGATCGGTGGGGCAGCGCACGCGGGCGGTGGTGCCAGCCACACCGGCAATCGGGGGTCTGCCCCCTGGGCGGCGGATCGACGTGGGGCGACGGTGTCTGCGTCCACCGCGGTCGGGCCCCCGCCCGCACCCGGTCCCCGAGGTCGAGGCCCAGGAGGAACGAGGATGACCGAGTCGACGATCCCGCGTTGGCGGCTGGCGGTCTTCGGGCTGCTGCTCGTCGTGCTGCTCGTGTTGCAGTTGGGCGCGCGGCCGGAGCGGCTCGCCTTCGTCGTCACCGCGTTCGGCGAGTTCCCGCAGGGCGCGGGCGCGAGCCACGAGATCCACTTCCTCGCCCAGGGCGTCCTCGCCTGGGTGACGATCGCCGCGATCGCCGTGCAGGTGTGGCGGCCCGTGCGGAGGGTCGGTGCCGCCTGGGCCTACACCGCCGGCACCGTGCTGCCGTTCGGGACGCTGCTCGCCCTCGGTGACGTCCCCGCCGAGGTCCGGCCGGTCATCGCCGTGGGGATCGCCGTCGCCGTCCTCGCCTTCGTGCTGCACCCTGCCTCGTGGCGGGCCAAGCTCGCGCCGCCGGTGCCGCTGAGCCGCGCCCTGCTCGGGCTCGTGGCCGTGGGCGCGGTGCCCTTCGTCGTCTACGCCGTCGGGCAGCTCGGCATCCATACGAGCAGCGGCGCCGGTGACGAGCACCACGAGTTCGGCCACTGGATCATCATGGGCGTCTACGGGCTGCTCGTGCCGCTGCTCGGGCTCGTCGCGGCGCGCGGTGTGCCGGGCTGGCGCTTCGCCGCCTGGGCCTCCGGGCTCATGGCAGCCGCGCTCGGCGTCGGTTCCCTCGCGATCGTCGCGGCCTCGCAGCTGTCGACGGTCTGGGCGGTGCTCGCGATCCTCTGGGGCGTCGCGCTCATCGGCCTCGGTGAGGTGGAGGCCCGCCGGCAGCGCGAGCCCGCGCGGGCCGTCGCGGGTGAGCTCGACGACGTCGTGCGGTGAGCGTGGCCCCCGGCGCGGCGGGCGCGCTCCGAATCCGCCGACACGGTGCTTGACCGGCCGCGCGTCGGTCAGGCTATCCTGACCGCAGGGGTCACCTCCGGGATCGTGCCGGCGCCCGCGGCCTCCCCGCCGCCGGCCCGCACCGGTGGTGCCGCAGCTGGGGGCGCGAGCCGATGACTGTCGTCGACGCAGGTTCGGACGTCATGGCCGCGCCGCTGCGCGTCGTCCTCGCCGAGGACAGCTACCTTGCGCGCGAGGGCATCCGGTTGCTCATCGCCGAGGAGGACGACCTCACCCTCGTCGGCAGCTGCGGCGACTACGACGGCCTGCTCGCCGCGGTGGCCGAGCACGAGCCCGACGTCGTCGTCACCGACATCCGCATGCCGCCGACCCACACCGACGAGGGCATCCGGGCGGCGCGGGAGCTGCGGCGGCGTCACCCCTCGGTGGGCGTGCTCGTCCTGTCGCAGTACATCGAGCCGTCGTGGGCGCTGCAGCTGCTCGACGAGGGCTCGGCGGGCCGCGGCTATCTGCTCAAGGAGCGGGTCGGCGACCTCGACGAGCTCACCCGGGCGGTGCACGTCGTCGCCGACGGCGGCTCGGTCGTCGACCCGAGGGTCGTCGACGCGCTCGTCGACGCGCGCCTCGCGCGGGAGCGGTCCCAGCTCGCGCGCCTGACCGAGCGCGAGCTCGAGGTCCTCGGCCACATCGCCCGCGGCCGCAACAACGCCGGGATCGCCGCACGGCTCTACCTCAGCGAGCGCGCGGTGGAGAAGCACATCAACGCGATCTTCTCCAAGCTCGACCTCGACGGGGAGGACGACCAGGTCCACCGCCGCGTGCGCGCGGTGCTGCTCTACCTCGCCGAGCACCCCTGAGGCGTGCGGGTGCTGGCCACACCCGGGTTCGGGTGGCTGCCGTCTGGCCCGGCAGTGGCCGAGGCGGCACCCTGGCGTCATGACGGCCATGGCGACCGGAACCACGATGCGGGTGCTCATCGTCGACGACCAGGCGGCCTTCCGCTCGGCGGCGCGGCTCGTCGTCGACCTCTCGGACGGCTACGAGGTCGTGGGCGAGGCCGCGACGGGCGAGGAGGCCGTCGGCGCCGTCGCCACCCTCGAGCCCGACATCGTGCTCATGGACGTCAACCTCCCGGGCATCGACGGGCTCGAGGCGACGCGTCGCATCGTCGCGTCGGGCTCGGCCGCGCAGATCCTCGTACTGTCGACGTACTCCGAGCGCGAGTACGCCGCGGCCGCAGTCGCCGCCGGCGCGGTCGGCTTCGTGAGCAAGGACGACTTCGGCCCCGACGCCCTGCCGGGGGACTTTGCCTAGCGTCCCCGCGGGGGTCAGCTCGCGGCAACGACGTCGGGGTCCCCGACCGGGCGGTGCTCGCGCGCGGGGACCTCACCCACCACCCGTGTCCCGCCGCCGACCCGCGCCTCGATCGCGAGGCTGCCACCCAGCGCGTCGACGCGGTCGCCCATCGTCGTCAGCCCCAACCCGTCGGTGACCGCGGCCGGATCGAACCCGCAGCCGTCGTCGGTGACGCGGAAGCGCAGGTCGCCCCCGGCGTCGTCGAGGCGTACCTCGAGCCGCGTCGCGCCGGCGTGGGCGATCGCGTTGCGCACGGCCTCGAGCACGCAGAAGTAGACGGTGGTCTCGACCTGGCGCTCGTAGCGTCCGAGCCCCTCGGTGCGGAGATCGATCGGGACGGGCGAGCGCTGCGCCTGGGTCGCGAGGGCGCGCTCGAGCCCCTCGGCCTCGAGCAGCGGCGGGTAGAGGCCGCGCGCGAGTGACCGCAGCGACTCGACGGCGCCGTCGGCCGCGTCCGAGAGCTCCTCGAGGAGGCCGGTGACCGTCGCGCCGGCCTCCTCCTTGACCGCGATCCGGCGCGCGAGGCCGAGCTTGACCTTCAGGGCGACGAGCTGCTGCTGGGCGCCGTCGTGCAGGTCGCGCTCGAGCTTGCGTCGAGCCTCGTCCTGCGCGGCGACGAGCCGCTGGCGTGAGACGCGCAGCTCCTCGACCCGCTCGCGCAGGCGTGCCCGCAGCCGCGCGTGGCCGAGCACGAGCGAGGCCTGCCCCGCCATCTGCGCGAGCAGGGCCCGGTCGTGGGGGGTCACCGGGTAGTCCCGTCCCCGCTCGAAGCTCAAGGCCCCGAGCAGGTCGCCGTCGAGGACGACCGGCTCGGCGTGCGTGGCCTGCGGCAGGTCGACCTGTCCGCCTGCGGCGCAGGTGACCGCGGGGTGTGCTGCCGGGTCGTGGGAGGGCGCGCAGGCCGCCGCGCGCAGGGCGCCGTCGACCTCCACCCAGATCGTGGCGTGCCGCGCGCCGGTGCCGTCGGCGAGCAGCGCGGCCAGCCGGCCCAGCTGGTCATCGGAGGCCGCCCCGGTAGGCAGGTCGTCGACGACGGCGGCGAGGACCTCGTAGGGCGTGGCCCGGCGGCCGTAGACCGCACGGTTGGCCCAGTGCTGGACACGGGCGCGCGCGGGCTCGAACAGCACCGCGACGAGGGCGGTCGCCCCGATCGTCAGGGCGAGGTTCGTCGGATCGCCGATCAGCGACCCGACACCCACCACCGTCACGGCGTAGAGCGCGGTGATGAACGCCGCGAGGGTGACGAACACGATGGTTCGGCTGAGCACGACGTCGATGTCGTAGAGCCCGTGGCGGACGATGGCGATGGCGACGCTGACGGGAACGAACGCGAAACCCAGGGACACCACGATCTCCGACATCGAGCCGATGGTGGTGGCCATTGAACCCTCGGTGGCGATCCTCGAGACGACGAACAGCATGAGCACGAGCGCGGCCAGTGCCAGCCACTTGAGCTGCTGGCGCGTGACCGCATCGCCGCGGCGGTAGCGCAGCACCACGGCGAGGGCGCTGCTGACCATCAGGATCGAGAGGAGGAAGAAGAAGAGCGGCGAGAGCACCACGGCGATGCCGAGCAGATCCCCGCCGAACGGAGGACCGATCCAGGTCTGGTTCACGTCACCGCCCCACCCGCCGGCGGTGAAGGCGGCCGTTCCCCCGAGCAGGCTGGCAACGCCGACCAGCCACGGCAGCCAGCGCCAGCGCTGTGACGGGAGTCGACCGTCGGGGAACAGAACGAGCGCCAGTAGCACGACCGGGAGCACCATGGTCGTGGCGGCCAGACCGAGCGCGCCGAGCAGTGTGCGCAGCTCCATCGGCTGCCCGGCGAGTGGTCCGAGCGCAAGCGCCATGAGGCCGTTGGCGAACGGCGTGACGATACCCATGACGAGGAAGATCAGCGCGATCACGTGGCCGGGCCGCTTCCAGCCGATCACGGCCCCGGGGATCGCGAACGAGCCGAAGCTGACCAGCCAGGGCCCACCCACCGGGCCGAAGAAGTCCACGTCGTAGACGACGATGATGGCGATGACCGCGACCATCCCGGCGGCCCACACCGCGAGCGCACCACCGATCACGGAGCGCCGGTGCACCGCGAGCCACCGCCGGTGCGCCGCCAGCCACCGTGCTGCCCTGCCGGCCGGGCCCGCGCTCATGCGGGGACCTCCGCGGTGGGGCGGGGACCTCCGGTGCCCAGCCGTGGCGCCGTGGGGACGTGGCCGGTGATGCGGGTCCCCGAGCCGGGTCGCGAGTGGATGCGGAGGGTGCCGTCGATGGTGTCGAGGCGGGCGGCGATGCCGGTGAGCCCGGAGCCGTCGTTCGCCTGCCCGGGGTCGAAGCCGAGGCCGTCGTCGCTGAC
>PWFH01000111.1 GCA_003553795.1 Egibacter sp. | reverse complement strand
TGCCGTTCGCCGACGCCGCCCACGCGGTGTGGGCCGGGCAGGCCCGCGCCGCCGACTTCGAGGTCACCGGCTACCGCACCAACCTCAGCGATGAGCCGTACCTCACACGGCGTGGAGCCGAGCGCGTGCACCCAAGCACCACGGTCCACGTCAGTGTCGACACAGAGGAAGGCTGAGGTATGGCAACGGCAGCGAAGATCCTGAGGATGCCGGGGTGGCGGCGCTTCGTGCCCGACCCGCAGGCGCTGCGGGTGCCTGAGGAGTTCGCCGACCGGATGGACGCCGGCGGCTGCGGGGTCTTGGCGGGCCGCTGCTCGAGCTCCGACGGCCACCAGGGCCGACGGTCGGCCGCGCAGGACCTCAACGGCGCGGCTGCGCATCTCGCCCGCGACACCGGCTTCGACGTGCGGGGACTGCTGCCCTCCACCGAGGTGCTGCAGGCCAAGCTCGCCGACGCCGAGGTGCGCACCTCGATGACGTCTGACGGCCGCCCGTTCCGCAACCGCTACGTCGTCATCGACGAGCGTGCCCGCGCCGGCGTCGTGCTGCTCGTCTCGGTGGGGTCGGGGCATCTGCTCGATGAGGACGAGGAGCAGCCGTTCGTGCGGTACGCCGCCCGGTTGATCCGCCGCTACGACGCGCTGCTGTTCGCCTGCAAGCGCCTCGACCGCGGGGCGCGCGAGGACTGGGGCACCGCCCCGCTGATGCTCGCGCTACGGCAACGCAACGCCTACCTCTACGACGAGGACGGGCTCGGCAAGATCGACTTCGCCCGCGGCATCAACACGTTCCTCAAGGGTGGAGGCAGCCGCAAGCAAGCCGACGACATCCCCTATCAGACCCGCGACGGGCAACTCCAGCGCTCCGGAACCGAGCTGCAGGCGGGACGGGCGCCCTACTACGTCTCCACGCCCCCGCCTCCGGGCTTTGCCACCGCGTGGCTGCACGGGGCCGGCGGCACCCCCACCGACCGGGTCGTCTTCCTCGACTGCGACGAGGCGCGACCTGCCGACGCCGAGGTCGCCTACGGGCTGCCCGAGGTCTACACCGATGAGGACCCCAGCCGACGCGTCGACCAGGTCGCCAACGTCCGCTTCCTGCTCTCGGTGCTCGGCAAGCCCGGATGGAGCATGCGCCGGCTGGCCGCGGAGATGACCTACCGCAAGTACTCCACCCCCGGGCTGCGCCAGCGACGCGGCCCCGACGCGATCCTGCCCCACGACGACGCGCAGGCGCGCCACGTCCTCAACCGGGTTATCGACAACCTCGAGGTCTACGAGACCGGTGTGCTGCGCCGCGCGCTCGGCGCCGGCGTCGAGCCGGTCGAGATCACCGGCTGCTGGCCGCTCGACGGCCAGCCGTGGGCGTCGGCCGAGGACTTCGAGCGCATCCGCGCCTACCGCCGCGGCATCGACCTGCGCACCGCCAGGGCGGTGCAGATGACCTTCGCCGGGGTCACCGCGACCTACAACGGCGTCCCGGTGCGCCTGACCACCGGCCGCTGGGACTCCCGCCGTCAAGGTGAGCGCACGCTGCGCTACCAGTTCGTCCTCGAGGCCGACTACCCGCAGCGGCAGGTCAAGGCCGACCTGCACATCCCCCTGCCGTGGCAGCCCTTCGCCGAGAGCCTCGTCGACGCGTTCACCGCCGCCGGGGAGGTCCCGCTGCGCGCCGCCTCCGCCGCCGAGCTCGCCGCCGACGCCGACGACGGCCTCAGCGAACTGCGCGCCGAGGAGGCCCACTGCCGACGCGAGATCGCACGGCTCGAAGCCAGCCTCGCCACCATGCGCACCCGGCTCGAGGACACCGACGAGCACGGCGCGCCGATCCTGCGCGGCGCGCTGCTCGACGAGCTGCAGACGGGCTACAACCGCATCGCCGAGGAGGAGCTGCCCGCTACTCGCGCGCGGCACCAGACGTTGGTCACCGACCTCGAGCAGCGAAGCGCCAAGCAGCAAGCCACCGCCACCGCCGACGCCGCGCTGCTGCTCATCGAGAGCCTCCGCGACCCCACCGACCGGCGCTACCGCCACCTCTGGCTCGCGAGCATCCGCCAGCTCAAGGTCCACGCCGAACGGTTCCGCCGACACGGCAAGGACGGCAAGCGGCTGTCGTGGACCGGCGCGGTGCAGCTCACCCACCACGACGAGGTCTTCCTGCTGCCCTTCTCCGGCAGCTACGAGACCGGCGCCGCCGTCGCCGCTCCGCAGCGCACCGCCAGCGCCATCGAACGCGTCGTCGCCGCGATGGCCGACGGCACCCCCTTCCGCGACGCCGCACCCACCACGAGGATCGTCACCGCAGCCCGCGCCGCCGCCCACCTCGGCGCCGATCCCGACGAGTTCCTGCTCGGCGCCTGCGACGACCCGGCCATCACCCGCATCGCCGTCGCGTGCCTGCAGCGCCCCGACGCCACCGACACCGACCTCGCCAGCGCCCTCGACGTCGACCCGCGCCTCGTCGCCCGCGTCCGCGCGGTCCACACCGGCGAGGCCGTCCCGAAGGCCTGGCGGCAACGCCGGGCGGTGGCCGAGGCCGCCTTCTACGCCGTCGCCGCCTGCCACGACGGCCGCGTCACCGCCGAGCAGGTCGCCGACCTCACCGGCGCCTCGAAGGGGCAGGTCTACAACACCGGCTCGGTCCTTCGCGCCGACACGGGCATCTGGAGCACCCAGCGCAAGCGCGGCTACCTCCTCGAGCCCTGCGCCTGCGGCAGCACCGCCCGCGCGGTCCTGACCATCCCAGAACCCGTAGGACCGGTCTGCCGCCACTGCCGCACCGACCTCGCCGGCCTCGTGTGGCCCGCCGACCCCTACGACGGCTACCTCGCCCACCCCGAGCTCTGGGACCGCCTCGGATGGCCAGGAGCCTGCCGGTGACCCACTGAAGGCGGCAAGTTCAGCCGTGGCCCATGGAGACGGAAGAGGTGGCGCGCGCGCAACGTCGGCGGCCCTTCATCATCCTTGTGAGGCGAACCACCTCGAGGAACCACTGGGGAACACCGACCCAGCGAAGCGGCCGCGCGGCGCCTCCGACCGCCGACCGGTCTAGGCATCCTGCGCGTGCCGGCAGGTCGGGAATCGAGAGCATGCTGAGGGAGGTCCGCTTGAGCGCCCCACCGATGGGCTGCTGAGACCCGGCATCACAGCACGACGGTAGCGTCCGGGTCGGAACCGCTCGAACCTGCAGACCCGCCTGGTGCCCGAGGCCAGGCGGTCACCTGCAGGCACCGGAGACATTGATGCTCCGACAGCACCTCGGCTGGGGGTCCCCGAAGCCCGGTGCGGGCTGCTGCGGCTGCGCGCTCGGATGCCTCGGCTCCGCAACGGTCGTGCTGGCCCTGCTGATCCTGCTCGTGGTCTTCGTCGCCTGCGCCGAGACGCTCGGCGGGTGAGATGCACCTCCGATGGGACCCCGCGAGGCGGCAGTAGGCGGACCGCGTGAACGCAAGGCCGCCGAGGCCGCTGACAGCCCAGACGCCCAAGCCAAGCCTCACCCCTCCTGATCGGTTGCGCTGCGCAACCGAACGGGCGGACGACACCGGGCTCCAGAGCGCGCTCGACTGCGCCGCCGATTCAGGGACACCGATGGCCGCGATCGCTTCGTTCGATCGGATCGGGGGCCATCTCTACCGGGGCCCTCGGCGGTGACGGCTGCTCGACACCGAAGATCTGGGTGACCCACATCACTCCGTCGCGACGACAGACGACCCCGACGCCCAGCGCGTCATAGTCGGGCTCCAGGATGTTGCGGCGATGACCGTCCGAACGCATGAGCGCCACGTGCGCCTCCGCAGTGGTGGGATGATCGATGGCGATGTTCTCACCGGTCCCTACGAACCGAGGATGCGCGCGGTGCTCGTCGGGGGAATGCTCGAACTCACCCGAGGCGATCATGTGCTCGGACCACTGTCTGGCCCGCTCGGCAAGGCCCTCGTCCCAGACCAACGGAGGGCTCCCCCGCTCGGCGCGCTCGTCGTTGACGCGCTCGAAGATGTCGCGAGCGAGGTCGTCGCCGATGGAGGCTTCGTACCAACCCAGGCGCGATGACTCGGCCGCCGACGGCCCGTCGGAGTCCATGCGGCCTTGCAGGAAGGCCCCGGTGACGAGCAGGACCACGACGAGGACCACGCCGGCCCGCTCGCGGCCGTTGAGTTGTCGTGCCCACGATTGCAACCGCATCCGGGATCCGTCGACATCCGCCGTTGCGGGTGAAGCGCCGCAAGACGGCGAGCGCGCCTCATGCAGCCGGGACGCGCCTCTCCGACCCGGCGTTGCCGTCAACGCGTGCGCCGGGGTACCGCGCCCTGCGGTCGACGCTCCCTGGTAGGGCAAGCGTGCGGTAGGCGATCCTGCGGCCATAGCGGACGAAGCCCTTGAGCGCGCAGCCTACGAGGCGGCCTTCGACCATCTCGACGCGTTGGTCGCCAAGCATCCCGACGCGTTGCCGGCGCGTCGGCTGCTCGCCGGCTTCGTGGGGCTGGGGGGCGGCTACGAGTCATGGGACAGGGGCAACGCATCGACCAGCCCCGCAGACTCGACGGCGCGTTGGCGACCCTCAGCGCGCCGCCCCGGCCCGGCGAACCACCGCCATATCAGGACGACTCGATCGGCGAGACCCAGTTGCGCCCCGCCTACCCGGGCGGGATCCTGGCTTCCGGCAGAACAGCGCGCTGCGGCTCGCCCACGAGCGGCAGTCCCGCTTATTTCTCTACGGGGTCTCGCAGGGCCGCTCCCTGCCGGTGTACCCGGCCTTCATCGGGCGGGACCGCCCACACGACCTCGGGGTGGATGTCGCGTTCGCCGTGGACACCCCAGGTGACGGGGTCACCATCGAGATCGACGGCTGGCACTACCGCATCCGACCCAGTCGTCAGCGGCTGCACCAGCACGGGTTCCGCGCCCCGGTGCTCATCGCCTACCGAGAGCGCTGCGTGATGTGCGGGCTGCTGAGATAGCGACGCCGTGCCCCTCAGAGGACACCAGGAGAACCCGTCAGACGCCG
>PWFH01000229.1 GCA_003553795.1 Egibacter sp. | reverse complement strand
CTACGAGACCGACCGCATCCACGGCGTCGACCGCTACCAGACCGCCTCGGCGGTGGCGATGCGCTACGGCACCGAGACCGAGATCGGCACCCTCGAGGGCGAGCGCACCGCGCTGCTCGCCAGCGGCGAGACCTTCGCCGACGCCCTTGCCTCCGGGCCGGTCGCCGCCGGTGCGGGCTTCCCGCTGTTCCTCACCCCGCCGGAGCGCACGGAGTTCAGCGTCAACACCTCGCTCGAGCAACTCGACATCGAGCGCATCGTCGTCGTCGGCGGGCCCGAGGCCGTCGACTCGAGCGTCGTCGAGCACTACGAGCAGGACTACACCGTCGAGCGCTGGTCGGGGGCCGACCGCATGGCCACCGCCGCGACCGTCGCCGACAACGCCATCGAGCGCCTCGGCTTCAGCGCCGAGCTCACGCTGCTCGCCCGAGGCGACGCCTTCCCCGACGCGCTCGCCGCGAGCGTCCACGGCGGTGCCGCCGCCGCGCCGATCCTGCTCGCGGCGAGCCCCGAGGATCTCGGCGAGGCGACCGCGACCTGGCTCGCCAAGGCCTGCCCCGACGTCGACGCCGTCCGCGCGCTCGGCGGCACCGCCGCGGTGAGCGGCGCCACGCTCGACGCCGCGGTCGAGGCCGCCGAGGCCTGCCTCGAGGCCACGACGAACCAGCACTACGTCCTCGGCCCGCAGGAGCCGATCACCGACGCCGCGCCCGGCTACGAGCAGGAGTTCCACCTCATCGGCACCTACGACGACGGGCCGCTGGCCGCCGGCGAGCTCGCGCTGTTCCCCTGCAAGCTCGTCGCCATCGACCGCGGCCACGTGACGTTCGTCGAGGACCCCGACAACCCCGGCCACGCGCTCGGGGCGGGCAACACCGAGGCCGGGGAGGCGTGGATCTCCCGGATCGGCGACGTCGCCCAGCCCGAGGGCACCACCCGCGACCGCGGCTTCGACCCCGACGGCTACCGCTTCAGCGTCGCCAGCGAGGCGCCCGACTGCGCCGTGCCCGTCGTGTGGGACTCCGGCGGCGAGCAGCCCGATGAGCTGCCCGTCGACGAAGACGGCGAGCCGACGGTGCGCTTCGGCGTCGGCGAGATCACCTGGACCGCGCAGCCGTAGCGCCGGCGCGGCCCCGCGGGCCTCGCGGCGGCGGGTGGTGAGCGGAGCGCGCGGCCCGGCGCTTCGAAGGCTCACCACCGCCGGCGTCCGGCCGATCGCGTGGGCGGGTGGTGAGCGAAGCGCGCGACCCGGCGCGCCGAACCCACACCACCTCGGTCATCCCGGCGGCGACTGCTCGTCGCTGGTGAGCGAAGGGCGCGATCTCACCCTCCCAAGGCTCACCAGCGAGCGGGCGTTGCGTCGCGGCGCAGGCCGGCCCGCAGCTCGTCCGCCCGCATCGCGCTCAAGGCTCACCACCTCCCGGGCGGGCGTCGGTGACCTCGAGCCGCTCCGGTGGGCCGGACTGCTGCTCCTGCGCTGCGCCGGCCGCCGGTCTCGGCCTCGCCGAGGTAGCGGGAGACCCGATCCGACGAGCCGCCGTAGCCCGTCGGCATCGAGGCGGTCCTCCCGCCCGAGGCTGATCAGCGTCTCGGCGGCGACCTTCTCGTCGTCGCGGCGGTCCGGCGCCAGCGAGACGTCGCGGACGGTGGAGGGCGCGCCCGCGGCACGCAGAGAAGGGCGCCGAGACGCGAGGCACACCGCGATGTCGCCCCTTGCTGACTGGACGAACCGGGATGACGGGTTCCGCTAATCCAGCTATTCCGCTGACAGCGGAAACAGGTTATTATCGGAATTCACTCGGCTCCGACGCGAACGGACCACCCGTGTACCCCGACCAGCCTCCGGAGCGTGAAGTGGACGTTCTGCGGCAGTCCCTTCGATCGCTCGCAGATCGGCTCCCCTCCACGTGGACGCTTGCCGATGTCACCTTGGAGGTCTCGCCCGGCGATCGCGGTGCTCGCCCCGAAACCGTGCTTGAGCTCCGTGCTCCGGACGGCACCACGGCCGTCTTGGTCGTCGAGGTGAAGCGGACGATCGCGGCTCGGGACGTGGACGCCGAACTCGAACGGCTCATACGAACCGTCGACCTCCTCGACCTGAGCGGTGCGGTCCCCACCCTCGTCGCCCGCTACCTCCCCGCCACGACCCGCGAACGGGTCACGGCAGCTGGTGCCTCCTATCTCGACGCCACAGGGAACCTCCAGATCGCGTCCGAGCGGCCCCCGCTGTTCGTCGCGGCCACGGGAGCGCAGCGCGATCCTTGGAGGGGGCCCGGCCGCCCCCGCGGAGGTCTGCGTGGCGCCCCTGCCGCGCGGGTGGTGCGCGCGTTGGCGGACTACCGGCCACCCATGTCGGTGCCCGAGTTGGTCGAGCGAAGCGGTGCGTCGACCGGCGCCACGTACCGCGTGGTGGACTTCCTCGAGCAAGAGGCGCTGATCGACCGGCGCAAGCCCGGCCCCATCACCGCTGTCCGCTGGCGTGCTGTGCTCGAGCGGTGGTCCAAGGACTACGGCTTCGACCGCGCGGACGTCGTGCGCGGCTTCATCGCGCCGCGCGGCGTGGAGCCGACCATCGAGTCCCTGCGTCGTCCCACGGGGCTGGCGTACGTCGTGACCGGATCGGTCGCCGCGCAGCTCGACGCCCCGTTCGCACCGGCGCGTCTGCTGACCGCCTACGTCGCCGACCCGGTCGAGGCCGCGAGCAGGCTCGACCTCCGCCCGACCGACAGCGGCGCGAACGTCGTGCTTGCCGCCAACGCCGACGACTTCGCGTTCGACCGCGCACGCGACGTCGACGGTCTGCGCGTGGCAGCCGTGAGTCAGGTCGCGGTGGACTTGATGACCGGGCCGGGACGGAACCCGGCCGAAGCCGAAGCGCTCCTTGACTGGATGGAGGAGAACGAAGATGCCTGGCGCCGGTGACATCCTCGTCGCCGCTCGATCCGCCGCAGTTCGCGTCGCCTCCCCTGTCGGCGCGCGTGGCGTGTCCCCCGACGGCGCCGGCGCGGCCCCGCGGCCCTCGCGGCGGCGGGTGGTGAGCGGAGCGCGCGGCCCGGCGCTTCGAAGGCTCACCACCTCGGCGTCGACGGGGGCGACTGCCCGCGGCTGGTGAGTGCAAGGCGCGATCTAGCGCGCCCACGGCTCACCACCGTGCCGCCCTCGCGCGCCGCAGCTTCCCAAGGGATTCGGCTCTACCCGCCGGCGACGTGGGCGCCGGGTCTGTGGTCATCGCCGCTCAGTGGGCGCGGCTGGATCCGGGTGATGCCTTGCCGTCGTTTGCCTGCTGTTCACCTTTCGTTCATGATCGTCAAGGTGGGCGAATCAGACGTTCAGAAGGTCAGCGGGGGGCGGAGCCATGAATGTTCCAGAGCTGGTGCCATCGGCCCGGTGGTGGTGGCCCCACCGGATCGCCCTGCTCATCCTCGCCGTCGCGTGGGTCGCGTTCCTCGCCGTCGACCTCGTGTGGCAGGGTTCCCCGAACGATTGGCCCCTGTGGTTCCTCCTCTTCCGTGAGAGCGGCATCGTCGAGCACCTCACGTGGTTCATGCTCGCCGCGGCCTCGCTCCTCGCGATGCTCACCGCCGGACGGGCCTGGGGCCGCAATGCGAACGACGTCCACCGCTTCTGGCTGATCCTCGCGATCGGCGTCGTGCTGCTGCTCATCGAGGACGCTGGCAACACCAGCCATCGGTTCGCCTACTATCTCGGCGTCGTCTTCGGCGAGGTCAGCCTCAACGCCGCGCGGCTCCCGGTCTACCTCGTGCTCGGCGGGGTGATGCTCTACGCGTTACTTCGGTACCGCCACGTCTGGCGCGACGTGCCAGGCCTTGCTCGCCCGCTCCTTGGTGGGTACGTGCTCTACGCCATCGGAGCGGGGGCGTCGGTGCCGCTCAACCTGTTCACTGGCGGCTACGACACCTTGGGCCTCGTCGTGTTCGACGGGTGGTTCGCCGGCGCGTTGGCTGGCCTTCCCGAGCCGATCTGGGGCGCGACCGCCGACAACTCCCACGTCGTGTTCATGGACCTCGCGATCGAGGAGAGCATCGAGTTCCTCGCGGCGAGCCTGCTCGCCACCGCAGGCCTGCGTGGCGCTCGTTCCAGCGGCGGGATGGCCACGCAGGACCCGCTGCTCGATGCGTCTCGCGTGAACGAGTAGCCGGAGCGGCCTGTCGACCTCGAGGGAGATGTCGGGCCGAGCGCGCCTCGGGGGTGCTCAGGCTCCGCTGCCCTTCCGTTCGCACGACACGCAGGAGCACGTCCGTGCTCAAGCTCAAGATGCGCACGTTTGTGCGTACCTTTGTGCCGGCGGTGGGCTGCAGCGGCAAGGTCTTGGGTCCCAGTTGGCGTGGTGAATCAAGCGCGCGGCCCCGCGCGCTGAGCCCTCACCACCTCGGCGACGGCCGCGGCTCGTCCGCCTGTGTCGCGCCCAGGGCTCACCACCTTGACACCCTCGCTCCGCCAGGGGCTGGATGGGGCGCCTTGCCAGAGGTTCGGCGTTGCGACACGCTCAGTTCGGAAGGAGGGAGCACCCATGGTCGAGCCCGACATGATCATCGACGACATGCAGGCCGACGCTGACGGCGTCATCGCCGTCGACACCGGTGACCTACCCGACGGCACGAACGAGCGCGACCACGTCGTGGTCGGCGACCATGACGCCGAGCCGGCCGTGGCGCGCATCCTCCTGATCGGGCCGGAGCGGACCGCCCTCCGGGTGATCCCAGGTGCCGCCGCGGACCAGGCTGCCCTGCTCGCTCGATAGCTCCCCGGCGCGAGCCAACGCGTGCGGCGGAGGTCAGCGGCCGGGCCGTAGCGCGCAGCCATCGGTCCGGTCTCGTCGGTGGAGCCGACTCCCGGGCGCGGCGCTCGCGCGCGCGGCACCGGCCCTACAGTCGTGGCGTGTCCACCGCCCGCCACGACGATGTGCCTGCCGAGGCCACCGAGGGCAGCGCGGCGCCAGCGCCCGTGCCGCCGCTCGAGGTGCGCCCGCGGCCGCGCACCGTCGTGCTCACCGCCGCTGCGGTCGTCGTGCTGGCCTGG
>PWFH01000030.1 GCA_003553795.1 Egibacter sp. | reverse complement strand
CCGGCGAGGGCACGATCTCGGCAACGTCGCCAACCCGCCCGCAGGGGCACGAGGAAAGGAACCACCGTGACCGCGATCACCGTCGATCGCCTCACCAAGCGCTACGGGGAGCTCGTCGCCGTCGACGACCTCTCCTTCGAGGTCCGCCGCGGCGCCGTCACCGGCTTCCTCGGACCCAACGGCGCCGGCAAGACCACGACGCTGAAGATGGTCCTCGGCCTCGCCCGCCCGACCGCGGGCCACGCGCTGGTCGCCGGCCGGCCCTACGCCGAGCTCGACGAGCCCGCCCGCACCGTCGGCGCGGTCCTCGAGGGCGGACTCTTCCACCCCGGGCGCAGCGGCCGGGCCCACCTGCGGGTGCAGGCCAAGGCCGCCGGGCTGCCCTCCGGCCGCATCGAGGAGGTCCTCGCCCTCGTCGGGCTCCAGGCCGCCGCGGACAAGCGCGTCGGCGGCTACTCGATGGGGATGCGCCAGCGTCTCGGGCTGGCCACCGCGCTGCTCGGCGAGCCGGAGATCCTCATCCTCGACGAGCCCGCCAACGGCCTCGACCCTGCCGGCATCCGCTGGCTGCGGACGTTCCTGCGTGGCTTCGCCGACGACGGTGGCACGGCGCTGGTCTCGAGCCACCTGCTCGCCGAGGTCGCCCAGGCCGTCGACGACGTCGTCGTCATCGGCCACGGCCGCTGCCTCGCCCAGGGGGCGATCGGCGACCTCGTCGACCCCGACGCCTCGCTCGAGGACGTCTACCTCGACCTCACCGGGACCACGGAGGTACTGCGATGACCCGCCTGCTCTCAGCCGAGCTCGCCAAGCTCACGACCGTCCGCTCGACCTGGCTCGTGCTCGGCCTCGTCGCGGCCTTCTCCGCGGCGACGGTCGCGGGGATCCTCGTCCTGTCGGGCACCGACGTCAGCCCGATGAGCCTCGCCGACCCCGCGCTGCAGACCGAGATGCTCCTGCCGAGCGAGGTCGCGCTCTTCGCGATGCTCTCCGGGGTCGTCATCGCCACCGGCGACCTGCGCCACGGCACGATCGTGCCGACCCTGCTCGCCGCGCCATCCCGGGGCGCCCTGCTCGTCGCGAAGGCCGGGGTCGCCGCGGTCGCCGCGGTCGCCCTCGTCGTCGCCGCCGTCGCCGCCAACCTCGCCGTCGGCCTGCCGGGGCTCGCCCTCGCCGGCGAGGAGCTCGCCGTGGCCTGGGGCACGACCGCGGGCCTCGCCGGCCTCGCGACGGCCAACGCGATGCTCGCCGGGCTCATCGGCGTCGGCGTCGGCATCCTCCTGCGCAACCAGGTCGCGGCGATCGTCGCCGTCGTCGTCGTGACGTTCCTCGTCAGCCCCCTGCTCGTCGGCCTCGTGCCCGAGGTCGGCTGGTACACCCCCGTCGGGCTCGAGACCATCCTGCTGTCGGGCTCGGGGCTGCTCGAGGTCTCCGGGCTCGAGGCGCCCTTCGGGGCGGTGACCGCGGGCGCGCTGCTCGCCGCCTACGCTGCAGCCGCCACGGTGGCGGGCGGCACGCTGCTCGCCCGCCGCGACGTCTGAGGAGCGAGGTCGATGGCACGCCTGCGGCGCCTGCTCGCGAAGGTCGGGGTGCGCACCCCGTTCGGGCGCGACGCGGTGCTCGCCGGCGTGCTCGTCCTCGCCGGCGCCGCCTCCACCCTTGGGGCCGCGCCGGTCCTCGCCGGCGACCCGGCGCCGAGCCCGGTCCTCGCCGCGTTCGGCGCCGCGGCCACCGCGGTGCCGGTCGCGTGGCGGCGCCGCGCCCCGGTGGCCACCCTCGCGGCGGTCACCCTGCTCTACCTCGCCCATCTCGCGGCCTTCGCCGCCCACGACGCGTTCAACGCCGGCTACAACGCCCCGCTGTTCGTCGCGCTCTACTCCGTCGGCGCCTACACCGAGCGCCGCCGCACCCTGCTCGCCGCGGGTCCCGCGGTGCTGCTCGCCGTCGTTGCCGAGCTCACCCTGCTCACCGATGCGACGATGGCGGCGATCACCGTCGAGGGCCCCTCGGCCCAGCTCGTCTACGCCGGTGTCCTCATCGGCGGGGTCGTCTACGCCGCGACGGTGCTCCTCGGCGCCTACGTCCAGACGCGGCGGGCCTACCGCGCCGAGCTCGTCGCCCGCGCCGAGCGCCTCGAGCGCGAGCGCACCGAGCGCGCCGAGCGGGCCGTCGCCGACGAGCGCGCCCGCCTCGCCCGCGAGCTGCACGACGTCGTCGCCCACCACCTCTCGGGGATGGTCGTCCAGGCCGGCGCCGCCGAGCGCCTCCTCGAGCGCGACCCCGCGCAGGCCCGGGCCCTGCTCGCGGACCTGCGCGCCTCGGGGCGCTCGACGCTGGCATCGATGCGCCGGCTCGTCGGCGTGCTGCGCGCCGACGCCGAGGAGGGCACCGCCCCCCAGCCCGGCCTCGAGCGCCTCGACGTCGTCCTCGAGCAGGCACGCGCCGCCGGCGTCGCCGCCGAGCTCACCGTCGAGGGCGAGCGCCGTCCGCTGCGCGCCGAGGTCGACCTCGCGGCCTACCGGGTCCTGCAGGAGGCGCTCACCAACGTGCGCAAGCACGCCCCCGGCGCGACGGCGCGGGTGGCCGTGCGCTACCGCGACGACGACGTCGAGGTCGAGGTCGCCGACGACGGGGCGGCCACCGCGCCGGTCGAGGAGGAGCCCTCCAGCGGGGTCGGCCTCGTCGGGCTGCGCGAGCGCGCCGCGATCCTCGGCGGTGAGCTCAAGGCGGGGCCGAACGCCCGTGGCGGCTGGACCGTCGTCGCGCGGATCCCCCTCGAGGCGGAGGTGGCAGGGTGAGCGTGCGCGTCGTCCTCGTCGACGACCAGTTCGTCGTCCGGGCGGGCTTCAGGGCGATCCTCGAGTCCGAGCCCGACATCGAGGTCGTCGGCGAGGCCGGCGACGGGCGCAGCGGCATCGCCACGGCGCGGCGGGAGCGTCCCGACGTCGTGCTCATGGACGTGCGCATGCCCGACGTCGACGGCCTCGAGGCCACCGCCGCGCTCGCCGGTCCCGACGTCGACGAGCCGGTCAACGTCCTCATCGTCACGACCTTCGACCTCGACGAGTACGTCTTCGCCGCCCTGCGCGCCGGCGCGTCGGGCTTCCTGCTCAAGGACCTCGAGCCCGACGACCTCGTCGAGGCCGTCCGGGTCGTGGCCCGCGGCGAGGGCCTCGTCGCGCCGAAGGTCACCCGCCGGCTCATCGCCGAGTTCGCGCGCTCCGCGGCGCCCTCGAGCGCCGAGCCGCCCGAGCTCGCCCGGCTCACCGCCCGCGAGCGCGAGATCCTCGAGCTCGTCGCCGGTGGCCTGTCGAACGCCGAGATCGCCGAGCGCCTCTTCCTCGGCGCCTCGACGGTCAAGACCCACGTCGGCAGCGTGCTCATGAAGCTCCGGCTGCGCGACCGCGTGCAGGCCGTGGTCTACGCCTACGAGCACGGCCTCGTGCGCCCGTCCGGCGGTGGCGCCTGAGGGCCCCGATGCGCCTCAGCGCGGCAGGCCCGCCCGCCCGTCGTGACTCACACCGGTGGAACTCCATCCACAGCGTTGTCCACGGTTGGGGATGGCTGGCGCCGGGGGCCTGAGCGTTGCGGCTCGAGGACGAACGCCGCCGCGTCGAGGTCGCCGAGGCGCACGCCTCGCCGCTCGGCCACGGCGAGCCCGGCGGCGTCGGCGCCCTCGACGAGCGGCTCGACGGCGGGGGTGACGAGCGCGACGCGCCCGTCGGCCGACAGGCGCTCGGCGAGGCGGGCCAGCGCCTCGCGGTAGAGCCGGCGCAGCATCCGTGGGCTGCCGGCGCGCAGCCCGAACGGCGGGTTCGTCACCGCGACGTCGACGCCGGCGACCCCCTCGAGACGGGTCGCGTCGCCGAGCCGCACGGTCACCGTCGCGCCGACGCCGGCGGCGGCGACGTTGGCGCGGGCGAGCCCGACGTGGCGGGGGTAGCGCTCGAGGCCGAGGATCCCTTGGGTGGGTCCGCGCCCCGCGAGGCGGGCGGCGCCCTCGGCGAGGTCGGCGGCGACCTCGGCGGCGAGGGCGTCGTCGGCGAGGCCGAGGGCCGCAAGCCGTGCGCGCGCCCCGCCCGCGCGCAGCGGGGTGCCCGCGGCGGCGAGCGCGGCCTCGATCGGGATCGTCGCCCCGCCGGTCATCGGGTCGAGCAGGCGCTCGGCGGCGCGCCAGCCGGCGAGGGCGAGCAGCGCCGCGGCCGTGGAGGGTCGCAGGCCCGCGTGATGGCCGGCGGTGCGCCAGGTCCGGCGGTGCAGCGGCTCAGCGTCGAGGGCGAGGCCGACGCGCAGGCGGTCGTCGTGCAGCTCGGCGCGCACGACGACGGTCGGGTCGTCGAGGTCGACGGGCAGCCGCCGACCGGTCGCCGCGGCCACGGTGTCGATGACGGCCTCGCCGACGCTCGCGGCGAGGTCGAGGGAGCTGAAGGGGTGCTGGCCCCAGCGCTCGGCGCGCACGGCGAAAGGGGCCTGGGGCAGCCAGGCGAGGTCGAGGGCGGCGACGACCTCGCGTGCGGCGGCGAGGGAGGGCGCTGTGGCCGCCGCGAGCTCGAGGCCGACCGACTCGATGGTTCGGGCCGTGGCCAGCGTGCGCTCGAGCGTCGCGACGTCGGCCCGGCCGACCACCGCGGAGGTCGGTGTCGCGGGGCCGTCGCCGCCGGCTGGGGCGCGCCAGCCGAGCGCGGTGAGCTCCGCGGCGGCGAGGTCCTCGAGGCCGGGCGCGCAGCGCGCCCACAGCGTCAGGGTCGGCCCGCCGGCGCGCCCGCCTGCGGCGCCGGCGGCGTCGAGGACCGCACCGGGACGCGGCACCGCTCAGCGGCTCGTGCGCTCGGCGCGTCCGCGGGCGTGGTGCGCGGCGATCCCGCCGGCGACCACCGCCGCGCCGGTCGTCGCGCCGGGACCCGGATGGCCGCCACCGAACACGCCGGCGACCTCCTCGGTCGCGTAGAGGCCGTCGAAGGGACGGCCGTCGCCGTCGACGACGCGGGCGTGCTCGTCGGTGCGCAGGCCCCCTCCGGCCTCGAGGGCCGTGGCGGTCAGCCGCACGGCGGACAGCGGTGGCTCCTCGAGCGGGGCGAGGCACGGGTTGGGGGCGACCCCCGGGTCGCCGTGGGCCCGGTCGTGGGCGCTGTCGCCACGGCCGAAGTCGTCGTCGTGGCCGTGGCGGGCGAGCAGCCCCGCGCGCTCGACGGTCGCCGTGAGGGGCTCGGCGGGCACGCCGAGCGCGGCCGCGAGATCCTTCGGTGAGGCGGCGGTGTGGGCGATGCCGGCGTCGTGCCAGGCCTCCGGCAGCGCCTGGTGGGGCAGGATGCCGCCGCTGAAGGCGTAGCGGTTGCGGTGGCGCTGGTCGACGATGAGCCAGGCCGGCCCGCGCCCGGCCTCGACGCTGTCGTGCAGCGCGCGGCCGAGCACCCGGAGCGGCGCCGCCTCGTTGCCGATGCGCCGTCCGGTCGCGTCGACGATGAGCGAGCCGGGCAGCGCGCGCTCGTCGCCGAGCGGCAGCGGCGCGCCTTCGGGCACCGCGACCGCTGGCGCCCACGCGGTCGTCGGCGCCGCCGACCGCGCCGCGCCGAGGGGCTCGGCGGCGCCCTCGAGGCCGCCGGCGGCGAGGACGACCCCGGCGCGGGTGGCCAGCTCGGTGGCCCGCCCGTGCAACCGCACCCTCGCGCCGATGACCCGTCGGCCCTCGATGAGCGGCTCGAGCAGCGGTGCGGAGGTGTGCAGGAGCACCCCGACCCGGCGCAGCCCCATCCGCAGGCCGGCGGCGAGCGCCTGCCCGCCGGTGACCCGCTCGCGCCCGGAGGCGCGCCCGGCGAGCCCCTTGGCGAGCGCCCCGGCGCCGGCGAGCGGTCCCTTCGCGGTGCGCGCGGCCAGCGACAGCCACCGCAGGTCGTCCGAGGTCGTCGCCACGGGCCAGGCGGCCGGCGCCGTCGGCGGCTCGAGACGGTCGCGGTCGGGGCCGAGGCGGCTGACGTCGAAGGGCTTGGGCTCGACCGCCCGCCCGGCCGCCGAGCCGCCCTGCAGCTCCGGCGCGTCGTCGGGGTGCTCGGCCATGTGCTGCAGCCCGAGAGGGGTGCGCCGCAGCAGCAGCGACACCGCGGCGGGCCCGTAGTCGACGAGCGCGGTGAGCCGGGCGCGGTCGGCGTCGGCCCCGGCGACGGCGTCGAGGTAGGCCAGGGCCCGCTCGCGGGTGTCGGGCAGGCCGGCCTCGGCGAGGACCTCATTGCCGGGCAGCCACAGCGCGCCGTCGGAGCGGGCCGCTGAGCCGCCGAAGCGCTCGTCGGCCTCGACGACGACGGTGTGCAGACCCGCCCGCGCCCCGGCGAGGGCGGCGGCGAGACCCCCCGCGCCGGAGCCGACGACGACGAGGTCGACGGTGCGCATCGGCGTCGCTCCTCTCGGCTCGGCAGCGCCGGCAGCGTGCCCGTCCGGCGCTCGGGGTGATCGTAGGGGTCGAAGGGCCCTGGCGGCGCGATCGAGGCTCAAGGGTCGTGTCCCGCCTGCCGATCCTTCATGAGGGTCGCCGGGGCGGCAGTGTCAGGCGAGCCCAGCGCCGCCAGGGCGCTCCGCGGCAGGACGAACGATCGGGGGTGGGCGGTGCAGCGCGAACCTTCGGCCCTCGGCGGGCAGGCGAGGCCGTCGGTGTCGCACCGTCTCGCGCGCCTGCCGGGACCGCTCGTGCTCCTGCTCGTCGCCCTCGCCTACGGCCTGACCGCGCAGGCCGTCCTGCTCCTCGTCGACCCCGAGTACGGGCTCGGAGCCTTCTGGCCGTCAGCGGGACTCGCGCTCGCGGCACTGCTGCACCTGCCGGTGCGGCGGTGGGCCTGGGCGCTGGCCGGCGTGGCCGTCGCGACGGTGGCCGGCGACCTCGCCCAGGGCTACCCCTCCGCGTCGCTGCCCTGGTGGGTGCTCGGCAACGTCCTCACCCCGCTTGCCGGGGCGGGTCTCATCCGCCGCGTCGGCCACGTGGACGGACCGCTGGCCCGCGCGCGCGACGTGGCCTGGTTCGTGCTCTTCGGGGTCGTGGTCGGACCCCTCCTCGGCGCGACGGTCGGCTCGGTCGGCTTCGCGGCCGCGGTCGGGGTGCCGTGGCTGCAGCTGTGGCCGCAGTACGTCATCGGCGACGCGCTCGGCATCCTCGTCGTCGCCCCGGCGCTGCTCGCGCGCGCGGGCCCTTCCTGGCGGGCGCGCCGCCTCGAGCGTGCCGTGCTGACCGGCGCGCTCCTCGTCGCACCGTTCGTGCTCTTCGTCGGTTGGACGGGCCTGTGGACCGTGCCAGTGCCCTACCTCGTCATGCCGTTGCTGAGCTGGGCCGCGGTGCGCTTCGGCCTGCGCGGCGGCTCGCTCGCGCTGTTGTGGACCGCGATCGTGGCCAACGGGGTGATGGCGCTCGGCCAGGGGCCGTTCGTCCTGCTCGGCGCGCCCGAGGGCGCGACGGTCGCGCTCGTCCAGCTCTACATGGTCGTCACCGCGACCTCGACGCTCACCCTCGCCGCGCTCGCGAGCGAGCTCAGCGACCGGCAGGACGTCGAGCGTGGCCTGCGCGACCAGGCGCGCCGCGACGGGCTGACCGGGCTTCCCAACCGGACGTTGCTCGCCGAGGAGCTTCCGCGCGCCCTCGCGCGCTGCCAGTCCGGGGAGCGTCGGCTCGCCGTGCTCGTCTGCGACCTCGACGACTTCAAGGGCATCAACGACACCCTCGGGCACCAGGCCGGCGACGAGGCTCTCGTCGCCATCGCCAGGCGGCTGTCCGCCGCGGTGCGCGAGGGCGACACCGTCGCCCGCCTCGGCGGCGACGAGTTCGTCCTGCTCATCGAGGGCGTCGAGGCCGTCGACGACCTCGAGTCGATGGTCGCGCGGCTCGTCGAGCGCATCGCCGAGCCGGTGCAGCTGCAGAGCGGTCACGTCGTCCGCTCGCGGGCCTCGGTCGGCCTCGTCCTCGCTGCCGCCGACGACGACGTCGACTCCGTGCTCGCCCACGCCGACGTGGCGATGTACCGCGCCAAGCAGTCCGGCGGCGGGCAGGTCTACCGCTGCCCGCATGACCACCGCGGTCGCCACGGCGCCGAGCAGCGCGCGTTGCAGGACGACCTCCTGCCCGCCCTGGCGCGCGGCGACGTCGTGTGCTCGAACGAGCCGCTCCACGACCTCGTCACCGGCGAGGTCGTCCTCGACACCGCGCGCGTCCACTGGGACCACGCCGAGCAGGGACGGCTCGAGGCCGAGGAGTTCGTCGCGATCGCCGAGGCGACGGGCATCGTCGGCACGCTCTTCCACAGCGTCCTCGAGCAGTCGCTCGCGGCGCGCGCCGGCGCTGGCGAGCCCGACCTCCCGGCGGTCGCCGTGCCGGTGCCGGCCCGGCTCGTCACCGACCCCGAGCTCGTCGACGTCGTCGCCGCCGAGCTCGCCGCGCACGGGGTCGCCGCCGACGAGCTCTGCCTCGACATCCCCGTCGGGGCGGTGCCCGAGGATCCTCACGGCTGGGCGCTCAGCGACCTCACCGGCCTCGGGGTGCGCCTCGCCGTGGTCGGCGTCGGCGGTGACTGGTCCTCGCTACCGCGACTGGCGCGGGTCGACTGGGACCTCCTCAAGGTCGACGCGGCGCTCGTCGCCCGGCTCGGTGACCGGGATGCCGCGCCGTGGCGCCTGCTCGCCTCGCTCGTCGCCGTGGCCGACGCCTGGGGCGCGCCCCTGGCTGCCGAGGGGGTCGAGACCACCGAGCAGCTCGAGGCGCTCGAGGCACTCGGCTGCCGCCTCGCGCAGGGGCCGAGACTCGGCCGGGCCCCGCGCCTCGCCTGAGGTCAGGCCGCTGGCGGAGGCGGAGGGATTCGAACCCTCGAGACACGCGAGGTGCCTGGCGGTTTTCAAGACCGCTGCCTTCGTCCGCTCGGCCACGCCTCCCGGCCCTGCAGTGTAGGGGCCGGCGACGACGCGGTCGCGGGGCCGCAGGGCGGTGGCTACACTGCCGACCGCCCGCCGCGTGAGCGCGTACGGTGGGCACCGGGAGGCTTCGCACAGTCTGGTCTAGTGCGCGGCACTGCTAATGCCGTTGGGCTCACGCCCTCGAGGGTTCAAATCCCTCAGCCTCCGCCACCCACCCTTGCCCGCCGGCGCGCCCGGCGCGGCCGGGCTCACACCGCTCGGCGGTAGCGCTGGATCGCGAGCGGCACGGCCACGGCGAGCAGCGCGGCGATCCACAGCAGCGCCCGCAGCGACAGCTCCCCGGCGCTGCCCCCGGCGATCGCCTCGCCCGGCTCGCCGAGCATGAGCGCCCGGGCGGCGTTGGCCACGGCGCTGACCGGCTGGTTCTCGGCGAACGCTGCGAGCCAGCCCGGCATCGTCTGGGTCGGCACGAAGGCGCTCGAGGCGAAGACGAGCGGGAACACCCACACGAAGCTCGCCGCCTGCGCAGCCTCGGGCGAGCGCATCGACATCCCCACGACCGCGGCGATCCACGACAGCGCGAAGCCGAACGCCACGACGATGCCGATCGCGGCGACGGCGCCGAGCGCGGTGCCGCCGAAGCGGAAGCCGATGAGCGAGCCGATGAGGGTCATGAGCAGGACGACGAAGAGCCCGCGGACCGCGTCGGCGGTCGTGCGCCCGGCGAGCACCGCGCTGCGGCTCATCGGCAGGGACCGGAACCGGTCGATCACGCCTTGGTCGAGGTCCTCGGCGAGCGCGACGCCGGTCTGGGTCGCACCGAAGGTCGTGGCCTGCACGAAGATCCCCGCGAGGAGGAAGTCGATGTAGTTGTCGATGCCGGGGATGTCGATCGGGCCGCCGAAGACGAAGTTGAAGAGCAGCACGAACATGATCGGCTGGATCGTCGAGACGACGAGCAGCTGCGGCAGGCGCACCCAGCGCATGAGGTTGCGCCAGGTCATGACGAACCCGTCGTTGAGCTCGTGGCGGATGCGCGTGAGCAGGTCGATGCGCTCGCGCTCTGCTGGGGCGGCCGCGGCGGCGGCGCGCGCGGAGGTCGCGGTCATGCCGCGCTCCGGTCGCCGGCGGCGTCGGCGTCCTCCTCGGCGGCGCGGCCGGTGAGGGTGAGGAAGACGTCGTCGAGGGTTGGGCGTCGCAGCCCGAGCTCGCTGGCCTCGAGGCCGGCCTCCTCGAAGCGCCGCGCGGCGGTGGCGACGTCGGCGGGGCCGGAGGCGGGGACGGTCACGAGCCCGTCGCCGAGGTGAGCCTCGCCGTTGCCGAGGCCGGCGAGGAGCTCTGCCGCGAGCGCCTCCTGATCGGGCGCCACCCGGGCCTCGACCCGCGAGCCGCCGACGCGGTCCTTGAGCTCGTCGGCGGTGCCCTCGGCGATGACCCGGCCGAGGTCGATGACGGCGATGCGGTCGGCGAGCCGGTCGGCCTCCTCGAGGTACTGGGTGGTGAGCAGCAGCGTCGTGCCCTCGGCGACGAGGTCCTCGATGAGCGCCCAGAGGTCGAGGCGGCTGCGCGGGTCGAGGCCGGTCGTCGGCTCGTCGAGGAAGAGCACCGGCGGGTCGTTGACGAGGCTCGCGGCGAGGTCGAGGCGGCGGCGCATGCCCCCGGAGTAGGTCCGCACGAGGCGGTCGCCGGCGTCATCGAGCTCGAAGCGCTCGAGCAGCGCGTCGGCGCGGGCGGCCGCGCCGGCCCGGCCGAGGTGGTAGAGCCGCCCGACCATGCGGAGGTTCTCCCGGCCGGTGAGGTTGCCGTCGACCGCGGCGTACTGCCCGGCGAGGCCGATGCGCCGGCGCACGCCTCCGGGGTCGCGGGCGACGTCGATCCCGGCTACGCGGGCCTGTCCGGCGTCGGGGCGCAGGAGGGTCGTGAGCACGCGCACGGCGGTGGTCTTGCCCGCGCCGTTGGGGCCGAGCAGGCCGAGGACCGTGCCCTCCTCGACGGCGAGGTCGACACCGGCCAGCGCGGTGGTCGGACCGAAGGCCTTGCGCAGGCCGATGGCCTCGATCGCGGTCATGGAGGGCTCCTGTCGGGGACGGCTCAACCCTACGTCGGCGCCCCCGGAGCCGCTCACCGGTCCGCGGGCGTGCGACACTCGCACGCACCGCCGCCGTCGGCCGTGGCGGTCCCACCGACGAAGGACCATGCGTGGAACTGCGCGCGCGCTTCCGCCCCCACCCTCGGGGCTTCGGCTTCCTCACCGTGGTCGGCGCCGACGGGCGCACGCCTGCGCCGGCCGAGGCCGTCGGCGCCGACGGTGAGCCCGCCCGGATCGGCCGCGCCTTCGTGCCGCCGCCGCTCGCGCGGACGCTGCTCGCCGACGACCTCGTCACCGCGGTCGTCGACCCGACCGAGGAGCGCCCGGCCTGCGAGCAGGCCACCGTCGTCGCCCGTCCCCGCCGCCTCGTCGCCGGGGTGGTCGAGCGTCGCCGCGGCGCGCTCGTCCTCCTCGCCGAGCGCAGCGTCGCCGCCGGGCCGATCGCGCTGTCCGATCCACTCGCGGCGCGCCTCGACGGCGCCGTCGGTGAGGTCGCCGTCGTGCTCGTCGACGCCGCCGCGTCGACACCGCGCGGCAGCGCGCTCATCGCCGGCCCCGTCCCCGCGTCGACTCCCGAGGCGGTGCGGGCCTCGGCGGTCGGTGCGGTGCTCGGTGGCGCGCCCCCCAGTCTTGCCGAGCCCGGCCCCGAGGCGGTCGGTCTCGACGCGGCGGCCGCGGAGACCGCGCACCTGCGGGTGGCCGGCCAGCTCGCCGCCGGCAGCGCCCAGGTCGCCTCGGGACTCGACCGCCGGGGTCCGGTGCCGGGTGCGGCCCTCGCGGCGGTCGACCGCCGGGCCGAGCCGTGTCTCACCGTCGACGGCTTCGACAGCCGCGACCTCGACGACGCCATCGCGGCGTCGTGGAGCGGCGCCGCCGACGCGCCAGTGCGGGTCGCCGTCCACGTCACCGACGTCGCCGTCGACGTGGGGCTCGGCTCCGCCGCCGACCTCCACGCCCGGACGATGGGCGCGACGGCCTACCTCGGCGCGGCGAGCGCGCCGATGCTCGGCGAGGACCTGTCCGCGGCGGCGGGCTCGCTCGGCGCCGGCCAGGAGCGCCGGGTGCTCTCCGCGCGCTTCGACGTCGCCCCCGACGGCAGCGTGGCCGCCGTCGACCTCGAGCCCGCGCTCATCCGCTCGCGCGCCCGGCTGTCCTACAGCGCCGTGGAGTCCTGGCTCGCCGGCGACGCCACGCAGCTGCGCGCCCAGGCTCGCACCCAGGGCGAGCCGGTCCTGGGCGTCCTGCGGGCCGCGCAGGAGGCCGCCCGTCGGCTCGCCGCCGCACGCGAGGCCCGCGCGAGCCTCGAGGCGCTCTTCGAGTCGGCCGCGCTCGCACCCGCCGTCGTCGACGGCGCCCTGGTCGCCGTTGCCGCCGAGCCCCACGCGCGGGCGCACCACCTCATCGAGCAGCTCATGGTCGCGGCCAACGAGGCCGTCGGCCTCTGGCTCACCGAGCGCGACGCACCGGCGCTCTTCCGCACCCACCCCGGCCTCGACGGCGAGCATCGGCGCCGCCTCGTCGCCGCCGCCCGCCGCGCCGGCGTCGACCTGCCCGACCTCGACGGGGACCCCGAGGCGCTGACCGGTGCGCTGCTCGGTGCGGTCGGCCGCCTCGACGCCGGTGCCGGAGGGGAAGGCCTGCCCGGCCCGGCCGGTACCGGCGAGCGGGACGTGCTCGATCCCGCCGACGCGGGTGGGCGGGACCTGCTCGATCCCGCCGACGCGGGTGGGCGGGACCTGCTCGTTGCGGCGGCGGCCTCGTCCTCGGCGCGGGCGCGCTACCGGTCGTGGCCAGGCCCCCACCGCGGGCTCGCGGCGCAGGCGTACTGCCACTTCACCTCGCCGCTGCGCCGCTACGCCGACCTCGTCGTGCACCGCCAGGTGCGGGCGCTCCTGGCCGGCGAGACCCCGCCCTATGGAACCGCCGAGCTCGACGCCCTCGCGACGTGGCTCGACGCGCGCACCGGCCCGCTCGGTCGGCTCGAGGCCGTCGAGCGCGCCGAGCTGTGGACGCTGCTGCTCGAGCGCGGCGCCGTCGACGGGCCCGAGACCGCCGTGATCACCGAGGTGCGCCCAGCCGGCCTGCGTGTGCGCGTGCCCCGTCTCGGTCTCGGCGGCTTCCTGCCGGCCGGGGCGCTCGGGGGCGAGGGCGCCGCGCTCTCGGCGGTCGACCACGGCCTCGCCAGCGCGGACGAACGTTGGCAGGTCGGGCGTCGCGTCGCGGTGCGCTACGGCGGCCTCGACGAGCAGGGCCGCGTCGACTGGGCGCTGGTCGAGGATCGCTGATCCCTCGATCGGGCCGGTCGGGCCGGGCCGCGCCCTCCTCGCGCCCCGCGCGGCCGCGTCCCCGGTCGTCGGCCGAGCCGATCGAGCCGATGGAGCATTCGCCCGGTGCGGCGGCTGAACGCTCCATCCAAGCGTGCCAGCTGTGCGGGCGGGCCGCGCGCCCGTCCACGCACGCCCGCGCGGCCCTCGCGTGGAGCATTCGCCCGGTGCGGTGGCTGAACGCTCCATCGAGCGCCGGCGACGAGGTGTACAGCCGCCCCCGGCCGTGGATGGTGCGAAGCCCGCGCGCTGCGGTAGCCTCTGGGGAGTCACTCGCGCCGGTAGCTCAGATGGATAGAGCGTCTGACTACGGATCAGAAGGTCGGGGGTTCGAATCCTCCCCGGCGCGCCACACCGATCCGCCGCCACCCGCCGCACTTCCGCCCGACGGTCCCATGGCAGTCGCGCCCGAGCGACGGGTGGCGAATGTCCCGTCGCGTGTGGGCTCGACGTTCGACTCGACGGGGCGCGGGAGAGGCGACTGCACACATCGGCCGCGTTCACCACCCGACGCGATCGGCGGGGAAGGGCTCGTCGCGTCGTCCATGGGCCGCAGCGCTCGTGCGTACGCGTCCAGGGACGAGATCCGCGGCACTTGGGCCGCACGAACCGCGACGTCTCGCGCCACCTCGGCCGGTGGGCGCCTGCATGGCCCTTGGACTGAAGGGGAAGGTTGCTGCCCAAATAGTGGCAGAAGCCACGGTCGGGACGCCGGTGGGGACCAGCCACGATGCCGCCGCGGCGCGGCGCTGCTCCGACGCCGGTCGATTGCAGCGTCAACCGACCACCTGCGCACCGGCCGCGCCCCCTTGACTTCCTGTGGAATTGCGAAGCGCAGAGGCCCCCGACAGCAGAGCATGACGCGAAGGAGGCTGCATGTTCGGTTGGAAGCCGGCGGTCCGGATGCTCGAAGAGGCCGACTTGGAGGATGCGAGCGCAGCGATGCTGCGCCAGGGCTTCGTGGAGTATGACCGTGGTGATGACTACGTCGTCCTCCGAAGGCCCGGCAAGGACATGACCTTCCGAGCGGAGAAGAGCCCGCAGAAGGCGGTGCTGCAGCAGCACGGCGACGACGTCGAGCTCGAGGTGCGCTACGACGACGACGTCACCGTGGTCATCGACACCGGCGACCTCGAGTCCGTCGCCGACCGGATCGCGAGAGTCGTCAGCGGGTAGGCGGGCCGGGTCCGGGCCTGGGCGGCGTTCGCCCGCCTGGGCCTCGTCGCCGGCAGGACGCGGCCGCTCATCGACGGGTGGCGGTGTGCGGGCCCGAGGCGCCGCGCAGGGCGCGGGTCATGGTCCGAGCACCATCGGCGGCGTCGTGGGTCACGAACCCGTGCTGCTCGTAGAGCGTCCGGGCGGGGTTGTCGTCCTCGACGCTGAGGCTGAGTCGGCTCGTGCCCGCGAGGCGCTGCTGGGCGATCATCGCGCTCAGCAGGCAGCGGGCGAGACCCCGGCAGCGGAAGGCCGGGGCCACCGCGATTGTGAGCTCCGGGGTGTCGGCGTCGACGAACCCGTAGCCGTGGCGGTGCTCGTCGAACCGGCGGACCCAGACCGCCCCGGCGGGGCTACCGCAGACGTGGGCGACGAGGCCGTGGTCACCGGGCCGTCCCCACTCCTCGAGGTACACCGCGAGCGTCGGGTCGCCCAGCGCCTCCTCCAGTGGCGGCAGCGGGCTGTCGGGACGCCAGAACGCGGCCTCGTAGAGCATCGTGCGCAGGAAGGGCAGATCGTGCGCGTCGACGGGCAGGATGGCGAGCGTGGTCGTGGGGGCGCTCACCGTTCGATCGCCAGCCCCGCCGCGATCTCGCCGGCGGCCTTGCGGTAGCGCCACGTGCCCCACGCCCAGCCCGGAGCCACGACGAGGACAGCCCGGGGGCCACCCCCACGCCGTACCGCGCCGTCGCCCATGCCCAGCAGCATGCCAGGGAACCGACGGCCGGCCCGGGCGCTGACGCCGCTGACTCGCCGTTCGGGAGGGCGGCGAGAGCGCGTGCGCCCCGGGGAGTCGCCGGAAGCCTTTGGGCTCGGAGAGCGCGTGAGCCGGACGCGGCACCCATCGCAGCTGCGTGGAGGCTCGGGATGCTCCCCGCGGGGGTAGATCCGATGGTGTGATGCCGGCTGCGGCGCTCCTCGGAGCAACCCGGGCAGGAGCAGCCGCCGAGAGCCTTCGTGGCAGCGAGGAGGAGGCCGATGCCGCGGGGTCGGAGGGGTGTGGTACGCCTGCTCGTGTGGTCGACGGTCATCCTCGTTGCGGCTGGCCTCGTGGGGTGTGCCGGCGGCGGCGACCCGGGCGGTGACCTCCCGGCGGAGCCGGCGGGGCGACGCCGACGGGAGCCTCTCGGTGGAGGGCCACACCTCCCTGCGCGCCATCGCCGCGGGGCCTTCGGGCCTCGTTGCCGTCGGGGAGGTCGGTCCCGGTGACGGCTCCACCGTCGGCGCGGCATGGAACAGCCCATGAGAGGAGGGGTCACGCGCCGGCGGAGCCGCCAGCGCGGCACGCCCGCCCCAACAGCGTGAGCTCGAGGAGGGAGGTGGCGACCGTGTCGACTCCGGCAGGCTTCGAGGCGACCCTGCGCGGCGCGGGCCGCGGCCCGAGACCGCGATGCCGACGTGCCGGGGCTCCGCTCAGGCGCGCAGGTCGCGGCGGCGGAAGGCCACGAGCCCCGCGGCGCTGAGCCCCGCGGCGGCCGCGAGCAGGACGAGCAGCGGCAGCCACCGCAGCTCCTCGGAGGGCACCGCGGGCACGTGGGTGAACGGCGAGACGTTGAGCACCCACTGCGGCAGGTCGAGCAGCGCGCCGAGCTGGCCCAGCACGAGGCTCACGCCCACCGCGCCCCAGCCGATCGCCACCGACCGGCGCGGCAGGAGGCCGACGGCGGCGGCGGCGAGCGCCCCGAGCGCGAGGACCGCCGGCAGGGCGACGACCGCGGCGACCACCCAGTCGCCGAAGCGGCTGCCCCACTCCCCGGTCGCGAGGCCGTAGGCGGTCCCGCCGGCCAGGCCGGCGGCGAGCAGCATCCCGAGGCTCGCGAGGGCCACGACGGTGAGGTGGCTCGCGATCCACCGCGGACGGGCCACCGCGGTGGCCAGCAGCGGCTCGGCCCGGCCGGAGACCTCCTCGCCCCGTAGGCGCAGGACGCCCTGGACGGCGAAGGCGCCGACGGCGACGGCGAGCAGCGCCATCAGGAAGACGATGAAGAGGTCGACGAGCTCCTCGCTGTCGCCGAGCTGGGCGAAGAGGTCGACGAGCTCCTCGCTCGTCTCGAGGAAGGCGTCGACCTCCTCGCCGATCGCCCCGAAGGCGCCGGCGGCGAGGACCAGCCCCGCCGACCAGCCGAGCACCGACCCGCGCTGCAGCCGCCAGGCGAGCCCGAGCGGGGAGCGCAACGCCGCCGAGGCGCTCGCCGGTCCCGCGCCGACCGGCCGCATGCCGGAGCCGACGTCACGGTGGCGCGTCAAGGTGAAGGCGAGCGCGACGGTCGTGACGACCGCTGCCGCGAAGAGCCCGAGCACCCACCACCGATCGCCGGCGAACGCCTGCCCCTGCTGGCCCCAGCCGATCGGCGACAGCCACGATGGCCAGGCGCTCGTGACCGCGACCCCGCTCGGCGCGACCTCGCCGAGCGCATCGCCGACCGCGCGCAGGAAGTACGCCAGCCCGATGGCCGCCCCGGCGAGACCGTTGGCGCCGCGGGCGCTGCCGGCGACCTGCGCGGGGATCGCCGCGACGCCGGCGAAGCCCCAGCCCACACCCATGAGCAGCAGACCCGCGAGCAGCGCCCCACCGGCCGGCAGCCCGTAGGCCAGCAGGACCACGACGGTGACGGCCCCGACTGCGAGGCTGGCCCCGAAGGCCAGCAGCAGCGCGGCGGTCAACGGGGCGTGCCGACCCACCACGGCGGCGCCGACGAGCTCGGCGCGGCCGGTCTCCTCCTCGAGGCGGGTGTGTCGCACGACGGCCTGGACGCTCATGATCCCGACGAGCACCGAGAGCATGCCGAAGGTCTCGGTCATGAGGATCGCCCCGAGCGAGGTGCCGAAGATCGGGCCCTCGAAGGCCCGCGCGATCACGCTCGGTGCGACGGCCACCGCGTACTGGACGCGCTCGGCCTCGGTGCCGTAGAGGCCGGCGATGCTCGCGACGCTCGCGAGCACGACGAGGCCGAGGGCGACGACCCAGATCGGCAGCAGGAACCGGTCGCGCCGGGCGGCCAGACGCAGCAGTCGCGGCGTCCCCGCCAGCTCCGACCCGCCGGCCGTCGCCGACGGCGCGGTCCTGCGGGGCGACCGCGTCCCCGTGGTCACGAGACGTCCTCGGGCGCGTCGGCGACCTCGGCGTCGGTGAGCCGCTCGCCGTAGTGGCGCAGGAAGAGCTGCTGGAGCGTCGGCGGGGAGCTCGTGAGCGCGACGACCTCCCGGTCGGCCAGCCAGCGCTGCACCGCCCCGAGCGCCTCGGGCTCGACCTCGAAGCGCGCATGGACGCCGTCCACCGCGACGTCGTGGAGTCCGGCGAGGTCGGCGAGGCCGTCGAGGGGCCGGAGGGTCTCCACGGCGATCGAGGTCCGGGTGAGGTGGCGCAGCTCAGCGAGGGTGCCCGACTCGACGGTGCGCCCGTCACGGATGATCGTGACGCGGTCGCCGAGCGCCTCGACCTCCGCGAGGACGTGGCTCGACAGCAGCACGGTCCCGCCCTCGGCGGTCACCTCCCGCACGCACGCCTGGAAGACCGTGTCCATCAACGGGTCGAGTCCCGAGGTGGGCTCGTCGAGGAGGTAGAGCTCGACGCGCGAGGCGAACGCGGAGATGATCGCGACCTTCTGCCGGTTGCCCTTGGAGTAGGTCGAGCAGCGCCTCGTGGGGTCGAGCCCGAACCGCTCGACGAGCTCCGCCCGACGGCGCTGGTCGAGCCCGCCGCGCAGCTCGCCGAGGAGGTCGATCGCCTCCCCGCCGGTGAGGTTGGGCCACAGGTGCACCTCGCCGGGGACGTAGGCGAGCCGGCGGTGCAGGGCCACGGCGTCGTCCCATGGGTCCCCGCCGAGCACGACGACCTCGCCGCGGTCACGCCGCAGCAGCCCGAGCAACACGCGGATCGTCGTGGACTTGCCGGCGCCGTTGGGCCCGAGGAACCCGTGGACCTCCCCCACGGTGACATCGAGGTCGAAGCGGTCCAGGGCGGTCACCGGCCCGAAGGCCTTCGTCAGGCCGGCGACGTGGATCGCGCTCGCGGTCATCGGCGGGTCCTCGCTGGAGGGAGCCGAGGCGGCTCCGGTGCCCGGTGCCGTCACCATCCGTCGCGCGCCGGCCGCGGTCAAGGATGACCGGTCGGCCGGGTCGGTCGGCGCGACGCGGGCTACCGGCGCCGGCCGAGCGCGGCAGCGGCGACGCGTCGCAGCGCGGCGAGGGCCTGCCGCGGTGTGCGGGCCCGTCGCAGGCCGCCGGCGGCGTTGGCGACGGCGACGATGCGGCGCTGGCGCAGCGTCGCGAGGTCGGCCTCGATGTCGGTGAGTCGACGGGCGAGGTCGTTGGCGCCCCAGCCCGCGTAGGCGCCCGCGCCGGCGTCGGCGACCTCCGCGGCCTCGCCCGACGGCGCGAGACCGTAGGCCTCGCCGGCCTCCCAGCGCTCGCCGAAGAGCTCCCCGCGCAGCGTCGCGGCGCGGTCGGGGTCGTCCGCGAGGCGGGCGGCCCGGCGGCTCGCTCGGGTCGTCGTCGCCTCGACGAGTCCGTCGCGCGGGCGATGGCCGGGCACGGTGAGGTGCAGCGTCCCGATCTCGTGGTGGGCGAGGGTGTCGACGACCTGGCGGATCGTCGAGGGGCCGGCGATGGCGTGGGGCGGCAGGGTCACGCGGATCGGGGCGAAGCGGTGCAGGGCGTCGAAGGACGCCGCGTCGTCGACGGCGAGCACGCGCGGGTCGGCGGGGAACCACGCCTCGACCCAGCGGCGCGCGGCAACCCGTGGGGGCCCGGCGACGGCGACGACGAGATCGCTGAACGAGCCGGCGAGCACGGCGCTGACCGCGCGGACGGCGGCGTCGGGGTCGGTCGTCTCGCCGACCGGCACGGTCACCGCGACGGTCGGTACCCCCCAGGAGCGGCCGGGCTGGCTTGGGCGGTGCCAAGGGACCGGCAGCTCGTTGGCGAGCAGCGGGGCGCGCTCGGCGAGGACGGCGGCCTTGAAGGCGGGGTCGTCGAGTGAGCGCGGCCCCTGGTGCCAGCTCTGCGCCTCCCGGTCGGGGACGAGCAGGGCCCCGCGGGTGTGGAGCCGGTAGCCGAGCACGGTGTCCTCGGTGCCGCGCACCCCGAAGACCGGCAGGCGGCCGAGCTCGTCGAGCAGCGTCCGGCCGACGCCGAGGGAGGCTCCGACGACGACGCGCCACTCGTCACCGGGGGCGCGGGTGAGGTCGTCGGTGCGCGCGAGCTTCTCCTCGATCCAGCCGTGCGGTTCGCTGGGCCGGTCGGCGAAGAGCGTCGCGAGCGAGCCGGCCGCCGCCGCCTCCGCGACGTCGCCGGCGGTGAGGCCGCCGGTGTCGACGAAGCGGCGCATGCCGAGCGTCGCGGCGTCGTCGACGAGGTGGTGCCAGCGGGCGTGCGCTTCGAGGTGGCCCGGCTCGGCGAGGATGTCGGCGTCGAGGAAGACCACGAGCTCACCGTCGGCGGCCTCGAGGCCCGCCTGCCGGGCGCGGCCGGCGCCGAAGCCGCGGTGCTCCTGGCGGCGCACGATGAGCTCGCCGGGCACCGCGTCGGCGGCAACGGCGATCGGCGGGTCGGAGCCGTCGTCGACGACGACGACCTGGGTGAGCTCCGGCGGGTAGCTCTGAGCGGCGAGCGCGGCGAGGGTGAGCTCCAGCTCCTCGCGCGCCTCGTAGCAGGGCACGACGACGCTCAGCGTCCGCTCGGGAGCCCACGTGCCGAGCTCGGGGGCCTCGAGGAGGTCCCAGCGGTTGCCGGGCACGTGGCCACCGAGGTCGTCCGGATGCGGGATGCGCCCCGTGGCCGTGGCGTCCGCGGTGGCTGGGGCAGGCCGGTGGTCCTGGGCGTTCATCGGGCCGCAGGCTAGTGCGCGCCGGGGCGTCGGCGGGCCGCGGCGACCGCCGGTCACCCGCGTCGT
>PWFH01000080.1 GCA_003553795.1 Egibacter sp. | reverse complement strand
GCGCGGCGGGCGCTACTCCCAGCGTGCCTGCCAGCGCGCCCGGCGGGCCTCGGCGCCGGCGTCGTCGGCGAGCCCGTCGAGGTGGTCGCGCACGAGCGCGGCGGCCTCCTCGACGCGGGCGCGCTCCCCCTTGAGGCGGACGAGGCACTCCCGCCCGGGGTACGAGCCGATGGCGATGTCGGGGAAGCGCTCGACGAGCACGCCGAGCAGCGGCGAGAGCGTCGACTCTGGGTATGGGTGGCGCAGCTCGACGAGGTGGGGCACGACGCCGAGCCCCTCGAGCAGCGGCTCGACGCCCTCGGCGGCGATGCGCTGGAGCTCCTCGGGCACCCCCGGCAGCACGACGATCGTCGCCCCACCCGCGCGCACCCCGCCGTCGAGGTCGGCGGCCACCCCGGGGGTGACCCCCAGCCCGCCCTCGAGGAGGTAGGCGCCCTCGGGTACGAGGGCCATCTTGCGCATCGCCGCGACCTGGTCGTCGGGGATGGGCGCGCCGTCGTCGGCGGCGCGCCGCGCCCAGGCGCTGATGCGCGCGTCGAGGGTGGGCTCGGCGACGACGCCACGGCCGAGGTGCGCGGCGACCGCGACGATCGTGAGGTCATCCGGCGTCGAGCCGATCCCCCCTGAGGTCAGCACGAGCCGCGGGCGGGAGCGTGCGAGCTCGGTGGCCAGGGCCTCGTCGATCGCCTCCATCGTGTCGGGGACGGTGACGATGCGGTCGACGGGCAGGCCGCGGGCCGAGAGACGCTCGGCGAGCCACCCCGAGTTCGTGTCGCGGGTGTGACCGTCGAGGATCTCGTCGCCGATGACGACGATCGAGGCGTGGGCGAGAGCAGGCATGACGCGAGGATAGCGACGGTGCCGGCGCCGCTAGGATGCGCCCGACCCCCTCACCGTCGTTGGATGCCGCATGTACGTCAGCCCCGAGGACGCCCGCTCCGATCTCCTGCTCGCGGGCGCGGTGTTCATCTTCGGTCCCATCGCCCTCACGCTGCTGCTCACGATCGTCCCGCTCACGCGGCTGCCGGGCGTGGGCCAGACGATGTCGATCCTCACGCCCGTGCTGCTGACGATCGCCGTGCCGGTCGCGCTCGTGCGCTACCGCGGCGAGTCGTGGGCCGACTTCGGCCTCGGTGCCGGCCGGGCGGGCCTGGGCGCCGGCGCGGCGCTCGCCGTGCCGATCGTCGTCGCCTCGCTGCTGTCGGCGACGGCGGGCGGCAACCCCCTCGCAGGGCTGCCGGTCGTGACGCTGCCGACGCTGGGCCTCAACGGCGTCATCTCCCTCGTCGCCCGCGTCGTGACGTGGTTCGGCCTCGCACTGCTCGCGACCTACGTCGCCACGAAGGCGCGCGACGCCTTCCGCAGCGACTTCTCGACGGTGCCCGAGGGCATGGCCCGCATCGGCCGGATCGTCGCGATCGTCGCCGGCGCCGCCGCGCTGCTGCGCTTCGCCACGACCGGCGCGGTGAGCTCGCTCGTCCTGCCCGCCGGCGTGGCGGTGACGGTCTACCTCGTCTGGCGCGGCGTGAGCCGGCCCACCTCCACCGGGCTCGCGGCGCTGCTCGCCCCGACGGTGCTGCTCGCCCTCGGATCCTTCTTCATCTCCTTCTCCGCCGCGCGGCTCATCGAGGGCGCCTGGACCGGCGCCCTCGTCGCCGCGCTCGGCCTCGCGATGGCCGGCATCAAGGAGTCCCGGGGCGGGGCCTGGCCGGCGGTCGGCCTCGCGCTCGTCGTCGCGCTCGCGACGACCGTGCCGGCACCCCTGCGCCTCGGCTTGTGAGACCCGCGGGCGAGCGCCGGGAGAGGCCTCGCTACCCTTGACGGTCGACATCCCCCCGCGTCGACCGTTGGAGTGCTGCTGTGGCCGAGTACCAGTACGTCATGAAGGGCCTCACGAAGGTCGTGCCCCCGGGCAAGGAGATCCTCAGCGACATCTGGCTGTCGTTCTTCCCGGGCGCGAAGATCGGCGTGCTCGGGCCCAACGGCGCGGGCAAGTCGACGCTGCTGCGGATCATGGGCGGGGTCGACACCGAGTTCGAGGGCGAGGCCTGGCCGGGGCAGGGCGTCCGGGTGGGCTACCTGCCCCAGGAGCCCGAGCTCGACGCCTCGAAGGACGTCCGCGGCAACGTCATGGAGGGCGTCGCCGAGACCGCCGAGCTCCTCGAGCGCTTCAACGCGCTGTCGGCGCGGATGGGTGAGGACCTCGACGACGAGGAGATGGCGAAGGTCTACGAGGAGTTCGGCGAGGTCTCCGATGCCGTCGAGGCCGCCGGGGCCTGGGACCTCGACCGCACGATCGAGATCGCGATGGACGCGCTGCGCGTCCCGCCGGGCGACGCCGACGTCACGACGCTGTCGGGCGGGGAGCGCCGCCGGGTCGCGCTGTGCCGGCTGCTGCTGCGCCGCCCCGACCTCCTCCTGCTCGACGAGCCGACGAACCACCTCGACGCCGAGAGCGTCGCCTGGCTCGAGCGCCACCTCGAGGAGTACCCCGGCACCGTCGTCGCGGTCACCCACGACCGCTACTTCCTCGACAACGTCGCCGGCTGGATCCTCGAGCTCGACCGCGGCAAGGGCCACCCCTTCGAGGGCAACTACTCGGCGTGGCTCGCCAACAAGCAGGAGCGGCTGCGCCAGGAGGAGCGCGCCGAGTCCGCCCGTCAGCGCACCCTCGCCGCCGAGCTCGAGTGGGTCAACGCCTCACCGCGCGCGCGCCAGGCCAAGTCGAGGGCCCGCATCCAGGCCTACGAGGCCCTGCTCGCGCAGAAGCCGAGCGAGCGGCAGACGAGCTCGGAGATCCTCATCCCCGAGTCCCGCCGCCTGGGCGACGTCGTCGTCGACGCCGAGGGCGTGCGCAAGGCCTACGGCGACCGCCTGCTCGTCGACGACCTCACCTTCAGCCTGCCGCCCGGCGGGATCGTCGGGGTCATCGGCCCCAACGGGGCGGGCAAGACGACGCTCTTCCGGATGATCGTGGGGGAGGAGGAGCCCGACGCCGGCGACCTCACGATCGGCGACACCGTCGACCTCGCCTACGTCGACCAGAACCGTGACGACCTCGATGCCGACGCGACGGTCTTCGACGAGATCACCGGCGGTGCGGACGTCCTCGACATCGCCGGGCGCGAGGTCGCGAGCCGCAAGTACGTCGCGCAGTTCAACTTCCGCGGCCCCGACCAGCAGAAGCTCGTCGGCACGTGCTCGGGTGGGGAGCGCAACCGCATCCACCTCGCCAAGCTCCTGCAGCGCGGCGGCAACCTCCTCCTGCTCGACGAGCCGACCAACGACCTCGACGTCGACACGCTGCGCGCGCTCGAGGAGGCCCTCGTCGGCTTCGCCGGCTGCGCGGTCGTCGTCAGCCACGACCGCTGGTTCCTCGACCGCATCGCCACCCACATCCTCGCCTTCGAGGGCGACAGCGAGGCGCGCTTCGTCCAGGGGTCCTACTCCGACTACGAGGCCGACCGGCGCGCCCGCCTCGGCGAGGACGCCGACCAGCCGACGCGCATCAAGTACCGACCGCTCACCCGGCCGTAGCGCCGCGACCGCCGCCGCGCGCCAGCGGGGTGAGCAGGGCGAGGATGGGGATCGCCGCGGCGACGTGCATGACGCCGAGCACCCAGGCGTCGGGCGTCGCGAGCGCCGGGTCGGCGAGCGGGACGAACGAGACCGCGAGGACGACGAGGGCGAGGGCGACGAAGGCCCGGCGCGCGTGGCCCGTGAGGCGGTTGAGGACGCCCAGGGCGATGCCGGCGGCGACCGCCGAGCCCACCGACAGGGCGACGACGTTGAGCGCCGGCAGGGTCTCCGGACCATCGCTGACCGGGGTGTCGACGAGGAGGTCGGCGCCGATCGGTCCGAGCGCAGCGACGTAGACGAGGACGTTGAGCAGGGCTGCGAGCACCGCCGCGCCAGCGGTGGCCTTGAGGATGCGCGCCACGGGATGGCTCCTTCGGCAAAAGGTCCCAGACAGGGGTGAGGCCCCCGTGGTCGGGCGGGGGCCTCGCACGCTCATCGGTGACTGCGGGCGGTGTCACCTGGCGTGCCCCTGGTGCAACGGTAGTATCCCCGGAGCGGGGCCGGCTCACACCGTCGGCCGCGAATCGGGCGTGCCCCCGGGAGGCTTAGAGGGTGAAGCCGAGGGTCGTTGCCCCGTCACAGAGCGTCGCGCCGGCGCCACGCTCGGCCGCAGCGTCGAGCGCGGCGAGCGCACGCGGGGTGTCGAGGTCGTCCTCCATCGCCGCCTCGAACTCCCGCGCGAGGCCCGGGTCGTGCTCGCGCCGCTGGGAGGCGTCGGCCCAGCGCTTGAGCGCCGCGCCAGCCTCGAGCAGCGCACGCTCGTCGTGGGACCACGACGAGCGGTAGTGGTGGCTGAGGAGGTAGCGGCGGATCGCCGCGGGGCTGTTCGAGCCGAGGAGCTCGCCGACGAAGACGAGGTTGCCGAGGCTCTTCGACATCTTCACGTCGTCGAGGCCGACCATCCCGGTGTGCAGCCAGAAGCGGGCGAAGGGCCCCTGGCCGGTGAGGCACTCCGCCTGGTAGGTCTCGGCCTCGTGGTGTGGGTAGACGAGGTCCTCGCCGCCGCCGTGGATGTCGATGACCGGGCCGAGCTCCTCCATGGCCATGACCGAGCACTCGATGTGCCAGCCCGGTCGGCCCTGGCCCCAGGGGCTCGACCAGTGGGGCTCGCCGGGGGCGCTGGGCTGCCAGAGCAGGAAGTCGAGGGGGTCGCGCTTGCCCGTGGCATCGGGGTCGCCGCCCTTCTCTGCGAACTGCCGCAGCGCCTCGTCGCGGTCGATGCCCGCGAACGTCCCGGGCGCGCGGTCGCAGACGCCGCTGTCGAAGTAGACCCGCCCGTCGGGCAGGGCGTAGGCGTGGGAGGAGCCGACGAGCCCCTCGATCGTGACGAGCATCGCCTCGACCGCGTCGGTGGCCCAGGGCTCGACGTCGGGCACCCGCAGGCCGAGCGCGGCGAGGTCCCCGCGGAAGCGGGCCATCTCGCGCCTGGCGAGGTCGGCGCTGTCGACGCCGACCTCGCGCGCCTTGCGGAGGATGTCGTCGTCGACGTCGGTGACGTTGCGGACGTAGCGCACGGTGTGGCCGCGGCGCTCGAGGTAGCGCACGAGGACGTCGAAGGCGGTGTAGGTGAAGGCGTGGCCGAGATGGGTCGAGTCGTAGGGCGTGATGCCGCAGACGTAGACCCTGACGGTCCGCGGGGCGGTGAAGGGGATCGTCTCGCGTCGTCGGGTGTCGTGGAGCCTCACGCGTGCCACCTCGTGCCGGTTCGCCCGCTGTCGGGCCCGCCTCCGCGCGGGGTCGCGCGGCCCCCGACCCTACCGCTCACCACGGCAGGCGCGCCTGCCGTGCGGCGACGATCGGCGCCCACGAGTGGCGGTGCAGCCCACAGGGGCCGTCCTCGGCGAGGGCGGCGCGGTGCGCCGGCGCGGGGTAGCCCTTGTTCGCCGCGAAGGCGTAGGCGGGGTGGCTGCGGCTCGCGGCGACCATGAGCGCGTCGCGGGCGACCTTCGCGACGATCGAGGCTGCGGCGATCGACGCGCAGCGGGCGTCGCCGCTGACGAGGCGCTCGTTCGTCGTGCCGTAGCCCTCGAGGAGGTCCCAGTTGCCGTCGACGAGGCACACCTCGGGGGTGCGCGGCAGGGCGTCGACGGCGCGGCGGGCGGCCAGTCGCAGCGCGGCGCTCATCCCCAGGCGGTCGATCTCGTGGTTCGACGCGTGGCCGAGGCCGATGCCCGCCCCCGCCTCCCGCAGCCGCGCCGCGAGCCGGGTGCGCTCGGCGGGCGGCAGGAGCTTGGAGTCGCGCAGCTTGAGCACCCGGCGTGCGGGGTCGAGCGCCACCGCGGCGACGGTCACCGGTCCCGCCCAGGCGCCGCGGCCGACCTCGTCGACCCCGGCTACGCAGGCGCCCTGGGACCACCAGGCGCGCTCGCGCTCGAGGGTGGGGGCGGGGCCGCGCCGAGCCGGCCGGCGGGGCATCGCTAGAGGTAGAGCCCGGTCGAGCCGGCCTCGCGCTCACCGGAGGCCACGGCGTGGACGTCGCGCTCGCGGACGATGAGGAAGACGTCGCCGCGGACGTCGACCTCGATCGCGGCGTCGGGGAGGAAGAGCACGACGTCGCCGCGCTCGATCGTGCGCACGAGCGGGCCGACCTCGGTGACCTCCCCCCACAGTCCCCGACGGTCGGCCGCCTGCGCGGTCGCCGGGATGAGGATGCCGCCCTTCGAGCGGCGGTCGCCCTCCTCGGGTGGACTGCAGAGGATGCGGTCGCCGGTCACGCGGACGGCGAGCTTGGCCTCGGGTTCCTCAGCGCTCATGGGCGAGGAGCATAGCCGTCATCGTCGCCCTACGATGGCGGCGATGCGCCCACGTCCGCAGACCTCGATCGCCCCCGTCGACCGGCTCGCCGGGGCCCTCGCGACGCTGCCCGACCGGGCCCGTGAGGCCCTCGTCGACGTCGCCTCCCGCACCGACCTGCCGCTGGCGGCAGGATCGTGGGGCGAGGACGGCGCGGGCTGTCTGGTCGCCAACGTCGTCGCCACCCACGGCGCTGCCGCGGGCGCCTCGTCGCTCGACGTGCGGTTGCTCGAGCTCTTCCCCGAGCTGTCGAGCCGGGACCTCAACCGCCTCGTCGTCGCCTGGGACGAGGCCGCGGCGGAGGCCGAAGCCGAGACCGACGGCGACCTGCGATCGCTGCTCACGAGCGCGCTCGCCGTCGCGGGCACCCCGGTCGCGCGCTGAGCCTCACGCGCTGAGCCTCACGCGCCGGCAGGCTCGCGGTGGCGCCGTTGCCCCTAGCCGGAGGTCGGCATGTCCTCGGGCGTCTCGACGAGCTCGAGAGCGGTCGTGAGGGTCTCGCCGTCGCGGACGTACTCGAGCTCCACCTCGGTGCCGGGCTCGAAGATCCGGATGCGCGCGGCGAGGGCGACCATCGAGTCGATCGGCCGGTCGTCGACGGCGACGACGACGTCGCCCTCGACGAGGCCGGCCTCGTCGGCGGGGGTGTCGGGCACGACCGAGCGGATGATCGCCCCCCGGGCGACGCCGATGTCGAACATCTCGGCGTCCTGCGGGTCGAGGTCCTCGCCCTCGATGCCGAGGAAGGCCGGGGCGATCGTGCCCTCCTCGATGAGGCGCTCGGCGATCGGCACGGCGTTGATCGTGGGGATCGCGAAGCCCACGCCCTGGTTCGCGCCGGTGCCGGAGGCGATCGCGGTGTTGATGCCGATGACCTCGCCGGCGCTGTTGACGAGCGGGCCACCGGAGTTGCCGGGGTTGATCGCCGCGTCGGTCTGGATGAGGTCGCCGAGCGGCTGGGCGTCGGGTCCCATGCCCGCGACGATCGAGCGCTCGAGGGCGCTGACGACGCCGGAGGTCACCGTCGCGTCGAGACCGAAGGGTGAGCCGATCGCCACGGTGAGCTCGCCCACCCGGGGCAGCTCGTCGGCGAACTCGGCGGGGGGAAGGCCGTCGACGTCGGCGCGCAGCACCGCGAGGTCGGCGAAGTCGGCCCGTCCGATGACCTCGGCGGGCAGGCGCTCGCCGTTGGCGAGCACGATGCGCACCTCGTCGGCGCCCGCGACGACGTGGTTGTTCGTCACGAGCAGGCCGTCGCTGTCGTAGACCACCGCTGAGCCCGCCCCGCCGGGCACGTCGACGCGGGCGACGCTCGGCAGGGTCGCCTCGGCGATCGCCTCGACGGGCGACTCGACGTCCTCGAGGGCCGACAGGTCGACCGAGGGGGGATCGGCATCGGGATCGGCGGGCTCGTCGACGACCTCGGCGGGCTCGTCGTCGGCGGTGAGGAGGGCGGGGACGACGACGAGGGAGGCCACGAGCGCGGCGACGATGGCCGAGGTCAGCACGGCGACGCCGACGACGCGGCGTGTCGGGGTGGGCTTGGCCGCGGGATCCGTCGCTCCGGCGTGGTGCGCGGACGACTCGTCCCCCGCGGTGGTGTCCGCGGACCGGTCGAAGGGCGCCGGGGGCACCTCGTTGGCGGGCCGCTGGCCGCCCTCGCCCTCGCCCGGCGCGGCGGGGACCTCGTGGCGTGCGGCGTCGCCCCGCGCATCCTGCGGTGCGCGATCACGATCCTCGCTGTAGCTCATGGGGCGTGGCCTTCATTGGGCATTGGGAGCGCAACCGATCCTGAGGGTTGTACCCGCTCGCTGACGCCGCCTCACCTCGGGGCCCTGCCCCGTCGGGCAACGGTCAGGGCTGCGGGACGGCGCGCTGGGCGGGCCACGCCGTCGGTGCCGCCCTGCCGTGGCGGTGAGGCGGTCGCACGTAGACTCCGGCCCATGATCACCGCCCACCGACGCGGCGTCCGGGTCGCCCTGCTCGCCGCTGCCCTCGCCGTCGGGATGAGCCTCCTCGCGGCCTGCGAGCCCGTCGAGGAGGACCTCGTCCAGGGGACGCCCGAGAGCCCGCAGAGCGGGCAGGGCCCGCCCGAGGACCTCGCCGGCATGATCGCGCTCACCGACGCCGCCGCCGACGAGTGGGTCGAGGGGGCCACGGTCGTCGAGGTCGTCGTCCCCCGGGACGCCGAGACGGTCGTCCGCGTGACCTACGTCGCGCCGGACACCGACCGGATGCTCGTCGTGGAGGCGACCGACGATGGGCTCGTCGAGCAGCAGCCGACCTTCGAGACGCTCGGCTTCTCCGAGCTCACCGCCACCGCCCTCGACGCGGTGCCCGATCCCGAGGGCGTGCTCGACCCCGCCGAGCTGCCCGGCGCGGCCGAGGAGACCCTCGAGGCCTGTGGCGTGCAGGAGGTCGACGAGCTGCTCTACACGACCGGGGCGCCGGCGGCGTGGGACGGCGCGCAGTGGACCTCGGAGCCCGCTTGGGAGATCACCGTCCTCGGAGCGAGCGGGGACGGCGCGGTGCTCGACGGTGACGGCGAGCCGCGTGAGGACCCCTGCATCGTCGTCGAGCCGGTCTCCTGAGCGACGGGCCGTCGCGGCCTTGCCGCGGCGACCTCCGGCGCCGACCGGCCGTCGGCGTCCCCGCGGGCCACCCACCTGGCGATCGTGCGTCGGCTCGGTGCCACGACAGCACACGACCCCCGTGCCGGTCGGTTCCGTCTCCCCTTCCCCTTGGAAGACGGCGCCGAGCCTGCGCGAGGGTCGAGTGCGTCGCGGACGGTAGGGCCTCGTCGCCCACGGCGCAACGGAGCTGTCCACAGCCTTGTGCACAGTCTGTGGGTAACCCCGCCGCCACCAGCGCCGACGCGTGCTGGGCTGTGGACCTCACTGGGGGAGAGCATGTGGAGAGGTCGTGGACGACCTCGCCCGCACGTCCCTGGCCAGCGGCGACGCGCAGTGGGGCTGTGGATGCCGGGGGAGGGCGCCTACCCGGGCCGTCGCACGTGCGGTGAGCGGACGCCTCGTCAAGGGGGGTGGACGGGTCCGACGAAAGCGGGCTCAGCGGACGCCGTGGCCGTCAGCCCTCGGTCGGATCCTCCCCGACTCCGAGCTCCACGGCGGCCATGCGCACGAGCCAGCGGCTGGGCTCGGCGAGCTCCTCGGGGGAGGGCAGGTGCTCGACGCGCTGCCAGGCCCGGTCGAGCCCCTCGAGGCCGCGGGCCTCGATGATGGCGTTGCAGAAGGCGCGTCCCTCGTGGAGGTCGGCGGGGGTGAGGTCGAGGCCGATGAGCTGGGCGAGGGCCTGCTCGCCGGGACCGCGCTCGGCGCGGCGGCGGCGCATCGTCTCCTCGATGCCCTCGAGGCTCGAGAGCCGTTGGGCGGTGGCCTGGGCCACCGCGGTCTCGGCGTAGCCCTCGGTGAAGGCGACGAGGCCCTGGAGCTCGCTGAGCACGCGCTGCTGGCCGGCGGTGGGCTCGATGCGGAAGGCGTCGGGGCCCTCGAGGGCACGCTCGAGCGCGGCCGGGTCGTTGGGGTCGAAGCCCATCCCGCCGAGCGCCTCCATCATCCCGCCCGGGTCGAGGTCGGCCTCGGAGGCGAACCTCCCCACGAGCTCGGCGAAGCGCGCGGGCAGCCACGGAAGGCCCGCGTACATCCGTCGGTGCACCGACTCGCGGGCAGCGAGCCAGTAGCGCAGCTCGGTGAGGTCGAACTCGTAGTCCTCCGCGAGACGCTCGAGGGTGCGGCCGACGGTGCCGACGGTCGCCGGATCGAGGACGGGGACGCCGAGGTCGTAGCAGCCGAGCACCTGGTCGGCGAGGCGCCCGGCGATCGTGCCCACCTGCACGCCGTACATCATCGCGCCCATCGCCCCGAGGGCCTGCTCCATGGCCTGACCGGCCTGGGCGCCGCCCATCATCTGCTGGAGCTCCTCGGGCAGCGACTTGCCGAGCGCCTCGCTCATACCCCGGGCGAGCGGCTCGACGAGCGTGCCGAGCCCCTGCGAGGTCGTGGCGCGCGCCACCCACTCGCTGGCCGACAGAGCGCGCACGGGGCCGGCCACCGCCGGCAGCGACGTGACCTCGTCGAGCCACAGCTCGGTGACGTGGACGGCGTCGGTGAGCGCCTCGCCGCTGCCGGTGGCCGGCGCGGCGTCGGAGGCCAGGGCCTCGGCGGTCTGGCGCGCGAGGTCCCAGTTCACCGGGCCGCCGGTCCAGGACATGACCTTCGCGAGCTCACGGAACAGGGGGACCTGCTCGAACATCCGCGGGTCGAAGCCGCCGGCGGAGAAGGGGTCACTCATGAGGTCCTCGGGCGGGTCGCGGGCAGCGGAGCCGCCATGGTAGACGCGCTGCCGTCGCGCTCCGGCGCGCGCTGGTGCAGACTGCCCGCATGCGCACTGTGGCCGTCACGGCAGCCGCGGGGGCGGTGGGCCGTGAGCTCCTCGCCCTCCTCGACGCCGACCCCCGTGTCGGCGAGATCCTCGGCGTCGACGTCGTCGAGCCCGACATGCCGCCCGCGAGCCTGGAGTTCCGGGTGGCCGACCCGCGCGATCCCGTCCTCGCCTCGGTGCTGCGGGGCGCCGACGTCGTCGTCCACCTCGCGGGCTGGGTGCCCGAGGCCGTCTCCGAGGAGGTCGCGTTCGCCCGCAGCGTCCACGGCACGCGCAACGTCCTCGCCGCCGCCGAGGCCACCGGGGTGCGCGGCATCGTCCACCTCTCGACGGCGATGGTCTACGGCGCGCACGCCGACAACCCCGTGCCCCTCGACGAGGAGGCACGGCTGCGCGCGAGCGCCGACGCGCCCGCGGCCTACCACGCCCTGCTCGCCGAGGAGCTCGTCGCGGCCTTCCGCGACGAGCACCCCGAGGTCGCCGTCGCGGTGCTCCGCCCGGCGACGATCCTCGGAGAGGGCGTCGACTCCCCGGCGACCCGGCTGCTCGAGGCGCTGCGCATCCCCGGCGTCGCCGGCTACGACCCGCCCCTGCAGTTCGTCGACGTCGCCGACGTCGCCGAGGCGCTGCGCCTCGCGGCATCCGAAGGGCTCGACGGTGCCTTCAACGTCGCCCCCGACGGGTGGCTCACCACCGAGGAGGCCGAGCACGTCGCCGGGCGTCGGCTGCTGCGGCTGCCCGAGACCCCGGCGCTCGGCGCGGTCAGCGCCCTGCACCGCCTCGTCGGTGCCGAGCTCGCGCCCGGTGAGCTCGCCTACCTCATGCACCCGTGGGTGGTCGACGCCAGCCGCCTCGAGGCCCGCGGCTGGCGCGCGGCGCGCTCGCACCGCGAGGTGCTCCGCGGGTCGGCCGAGGACCACCGCCGATGGGTCAGGCTCGATGGGCTTCGCATCCGACGCCGCAATCTCTACGCTGTGGGTGCCGGCGCCGCCTTGGCGTCGGCCGGTCTCGCCGTCGGGGCGCTTCGGCGTCGCTAGCGCTTCGCGTGACCGCTCAGGACCGGGGAGGGAGAGCAGGACATGGGCGCACCGCCACCACCGCCGCCGCCAGGGGACGACCGCGAGCAGCCCCCAGAGCCGCACGAGTCCGGGCCGCAGCCGGAGCAGGGCGGGGGCCAGGAGCCACCCTCCGAGCAGCAGCCCCCGCCGCAGCCACCGCCGGCGCAGCAGCCACCGCCTCAACAGCCACCGCCGGCGCAGCAGCCACCGCCTCAGCAGCCCCCGCCGGCGCAGCAGCCGTCGTGGAGCAGCCCGGCCCCCGGCGCAGCGCCGCCGCCGGGCCAGGGGCCGCCACCGGCCGCGCAAGCCCAGCCGAGCAACGGCCTCGCGATCGGTGCGCTCATCACCGGTATCGCGGCGACGGTGTTCGGCACCGTGCTCGGCTTCTTCATCCTCACCCTGCCGCTCGCGTTCATCCTCGGTGTGGTCGCCGTCATCCTCGGCATCCTCGGCATGCGCAAGGCCAAGCAGATCGCGACGGGTAAGGGCCTGGCGCTCACCGGCGTGATCACCGGCGCGGTCGGCATCGTCGCGGTGATCCTGTGGGTCTTCGCCTTCGGGGCGCTCTTCTCCGGTGCCGGTGAGGTCTTCGACGACGACTTCTTCGACGAGCTCGAGGAGCTCGAGGACTTCGACGACGACTTCTAGGCGAGCGATGCCTCGCCGAGGGGACGCTCGGCGTCACCCTCGGCGAGGTTGGCCTCGGCCCACGCCACGTGGGCGGGGTCGAAGTAGCGCACGCGCACCTTCTTGAACTCGCGGACCGAGCGCAGCAGCTCGTAGCGCTCGAGGCCGCTGCTCCGGCGGAACGCCTCGACCGCGTCGAGGAGCGCCTCCTCGCTCGTGGCGTGGAGCATCCCGAAGAGCGCGTAGGGCCAGTCGGGGTAGGTCGGGCGCTGGTAGCAGTGGCTCACCGCCTCGACCGCGGCGAGCCGCTCCCCGTAGGCGTCGACCTCGGTCCCGGGCACCTGCCAGACGCTCATCGCGTTGGCGCTGAAGCCCGCCCGACGGTGGTGGAGCACCGCGGCGAAGCGGCGCATCGCCCCTGCCGCCCGCAGCGCCTCGCCGGTGGCGAGCAGGGTGTCCTCGTCCGCGCCGTGGCGGGTCGCGAGCGTCGCGAAGGGCGTGGGCTCGGCGGGCAGGTCCTCTTGCAGGGCGACGACGGCGGCGACCTCCTCGTCGGTGAGCGGGCGGTTGCGGCCACCTCGCCGCGGCGAGCCCGCGGTGGCGTCGGCGCCCGCCGACGCGGCCGGCCCGCTCCCGCCCTGCCCGGGGGCGGTCGAGGCCGGAGGTGGCGGGGGTCCCGCGCCCTGGCCGCCGGTGCGCAGCTGCACGCCGAGCTTGTAGCGCCGCAGCGAGGGCAGCATCCTCGTCGACGAGGCTCCCGCGAGCCGGTGGAGGGCGCCCACGTGCGTGCGGAGGTCCTGCCCGGGCGGCACCGCGAGCGTCCACCAGAGGTTGAAGCGGTGGTCGCGCTCGTAGTTGTGGCTGACGCCCGGGTGGGCGCTGATGGTCGCGGCGGCGGCCTCGAGCCGTTCCGGCGCGACTGAGGTCGCCACGAGCGTCGAGCCGTAGCCGAGCGCAGCGGTGTCGAAGATCGCCGAGACCTGGCGGATCACCCGGTCGTCGCGCAGGCGCCGGACCCGGCCGAGCACGTCGTGCTCGTCGAGTCCGAGCCGCGTGCCGAGGTCGGCGTAGGGTCGCCGGGTCAGCGGCACGCCCGACTGCAGCTCGGCGAGCAACGCGCCGTCGGTCTCGTCGAAGGCCGGGGCGCCCTCGGGGTCGGCCATCGCGGTCTCCTTCGCCACGGGGAGGCGTTACGGTACGGCCATGCCTGCCCGCACGCATGTCGCGCTGACGACCGAGCCGCTCTCCGTCGACGACGCCCACCGCTGGTGCGCCGACCCCGCGGCCGGAGGCGTCGTCGTCTTCAGCGGCACGGTGCGCGACCACGCCGAGGGCCGCGCGGTCGACGGGCTGGCCTACGAGGCCTACGAGGAGCTCGCGCGCGCGCGGCTCGCGGCACTCGCCGAGAGCCTCGCGTCCCGCGACGGCGTCGTCGCGGTCTGGCTGGTCCACCGCACTGGTGCCCTCGAGGTCGGGGAGGTCGCGGTCGTCGCCGCGGTCGCCGCGGGGCACCGCCCCGAGGCGTTCGCGACCTGTCGTGACGCCATCGACCGGCTCAAGGCCGAGGTGCCGATCTGGAAGCAGGAGCACTGGGCCGACGGCAGCAGCCACTGGCCCCGCACGACGTGAGGACCGCCGCTCGGCGCGCGGCGGTCCGGACGGTGGTTGCCCGGACGGGCACCCCGGCCGGTTGCGGCTGCCGCGCGGACCGGCCTAGGCTCGCGTTCACCGCTCGGTCCGACCCCGTCTGCGACCGCACCCGTGCCAACGGAGGGCTTCGACCCCGATGACTGCGATCCTCGTGCTCTGCCTGCTCGCCTGCACGCTGTGGGTGCTGTCGACCCTCGGGCGGCGCAGCTCCGGTGACCCGCAGCACACCGTCGACGGCTTCCACCGCGCCCTGTCGGCCCTCGACCCGTCACCGCGCCGACCGGCGCGACGGCGCTGACGGGCCGATGGCCCGCGGGTTCGCGATCGACCTCGGCACGGCGAACACCCTCGTCTGGGAGCAGGGCCGGGGGATCGTCCTCAACGAGCCGACGGTCATCGCCGTCAACCAGCGCTCCGGCGATGTGCTCGCGATGGGCCGGGAGGCCTACGCGATGATCGGGCGCACGCCCGGGCACATCGTCGCCGAGAGGCCGCTGCGCGGCGGCGCGGTCACCGACTTCGAGGCGACGGCCAAGCTCATCTCCCTCGTCCTCAAGAAGGTCGGCGGCGGACGGCTGTCCCGCAAGCCGAGGGTGCTCGTCTGCGTGCCGACGGCGACGACGAACGTCGAGCGGCGGGCGGTGGAGGAGGCCACCGAGCAGGCCGGCGCGAGCGAGGCCCACCTCATGGAGGAGCCCATGGCCGCCGCGATCGGCGCCGGCCTGCCCGTCCAGGAGCCGCTCGGCACGATGATCATCGACGTCGGGGGCGGCACCTCCGAGGTCGCGGTCATCGCCCTCGGCGGCATCGTCGCCTCGAAGGGGATCAAGATCGGGGGGTTCGACCTCGACGCCTCGATCCAGCGCCACGTCCGCGACAAGTACGCCGTGGCGATCGGCGACCGCACCGCCGAGGAGGTCAAGATCGCCATCGGCTCGGCCTCCCCGCAACGCGAGGCCCTCGAGGCGGAGGTCCGCGGGCGCGAGCTCTCGACCGGGCTGCCCAAGGAGGTCATCGTCGGCGCGGCGGAGATCCGCGAGGCGATCGAGGACGAGGTCTCGGCGATCGTCGAGACCGTCCTCGACGCGCTCGGCGAGTGCCCGCCCGAGCTCACCGAGGACGTCATCGACAAGGGGATGTGGCTCGTCGGCGGAGGGTCGCTGCTGCAGGGCCTCGACAGCCGGATCGAGCGCGAGTCCCACGTCACGGTCAACCATGTCGAGCTGCCGCTCGAGTCGGTCGCCACCGGCGCCGGCACGGTGATCGAGACCTACGACGACCTCTCGCAGTTCTTCGACGGCTAGACCACGCCCACGCCGGGCGGCCGACGGGTGCGCACGTAGACTGGCGCCTCCACGCGACGACGGAGGCGCTGCGTTGTTGAGTCCGGAGGAGATCGCCGACCGGCAGTTCCTCGTCTCCATCCGCGGCTACGACCGCGACGAGGTCCACGCCTTCCTCACCGAGGTGGCCGAGACCGTCGAGGGGCTCCAGCAGCGTCGCGACGAGCTCGAGCGCGCCGTCGCCGCAGCGACGACGCAGGCTGCAGCCGACGCGCACGACGCCGCCGACGCCCCGCCGGACTTCGGCGCCGTCGGCGAGGAGACCAAGCGCGTGCTCGAGGCCGCCGCCCATGCGGGGGAGGAGATCCGCCGCAAGGCACGTCAGGAGGCCGACCGCGAGCTGCAGGCCGCGCGACGGGACGCCGCCCGCGTCATCGCCGAGGCCGAGCGCCGCCGGGAGCGCATCGAGAGCGCGATCGCCACACTCGAGGAGCGGCGCAACGCCCTGTCCGGGGAGCTCCGCAACGTCGCCTCGTCGGTGGACCGCATCATCGAGAGCCTCGCCGGCGACGACGAGGCCCCCTCGGTGCGCCAGGCACTGGCCGCCGCCGCGGCGAAGGCCCACCGTGCCGGCGAGGCCGGTGGCGCCGAGCCCCTGCGCAGGGGGGCGCAGGAGGCCACCAGCACGGGGTCCTCGAGCGGCGACTCCGCCCCCGCCGCGACGTCCGTCCCCAGGGCTCGCGCCGAGCCGGGGCCCCAGCCTGAGCCCGAGCCCCACCGGGGCGCGCCGCCCGTCGACGGTGCCGGCGATGCGGCGCCGGCGCCGCCAAAGCAGCCCGAGGTCGCCCAGCCCGGATCCGGGGGCGACGCCCCCGCGCCCGCCGACGCCGACCCCGTCGAGGCCGCGCAGGAGGACGCCGAGACCGTCGCCGCCGCGACCGCCGGGGTCGCTCCCGAGCGCCGGGCGGAGGCCGAGCCAGCCGCAGACGACGACCCCTCCCCCGCGGAGGAGGCCGAGGTGGCCGCCGATGGGCCGGCTCCCGCCGAGGAGGCGGAGGAGCCTGTCGCGGCCGATGGGCCGGCTCCCTTGGAGGAGGCCGAGCTGGCAGCCGACGATGGGCCGGCTCCCTTGGAGGAGGCGGAGGAGCCTGTCGCGGCCGGCGAGCCGGCTCCGGCGGAGGAGCCCGTCGCCGAGCAGGAGACTCCTACGTCGCTGCGCGCCGGCGCCCTCGAGCCCCTGCACCCCAAGATGGTACGGCGGCTCAAGCGCGGGCTGTCCGACGTGCAGAACCTCGTGCTCGACCGCCTGCGGCGCGCGACCCCGCGCACGACGATCGAGGAGCTCACCCCCTCCGACGAGGAGCTCGCCCAGCTTGGGGAGCTCGTCGGGCTCTACCTCGACGATGCCTACCTCGGTGGCGTGAGCGCCGCCGGGGTGCTCGCCGGACGACGGCTGCCCACCCCCGAGCTCGAGCGCACCCTCACCGTTGGCTTCGTCGCCGACTGCGGGCACCGGGTGCGCGACCCCCTCGTCGCGACGCTGCGCATGGGGCTCAGCGCCGACGAGGCGCTGCCCTCGCTCAACGATCGCGTCGGCGCGGTCTTCGCCGAGCTCAAGGGCACCGCCGCCGACGAGCTGTCGGCGACCCACCTCATCCGGGCCTACGAGCTCGGCCTGCTCGACACGTGGCAGGCGGGTGGTGTCTCCCACCGCCGTTGGTTGCTCGGCCGGGAACCCCGCTGCCCCGAAGGACGTTGTCGACAGAACGACCACAGTGGAGAGGTCGCGGTGACCGAGCCGTTCCCCTCAGGCCACGATGTCCCCCCCGTGCACGTCGGCTGTACGTGCACGACCATCCCCGTTCCGGAGTCATAGCCCATGCGCTTCCTTGAGCTGCTGCGCCGCCGCTGGTGGCTTGCGCTCGCCCTCGCCCTCGTCGTGCTGTTGCTCCTGTCGCAGCGGCTCGCCACGTTCTACACCGACGTGCTGTGGTTCCGGAGCATCGACTTCGAGTCGGTGTTCTGGACGGTGCTGACCGCCCAGGTCGGCCTCGGCCTCGCCGCCGGCGTGCTCATGACGCTGCTGCTCGCGGGCAACCTCTTCCTCGCCCGGAAGTTCGCGCCGCCGTACCGCATCCCCTCCGCGCAGGAGGAGGGCATCGAGCGCTACCGCCAGGCGGTGGAGCCCTTCGCCCGGCCGCTGCTCCTCGTCGTCGCCCTCGCCATCGGCATCCTCTCGGGGATCAGCGTCGCGCCGCAGTGGGAGCTCGTGCTGCTCGCCCTCAACGGCGTCGACTTCGGCATGGTCGACCCGCAGTTCGGCATGGACCTCGGCTTCTTCACGTTCCTGCTGCCGGCGCTCGTCGAGCTCAACTCCTGGCTCTTCACCGCGCTGCTCATCACGATCGTGCTCACCGCGGTCGCGCACTACCTCTTCGGTGGGATCCGGCCGCAGTCGCCGGGGCAGAAGCTCTCCCCGCAGGTCAACGTCCACCTGTCGATCCTGCTCGCGGTCCTCGTCGCGGTGCGTGCCTGGGGCTTCTGGCTCGACCGCTACCAGCTGAGCTACTCCCAGCGCGGCACGGTCACCGGCCTGTCGTTCACCGACGTCAACGCCCAACTGCCCGCGTTCACGCTGCTCGCGATCATCGCGGCGGTCACCGTCGTCCTCTTCCTGCTCAACATCCGCTTCCAGGGCTGGCTGCTGCCCGCCTCGGGGCTCGCGATCCTCGCCGTGGCCTTCGTCGTCCTCTCGGGGATCTACCCGGCGGTCATCCAGCGCTTCCAGGTCGACCCCCAGGAGCTCGAGCAGGAACGGGAGTACATCGACCGCAACCTTGAGCTCACGCGCTACGGGTTCGGGCTTGACGAGGTGACGTTCGAGCCGTTCCCCGCGCGGGAGGTGCTGAGCGACGACGCCGTGGCCGACAACGCACCGACGTTCGAGGCGATCCGGCTGTGGGACCCCGCGACCCTGCAGAACACCTACTCCCAGCTGCAGGAGCTGCGCCCCTACTACGACTTCAACGACGTCGACGTCGACCGCTACCGCTTCAGCGACGACGACCGTCTGCAGCAGGTCATGATCAGCGTGCGGGAGATGAACGAGCAGAACCTCGAGGAGGGCGCCCGCACCTGGGAGAACCAGCGGCTCGTCTACACCCACGGCTACGGACTCGTCTCGAGCGCGGTGTCGACGAAGCGCGACGACGGCCAGCCGGTCTTCTTCGCCCGCGACATCCCCACGCAGGGGGTTGCCGAACTCGAGGTCGAGAACCCGCGGATCTACTTCGGCGAGCGCAGCCCCGAGTACTCGATCGTGCGCAGCGCCCGCACCGAGCTCGACTTCCCGCGCGAGGGCGAGCCGCCCGAGCGCTACGTCTACACCGGCGATGACGGCGTGACCGTCGGCACCCCGCTGCGGCGGCTGTCGTTCGCGCTGCGCTTCGCCGAGCCCAACATCGTGCTCTCGAACTTCATCGAGCCCGAGAGCCAGATCCTCTTCAACCGCCGCATCCGCGAGCGCGTCGAGCTTGCCGCACCGTTCCTCACCTTCGACCACGACCCCTACCCGGTCGCGATCGACGATGGCGTGAAGTGGGTCATCGACGCCTACACGACCTCGGACATGCTGCCGTACTCCGAGCGGGTCGACCTCGGCGCGCTCACCCTCGCCGAGCAGCGGGTCCTCGAGACCTTCCAACAGGCCGACGGCACGCTCGGGCTGCGCGAGACGACGCGCGAGCTGCCCGGCATCGAGGGCACGGCGAACTACATCCGCAACTCGGTGAAGGTCGTCATCGACGCCTACGACGGTGACATCAGCCTCTACGTCGCCGAGCCCGACGACCCGGTCATCCAGACGTGGCGGGAGATCTTCCCCGACATCTTCGCCGACTACGACGACGCGGGGGAGAACCTCCAGGCGCACTTCCGCTATCCCGAGGACGTCTTCCGGGTGCAGTCGGCGCTGTTCCAGACCTACCACATCCAGGACCCTGACGAGTTCTACACGAAGGAGGACGCCTACCGGATCCCCACCGACGCGGCGTTCTTCCAGAACCAGCAGGACCGCGAGTCCGAGCAGCGCGAGCAGCGCGACATGCGACCGTACTACCTGCTGCTGCGCCTGCCCGGTGAGAACGATGAGGAGTTCGCGCTCATCCAGCCCTACACGCCGGTCGAGCGCAACAACCTCATCGCCTGGCTCGCGGGACGCAGCGACCCCGAGAACTACGGTGAGCTCAAGGCCTACCAGATGCCGCCGACGCGCACGGTCTTCGGACCGGAGCAGATCCAGGCGCGCATCGACCAGGACAGCGAGGTCGCCGAGCAGATCACCTTGTGGAACCAGTCCGGCTCGCGGGTCATCTACGGCAACCTGCTCATCATCCCGATCGAGGACGCGCTCGTCTACGTGCAGCCGCTCTTCCTGCGCGCCGAGCAGTCCGACCTCCCGAACCTCGAGAAGGTCGTCCTCGTCCTCGGTGACGACGTCGTCCTCGAGGACACCCTCACCGAAGGCCTCGTCGCGCTCTTCGGCGACGCGGCGCCGACGCTCGCCCTGCCCGAGGGCACCGTCGACGAGGACATCGCCGACCTCACCGAGGACGACGAGCAGCCGGTCGAGGATGACCCCGACGAGCCGACCGAGCCCGACGAGCCGGCCGAGCCCGACGAGACCATCGACGTCGATCAGGCCTTCGCCGCCCTCCTCGCCGAGGCCCAGGAGGCCTTCGAGGACGCCGAGACCGCGCTGTCCAACGGTGACCTCGGGGAGTACCAGTCCCGCAACAGCGAGGCGTCGGCGCTCATCCTCGAGGCGCTGCAGCTCATGGGCACCCCGGCGGCCGCCGCGCCCGACGCCGACGAGGAGGACGACGCCGCGCTCGGCGACCCCTAGACATCCCAGGGCGGGCTGCACGGCCTGCGGAGCGCTCCGCCCGCAGGCCACGTTGCAGCCCGCCGACGGCGACGCTACAGTCTGGGCCGCGAGGTGGAGCAGTTCGGTAGCTCGCCGGGCTCATAACCCGGAGGTCGGAGGTTCAAATCCTCCCCTCGCAACGAGAGAAGCCCCTGGCGACCCCAGGGGCTTTCTCATG
>PWFH01000219.1 GCA_003553795.1 Egibacter sp. | reverse complement strand
GGCCAGGGGCGGAGCACGGACGAGGGCCCCGTCACCGAGGCCAGGGTTCGCGTGGTCGGCGACGAGCGCAACACGCTCGACGCGACCGGCCAGGGCACCGTGTACCAAGACGGAACCGATCTCACCTACGACCTGCAGTACCGCTGCCGCTGACCGCGGGCGCGTGGAGGGGCGAGGCCGTCATGGACGTCGCGATCGTAGGAATGGGTTGCCGCTTCCCGGGCGGCGCCGACTCGCCCGCCGCCTACTGGCGCCTGCTGCGTGACGGCGTCGACGCCGTCTCCGAGGTGCCGGCCGACCGCTACGACCTCGACGACCTCTTCGACGCCGACCCGTCGGCGCCGGGCAAGGTGTACACCCGCTGGGGCGGGTTCCTCGAGGCGGTCGACGGCTTCGACGCCGCCTTCTTCGGCATCGCCCCGCGCGAGGCGCGGCGCATGGACCCCCAGCAGCGCCTCCTGCTCGAGGTGGTGTGGGAGGCGCTCGAGGACGGCGGACAGCCACCGGACCGACTGGCGGGCACGAGCGCCGGGGTGTTCGTCGGCATCTCCACCCGCGAGTACACCGACGTGCAGCTGCTGCCGCTGCACCCGCAGCGCATCGACGGGCACGTCAACGCCGGGACGGCGTTCTCGATCGCCGCCAATCGCGTCTCCTACCTGCTGGATCTGCGGGGGCCGAGCTTCGCGGTCGACACCGCTTGCTCGTCGTCGCTGACGGCGGTGCACCTCGCCGCGCGCAGCCTGGCGTCCGCCGAGTGCGACGTCGCCATCGCCGGCGGCGTCGGGGTGCTGCTCGCGCCCGAGGTGACCGTCGGCTTCTGCAAGGCGTCCATGCTGTCGCCGACTGGGCGCTGCCGCGCGTTCGACGCCGCCTCCGACGGCTACGTCCGCGCCGAGGGCGCCGGCGCGGTCGTGCTCAAGCCGCTGGAGCGCGCGCTGGCCGACGGCGACCCGATCCAGGCGGTCATCCTCGGTAGCGCCATCAACCAGGACGGCCGGACGACGGGGCTGAGCCTGCCCAGCGCCAGCGCGCAGCAGGCCATGCTCTCCGACGCGCTCCAGGACGCGGGAATCGCCGCGGCCGACATCGGCTACGTCGAAGCGCACGGCACGGGCACCCCCGCCGGCGACCCCATCGAGGCCGAGGCCATCGGCGGGGTGCTCGCCGACGGCCGGCCGCCGGAGCAGCCGTGCCTGGTCGGCTCGGCCAAGACCAACCTCGGCCACCTCGAAGCGGCCGCGGGCATGGCGGGCCTCATCAAGGCCACGCTCGCGCTGCAGCACCGGCAGGTGCCGCCGTCGCTGCACTTCAACGAACCCAACCCCGACATCGACTTCGCGGGCCTGCGGCTACGGGTGCCGACCGCCCTCGAGCCGTGGCCGCCCGGCCACCAGCGCGCGCTGGCCGGTGTCAACTCGTTCGGCTTCGGCGGCGCGAACGCCCACGTGGTGATCGCTGAGCCGCCCGCTCCGCTGGCGGTCGCCGAGTCTCCCGCTGCCTCAGAGTCCCCGGTTGCTTCAGAGTCCCCGGCTGCTTCAGAGTCCGCGGCTCCATCAGGGCTCCCCGCTGCCTCAGAGTCCCCCGCCCCGTCAGAGCCTGTCGCAGGCCGTGACGCCAACAGCCGCGAAGTGCACGTCGTGCCGCTGTCGGCGCGCAGCCCCGAGGCGCTGGCCGCGTCCGCCCGCCAGCACCTGAGCCGGCTCGACGAGGATCCACCTCCGGGCCTACACGACCTCGCCTACACCGCCGCGGTGCGCCGCAGCCACCACCCCGACCGGCTCGCGCTCATCGCCCGCAACACCGGCGAGTTGCGCGAACGGCTGCAGGCGTTCCTCGAGGGCGAGCAGCGCGCCGGATGGGTGACCGGGCGTGCCCACCCCGCCCGCGAACCTCGGCTCGCCTTCGTGTGCACGGGCATGGGGCCGCAATGGTGGGGGATGGCACGGAGCCTGCTCGCGACCGAGCCGGCATTCCTCGACGCCGTCGAGCAGGTCGACCGTCTCCTCGAGCCCCTGGCGGACTGGTCGCTGCTGGCTGAGCTGCACGCCGACGAGCAGGCTTCCCGGGTCGCCGACGCCGACCTCGCCCACGTCGCCAACCTCGCGGTGCAGGTGGGCCTAGCCGCCGTGTGGCGAACCTGGGGGATCGTTCCCGACGCGGTGGTCGGCCACAGCTCGGGGGAGATGGCCGCAGCGGTGCTGTCGGGTGCGCTGACGCTGCCCGACGCGGTGGAGCTGGCGTTTCACCGCGGACGCCTGCAGCACCGCACCACCGGCACCGGCCGCATGCTCGCCGCCGGCATCACCCCCGAGGAGGCGCGGCAGGCGGTCGCCAGGATCGAGGATCAGGTGTCGCTGGCGGCGGTCAACGGCCCCGAGTCGGTCACCCTGTCAGGTGCTGCGGACGCGCTCGCGCGCATCGCCGACACCCTCGAACGCGCGGGCCGGTTCGCGCGCTTGCTGGCCGTGGAGGTGCCCTACCACAGCCCGCAGATGGAGACCATCCGTGCGGAGTTCCACGCCGCCGCGGCCAAGGTCTCGCCGCGAGCACCGGACGTGCCGCTGGCGTCGATCGTCACCGGATCGTGGGTGGACCGCGTCGACCTCGACGCCGACTACTGGTGGCGCAACGTCCGCGACACGGTGCAGTTCGCGACCGCGACCGACCTGCTCGTCGAGTCCGGCTGCGAGGTGTTCGTCGAGGTGGGACCCCACCCCGTGCTCGCCCCCGCGATCGCCGCGGTTGCCGCCGAGTGGGGCGTGACCGCCACCGTGCTGCCGAGCCTTCGCCGTGACGAGGACGACTCAGGGGTGATGGCGAGCACCCTCGCCGCCCTGCACGTCCGCGGCCGCAGCGTCGACTGGGATGCCGTCTACCCGTCCGGGACATGCATCCGGCTGCCGACGTACCCGTGGCAGCGGGACCGCTACTGGTTCGACGACGAGGAAGAGCACACGCACGAACCGGCACGCCTCGCGGGCGTCGACACCGGCCACGCACTGCTGGGGCGGCGCCTGCCATCGGCGCAGCCCACGTGGGAGACGCGCCTGGACACTCCCGAGATCGCCTACCTCGACGACCACGTCGTGCAGGACACCGCGTTGTTCCCCGGCGCCGGCTACCTGGAGATGGCGCTGGCTGCCGCGCGTGACCTGTGGGGCGACACCCCGGCCCTGCTCGAGGACGTCCGGTTCCGCAAGCTGATGTTCCTCGAACCCGCTGGAGGTGCCGTGCAGACGGTGCATCAGCCCCGCGACGGCGCGCTCGACATCTACAGCGAACCCCCCGACGGCGAGACCGACTGGACCGGTCACACCAGCGCCCGCCTGTCGCGGCAGGCGGCCGGGGCGCAGGCGCCGCTGGACCTCGCCGACCTGCGGACCCGGTGTGACACCCCCCTGTCGGTGGAGGAGCACTACCGGATCCTCGAGAGCCGCGGCTACGGGTTCGGCCCGGCGTTCCGGACGCTGCGCGACATCCGGCTCGGCCCCACCGACGACGCGCTCGCGCGGGTCGGCTTCCCTGACGGCGTCGAGCTACCCGTCGGCGGCTACCGCGTGCATCCCGCACTGCTGGACGCCGCGATCCAGCTGTTCGGCGCCGTGAGCGCCCTCACCGCCGACCTACGCGCCGACGCGCCGTTCTTCCCCGTCTCCATCCGGCGCCTGGCCTACCGTCGGCCGCCCGGCGCGCAGTTCTGGGCCTACCTCGTCGTCCACCACGGCGACGAGGCGCTCATCGAGGGCGACGCTTGGCTGCTCGACGACGACGGCGCGGTGGCGGTGTCGCTGGAGGGGTTGCGCCTGCAGGTGCTCGACGACCAGCGGCCCGCGGCCGCACCCGACGTCGATGACTGGCTGTACGAGCTGCGCTGGGAGCCCGCCGAGCAGGGGCCGGGCCGGCGCAGCGCCCTGCCGCCGGCCGCCGTCGTGCGTGAGGCGGCCGAGGCGCGCGCGGCGGCACCCGCGTGCGCCGAAGGCGTCGCCCGCTATCTCGATCCGGTGGAGCCCGTCCTCAACCGCGCGGCCGCCGGCTTCACCGCCGCCGCGCTCGCCGAGCTCGGTTGGGAGTCCACGCGCCCCGGCCCCGATCAGCCCGAGGACGTCGCGGCGGCGCTAGGGGTCGCCCCCGCCCACCGGCGCCTGTTCGCCACCCTGTGCGAGCGGGCCCACATCCGCGACGCCACTCTGAGCGATCGGGCGCGCAACGGCGTCGCGGAGGCCGGCGCGGCCACGCAGGAGCCCGACCACGGCCGGGCGCACGACCTCGAGGGGCCGCTCCCCGTCGAGCACCAGCACGAGCTCCTGGACGGGCTCGTGGCCTCCGCGCCGGACTACGCCACCGAAGCCGAGCTGCTCCGGCGCGGCGGTGCGCGACTTGCCGACGTGCTCCGCGGCGACATCGACGCCCGCGAGCTCCTGCTGTCCGGGGATGCCTTGGAGCTGCTCGCGCGCTTCTACACCGACAGCCCACCCTGCCGGGCCTACCACGACCTGCTCGCCGAGGCGGTGGCGTCCGCCGTCGCCGAGCGCGACGCTGAGGCGCCACTGCGCGTCCTCGAACTCGGCGCCGGCACCGGAGCCGCCACCGCCGCGGTGCTCCCGCGACTGCCTGAGGGCACCGAGTACGTGTTCACCGACATCTCCCCGCATTTCCTCGCCGAAGCACAGCGGCGCTTCGGTGACACCGCCGCTGTCCGCTGCGCCCTGCTCGACGTCGAGCAGGACCCGGCCACCCAGGGATTCGACGCTGGCACCTTCGACCTCGTGATCGCGGCCAACGTCCTGCACGTCACCGCCGACCTCGACCGGACCCTGCCGCACGTCCGCGCCCTGCTCGCCGACGGCGGTCTGCTGGCACTCCTCGAGCTGACCCGCGAATCCGCCTGGCTCGACCTCGTGTTCGGACTCCTCGACGGCTGGTGGCGCTTCACCGACCGCCACCGCCGCCCCACCGGGCCGATGCTCACGCCCGACGAGTGGTGCGCCCTCCTGTCGGCCCACCGCTTCACGGACGCTGGCGTCCTGCACCGCGATGCCGGCGCCGACGACGCGCCCCTCAGCGTGCTGCTGGCGCAGTCGACGGGGCGGCCAACCGCAGCGGCACGACCCGACCGGACACCGCGCCACTGGGTCCTGTTCGCCGACGGGCAAGGCGCCGGCGCTGGCCTGGGCACGCTGCTGGAGGAGCGAGGAGACACCTGCACGCTCGTGCGCCCCGGCGAGGCGTACCGCGAGGAGGGCGACGGCAGCGTGACGCTGCCGCCCGGCGACGCGAGCGCGTACCGCTCGCTGCTCGACGACGCACCGGTCGGCGACGGCCCGCTCGGGCTCGTGCACCTGTGGAGCCTCGACATCCCCTCCGACGCCGACGCCGACGGGGTGATGGACGGCCAGGATCTCGGCTGCGGCAGCGTGCTGTCGCTCGTGCAGGCACTCGACGGGGCCCGGGGTCGGGCCGACGAGCTGTGGCTGGTCTCCTCGGGGGCGCAGCCGGTGCCGGGCCTCGACGCGGCCCCGCATCTGGCCCAGTCGCCGCTGTGGGGCCTGGGGCGAGTGCTCATCAGCGAGGACGCCGACGTTCGCTGCCGGCTGGTCGATCTCGCTCCCCGCCCGGATGAGGACCTGGAGGCCCTCGTCGACGTCATCGAGAGATCCGACGAGGACGAGCAGGCGCTGCGCGGCGGGCAGCGCTTCGTGCGGCGGCTGCGGCACACCACCTTGGCCGAGCACGCCCGGCCGCGGCAGGTCCGGCCACGGTCCCCGGACACGTCGGCCTTCCGGCTGGAGATCGACGCGCCTGGTTCCCTCGAGCGCCTCGTGCTGCGGGAGTCCCCTCCGGTTGAGCCGGGCCCCGGCGAGGTGGCCGTGCGTGTGCGGGCCTCCGGGGTCAACTTCCGGGACGTGCTGCAGGCACTCGGCATGCTGCCCGCGGCCGCCTACCAGTACGGGCCGGACCCCGAGGGGCTCGGGATCGAGTGCGCCGGCGTGGTGGTGGCATGCGGGCAGGGCGTCACGCGCTTCGAGCCCGGTGACGAGGTGATGGCCCTCACCGCCGCCGCGCACGCCGGCAAGGTGATCGCCCGCGAGGAGCTGACCGTGCCCAAGCCGCCGGGGCTGTCGTTCGCCCAGGCTGCCTCGGTCATGAACGCCTTCGCGACCGTGGAGCATGCCTTGCGCCGCGTCGGGCGCCTCGCTGCGGAGGAGCGCGTGCTCATCCACTCCGCCACCGGCGCGGTCGGGCTCGCGGCGATTCAGCTGTGCCGCCGGGTCGGAGCGGAGGTGTTCGCAACCGCCGGCAACCCCGACAAGCGCGCCTACCTGTGGGAGCTCGGCGTCGAGCACGTCATGGATTCGCGCTCGCTGGCGTTCGCCGACGAGGTCCTGCGCGCCACCGACGGTGAAGGCGTCGACGTCGTGCTCAACTCGCTGACCGGCGAGGCGCTGACGAGGAGCCTGGAGGTCCTCGCCCCACACGGGCGCTTCCTCGAGCTCGGCAAGCGCGACATCCTCGCCGACGCACAACTGGGCCTGCTGCCGTTCCAGCGCAACCTCTCGTTCCACGCGATCGACCTCATCGGCCTGGGCCTTGAGCGTCCTGCCGAGGCCACAGCCTTGATCGACGATGTCGCCGCGGAGCTGGCCGACGGCGTGCTCACCGCGGTGCCGACGACGGAGTTCGACCTCGCCGACGCCGACGAGGCGTTCCGTCTCATGGCCAAGGCCCAGCACATCGGCAAGGTGGTGCTGACCGTCGAGGAGCCCCAATACCCGGTGCACGCCCGCGACGACGCACCTCTGTTCGACCCCGAGGGCACCTATCTGATCACCGGGGGGATGGGAGGCTTCGGCCTGGCGGTGGCGGACTGGATGGGGCGTGAGGGCGCCGGCAGCATCGCGCTGCTGAGCCGCAGCGGCGTTCCCAAGCAGGACGCCGCAGGCCTCGAGCGGCTGCGCGCGTCGCCGGCGGAGGTCACCGTGCTGACCGGCGACGTCAGTCGCGAGGAGGACGTGGCGAGCGCTCTCGAGCGGATCCGCCAGGAACTGCCGCCGCTGCGCGGTGTGCTGCACGCAGCGATGGTGCTCGACGACGACAGCGTCGTGCGTCTCGACCAGCAGCGCTTCCGCAGCGTGCTGGCGCCCAAGGTCGCCGGAGCCTGGAACCTGCACCGGCTCACCGCCCAGGACGACCTCGACACGTTCGTGCTGTTCAGCTCGGTCGCCGCGGTCATCGGCCATCCACTGCAAGGCAACTACGCGGCGGCCAACGCCTTCCTCGACGCGCTCGCGGCGCACCGCCGCGAGCAGGGGCTGCCGGCGCTCACGGTGGGCTGGGGCGCGGTCACCGACGTCGGCTACGTGTCGCGCCACAGCGACCTCGCACGCTACCTCGAACGTGGCGGGTTCCGTGGCCTGTCGCCGGAGCAGGCGACCGACACCCTCGGTGCGCTGCTGCGCGCCGACTTCGACCACGTCATCGCCGCCCCGATGGACTGGCGCCAGTGGGCGGAGCTGAACTCGCTGGCCGGCGCCTCCCGGCGCTTCCGCGACTTCGTCGCGACCGGCGACGCGGCCGTCACGGCCGCCGAGGGCAACGTGGCCGACGCCCCGCTGAACCGCATCCAGGCTGCCTCAGCGGACGACCGCCGTCCCCTGCTCGTCGCCCACATCCAAGGCAAGGCCGCCGGGGTCCTCGGCGCCGCCGTGGACAAGGTCGATCCCGACCGGCCGCTCACCCAGCTCGGGTTCGACTCGCTCATGGCCGTCGAGCTGACCACGACGTTCACCAGCGACTTCGGTGTGCGCGTCCCGGTGGTCGAGGTGCTGCAGCATGCGAGCTGTGCCGACCTCGCCGATCGCCTGCTCGCCGCACTCTCGCTGGAGGCGACCGGGACCTCCAGTGCAGCGTCCCCCACGGCCGCCGCTTCGGAAGGTGCAGCACCCGAGGCGTCGGCCGAAGTCGGCGTCGAGCCTTCTGAGGCCGCGGATGCCAGACGAGTGGCTTCCGACGCCGCGGAGGTCGGCGTCGGGCCTGCCGAGTCCGCGGAGGTCGGGGGAGTGGTTTCCGACGCCGCGGAGGTCGGCGTCGGGCCCACCGAGGCCGCCGAGCAGGCGGCGCCTACGGCGGCCGGGGGAGCGCTGTCGTTCGAGCAGCAGCGCTTCTGGTACCTCGAACGATCCCAGCCCGGCGACCCGACGTACAACCAGCCGATCGCCGCCCGACTGCGTGGCGCGCTCGATCCTGGGGTCCTGCGCGATGCCCTCACCGAGTTGCTACGTCGCCACCCCGTGCTGCGCACGGCGGTGTACGAGGCCGACGGGGTGCCGACCCCGCAGCTCCGCCCTCCTACGCCGGCGCACCTGCCCATCGAGGACCTCCGGCACCTCGCTGCCGACGACCGCGACCGCGAGCTCGCACGCCGCGCGAGCGCTGCCAGTCGTGTGCCGGTCGACCTGGCGCGCCCGCCGTTGCTGCGGGCCACGCTGTACCGGGTCGACGAGGAGGACCACCTTCTGCTGCTGGTGGTGCACCACATCGCCTGCGACCACGTCGCCGTCGGGGTCATCGTCCACGAGCTCGCCGCGCTGTACGAGGCCTTCGCGGACGGCCGCCCGTCGCCGCTGTCGGAGCCGGACGCTTCCTACGACGACTACATCCAGGCGCAGCGCGAGCGGGTCGCTGCGGTCGGCGACGCCCAGCTCGACTACTGGCGACACCAGCTCGCCGGCGCGCCCACCGGGTCGCTGCTGCCCTGGCAGCCACCCTCCCGCCGCTCGGGCCCGGCCCAGGGCAGGTACCGACGCTTCGAGCTGGGCACGACGACGACCGCTGCGCTCCGCGAACTTGCCAAGCGCGAGGGCGTCACCGTGTTCATGACGCTGCTCGCGGCGTTGCAGGCGCTGCTGCATCGCTACAGCGGCAGCGACGACGTGCTGGTGGGAACCGCAGTGTCCACGCGCCCTCCGGAGGCGGCAGCGGTCGTCGGCTGCTTCCTCAACACGCTGGTGCTGCGCGGCGACCTCTCCGGCGACCCGACGTTCCGGGAGCTCCTTGCTCGCGTCAAACAGACCACCCTGGAGGCGTTCGAGCATCAGGACGTGCCGTTCGAGCGCGTGGTCGAGGCCCTCCGCCCGCAGCGCGCCGGAGGGCGCAGCCCCCTGTTCGAGACGCTGCTCGTGCTGCACAGCGCCCAGCTGCCGCAGCCACGGGTCGCAGGCCTCGACATCGACATGGAGCGCGTCGACAACGGCGGCGCGGTCGCGGACCTCAGCCTGCTGCTCGACACCGGCGAGCGCGTGTCGGGGCTGCTCGAGTACGACACCGCACGCCTTGACGCCGCCACCGTCGAGCGTCTCCTCAGCCATTTCACGAGGCTGCTCGACGCCGCCGTGGCCGAGCCGGAGACGGCGCTGTCGGCACTGCCGCTGTCGCCCCCGGCGGAGCGGTGGGAGGTGACGTCGGGATGGAACGATACGGCCGCCGACCTCGGTCCGTCCGCGTGCCTGCACCAACTCGTCGAGGAGCAGGCAGACCGGACCCCTGACGCGGTCGCGGTCGCCGCCCCCGGCGAGCACCTGACCTACGCGGAGCTGGACGTGCGCGCCAACCGGCTCGCCCGGTATCTGCAGGGCCTGGGCGTGCACGCCGGAGAACCCGTCGGCGTGAGCCTGCCGCGCTCATCCGATCTCGTCGTCGCCGCGCTGGCCTCGCTCAAAGCAGGCGGGGTCTACGTGCCGCTCGACCCCGACCTGCCCCCTGCGCGGCTGCAGGAGCTGGCTTCCGACACGCTCCCGGCCGCGGTGGTCACGCACACGGCGCTGTCCGCACTGTTCTCCGGGCACGGCGCCGTCATCGCCCTGGATCACGCGCGGGACGCCATCGCGGCCTGCGCGGCGGAGCGCGTGCCACGCAACGTGACACCCGACGACCTCGCGTACATGGTCTACACCTCGGGCTCGAGCGGCCGACCCAAAGGGGTGCTCGTCGAGCACCGCGCGATCGTCAACGACGTCCGCTGGCGTCAGCACGCGTTTCCCCTGTCGATCGAGGACGCGGTCCTGCTGCGTACCCCGATCGGCTTCGACCCCGCGGTGTGGGAAGTGCTCGGTGCCCTGTCGACCGGCGCGCGGCTCGTGGTGCCGCCGGCAGAGGCTGAGCTCGACACCGGCCGACTCGTACGGCTCATCGCCGAGGAGGCCGTCACCCTCGTGCAGGTCGTCCCATCCGTGCTCGACGTGCTGCTGGACGAGCCGGACATCGGGGCGTGCGGCGCGCTGCGCCGGGTGCTGTGCGGCGGCGAGCCGCTGCCGCCCGCCCTCGCCCGGCGCTGCCTGGCGCTGCTGCCCGCCGAGCTGCACAACCTCTACGGGCCGGCGGAGGCGGCGATCGACACCACCCACTGGGCCTGCCGACCCGACGACGACCGCTCGTTCGTGCCGATCGGCAGGCCGATCGCGAACGCACGGGTGCTCGTGCTCGATGAGCGCGGCGAGCCTGCGCCCGTGGGGATCGTCGGCGAGCTGCACATCGGCGGGGCGGGGCTCGCGCGCGGCTACCACGGCCACTCGGAGCTCAACGCCGAGCGCTTCGTGGCCGACCCGACCGCACCCGACCAGTTGCTGTACCGCACCGGCGACCTGGGCCGCTGGCTGCCCGATGGCTCCCTCGCGCTCATCGGGCGCGCCGACCGGCAGCTGAAGGTCCGCGGAGTCCGCGTCGAACCCGGCGAGGTCGAGGCGGTCCTCGGGCGCGTCCCCGGCGTCCGCGAGGCCGCGGTCGTCGCGCGCAACGGAGGCCACGGCGGCGCCGAGCTCGTCGCGTTCGTGACCACGGACGGCCGGCAGGTGGCCGCTGAGCACGTCCGCGGCCACGCGGCCGACCACCTGCCCACCGCGATGGTGCCCGCCGAGGCGATCGTGGTCGGTAGCCTGCCGCGCGGCTCCCACGGCAAGACCGACTACGAGGCCCTGCGTGAGTGGGTGCCGGCCCGGGAGCCTGTCGGGCGCGCCGGGCCGAAGGTCGCGCCGCGGGACCAACTCGAACGCGCCCTGGCTGACATCTGGGCCGACCTCCTGCCAGGCAGGGAGGTCGGGGTCACCGAGGACTTCTTCGCCAGCGGTGGGCACTCGCTGCTGGCGATGCGCCTGCTCGCACGGATCGAGCAGGCCTTCGGGCGCCGGCTGCCCGCCTCGAGCCTGCTCGAGCTGCGCACGATCGCAGGTATCGCTGAACTCCTCCGGGACGAGGAGCCACCGGCGTCGGCGCTCGTCGCGCTGCAGCCGCACGGGCGACGCCCCCCGTTCGTCCTGCCGCACGCCACCGCCGGCACCGTCTACTGCTACCGTGCGTTGGCCGAGGCCCTCGGCGGGGCGCGGCGCCCCGTCTACGGACTCGAGGCGCCGAGCATCGAGAGGGAGCCGCCCAGGAGCATCGAGGATCTGGCAGGCCGCTACGTCGACGAGTTGACGCGCGCCGAACCGCACGAGCCGTACCTCCTGGCCGGCTGGTCGATGGGCGGGCTCATCGCCTACGAGATGGCCCGGCGACTGGAGGCTAGTGGGCGGCCCGTCGCGCTGGTCGCGCTGCTGGATAGTGCTCCTGTGGGCCCGCTCGACGGGGACCGCGTGGAGGAGGAGTCGCTGCGCCATCTCATGGCCGACCTCGGCCTGCAGCCCGACGGCCTGGCGTTCGACGAAGCCGGCTCCGCTGGGGAGCGCACCGACGACCGGCTGAACCGACTGCTCGACCACGCCCGCCGGGTGGGCGCCCTACCCGCGGATATGGGCCTGCCAGGGTTCCAGCGGCTGCTGGACACGGCCGTCGCCCATCTCGAGGCGGTACGGCGGTACGTGCCCGGACCGTACGGAGGAGTGGTCACCCTGCTCGACGCCGAGGAGTCGCTGGGGCGCGAGCAGGCGCATGTGCGCCGCTGGCACGAGCTCGCGGGCAGCGTCGTCCGGCACGTGGTGCCAGGGGACCACTCGAGGATGCTGCAGCCCCCTGACGCCGCTGCGCTTGCCGAGCGGTTGGTGGCGGCTGCGCGGGTGTCGGCGGACGCGTCGACGGCGGCTCCCCTCACGCGCCCCTCCTGACGACCTCTCTGCGGGCTTTCGGTGCCCGGAGCTGGCCGGCGCAGCGGGACCGGCCGGGAGCGCTGCCGGGAGCTCGTGGCCGCCCCCCTCACACGCCGCCTGCAATCCTTGCAGCCGTGGTGACGTCCTGGGGTGTAGCCGTCGTCTGCGAGGGCGTGGGATCGCCCCCGCGGCAGGCTCGTCGGCACCGTTGAGCGAGGCCGCGCTGACCCGGCGTCCGGAGGGTCCGGCCGCTGATCGAACGACGGCGAAGGAGGTCACGGCATGTCCTTCACGCAGATCATCGAACTTGATGGCGTCCACGACGAGCAGGCGTTGCATGAGCACACCGCCAGCTGGGATGCCGAACAGGCCGGGGTCGCGCCGGGCTACCTGGGTAGCCGGGTCTTCGCCGACACCGACGCGGCGGGTCGCTACCTCGTGGTGGTCGACTTCTCCTCTGCCGAGGAGGCCGCGCGCAACAACGAACGGCCGGAGACCGCCGCATGGGCGGCGACGGCCCGTGGGCTCGCGAACGGCGAGCCTGCGTTCCACAATCTGCGCGAGGTGTACACGACCTACCGCTGAGGATCGACGGCAGGGGCCCCGCGCCCCGTCGAGGGCGACGGGGCGCGGGCGGGCACACGTCCCCGTCGACGCCGAGCGCGATCGCGCCCCTGGATCGGGCCCCAAGGGGGCGGTGATCACCCGCAGCCGCCCCTCGGCGCGGCGATGAGGGACTCGGGGTCGTTCGGCGGGTCGCCCCCCGGCCGCCGAGTGTCAGAGCGCTGTCGGGCGAGGTCGACGAGGTCGGCGACCGAGCCGCAGATCTCGCAGCGGTGCGCGAGCACCGTGCCGTCGTCGTGGCCGAGGAGGATGGTGCCGTCGGGGGCGAAGGCCACCGCACCGGTTGCGCCGGGGAAGCGCTGGATGGCTTGGCCGGTGGGGGCATCCCACAGCCACGCGCCGTCACTGCCCCCCGTGAGCACGAACCGTCCGTCGTCGTCCCATGCCACCGAGGAGACGCGCGAGGCCTGGCGCAGCTCGGTGATCCGCCCGCCGGTGGCGACCTCCCAGAGGCTCGTCACCCCGTCGTCGCCGCCGACGGCGAGCAGGGTCCCGTCGGGGCTGAAGGCGACGTCGTGGCCCGGCGTGTCGAGGGTGCGGACCTGGTCGCCTCTCGCGACGTCCCACACCAGCGCGCCGCCGAGCCCGGCCGCGGCGATTCGGCGACCGTGGGGGTCGAACGCCGCGGCGGAGAGCCGGGCGTCGCTGGGCTCGAGGGCGGTGACGAACTCGCCCCCGCGGGCCTCCCAGAGCCGAACGGTGCCGTCCTGGCCAGCGGTGAGGAGGTGCCGTCCGTCAGGGCTGAAGGCCACCGAGGTCGTCTGGCAAACCTGTGGGCAGGGCGACCCCTCTGACGGCGGCACCTCGAGGTGCAGCAGCGGCTCCCCGGTGGCGACGTCGTAGACCGTGGGTGGGAGGTGCTGCGCGCTGAGGGTCGTGTGGAAGGGGTTGGCCACCGCGACGGTGGTGCCGTTGGGACCCAGCGAGGTGGCGGTCAAGTGGCTGTCGGGGACCATCGCCGAGGCCGTCGTCGTGCCGGAGGCGAGGTCCCAGACCCGCAGGATGCCGTCCCGACCGCCCGTCGCGAGCAGCGCCCCGTCCTCGCTGACGTCGAGGCTGCGAACCCCCTGCTCGTGCGCGGTGATCGTCGCTGCCGGGCCGGCGGGAACCTCCCACACCTCCAGGACCGCAGCACGGGTGACGAGGTGCGTGCCGTCCGAGGCGAAGGCCACCGAGGAGCGCCCGACGTCGGACGCGACGCTGCCGTTGAGGGTGAGCTGACTGCGGACGTCACCGCCCTCGAGGTCCCACACCAGCGCGGTGCCGTCGACGCCCGCGGTGGCGACGAGCGCGCCGTCGGGGTCGAAGGCGGCGTCGATCAGTTGGTCGGCGTGGCGGCGATCCTCGAGGAGGGTCGTGCCGTGATCGACGTCGACGAGGCGCATCGTCCCGGAGTCGTCGCCCACGACGAGCAGCGCGCCGTCGGGGCTGAAGCGGACGGTCCACACCGCTTCCGGCAGCCCGTCGATGAGCACCGAGGGCTCGAGTTCGACGGGGTGGCGCCTGTTGCCGGGCAGCCGCCAGACCCCCGCGGTTCCGTCGAGGGACGCCGTCGCGACGCGGGTGCCGTCGGGGCTGAGCCGGACGTCGACGATGGCGCCGTCGTGCGCGAGCACCGCGAGGGTCTCACCGGAGCCGGCGTCGAGGAGGTAGGCCTCGGGGTCGACGGCGCTCCAGGCCAGCAGGGCTGCGCCGTCCGAGGTCCAGCGCGCGAAGATGGCCCGTGCGGGGGCCGCCAGCGTGTCGAGATGGCGGCCCGAGACGCCGTCCCACAGCTCCAAGGACGCGGTGTTGCTGGTCGTGACGACACGACGCCCGTCGGGGCTCCAGGCGGCCGCGTAGACCGTCGTGGGGTGCGGCAGGAGATGGGCGTCGCCGGCGGCGTCGAGGTCCCAGATGCGGGCCCCGTCGTTGTGGGTCGTAGCGAGACGTGAGCCGTCGGGGCTGAAGCTCGCGCTGAGGCCACCGTCCGCGTCGTCGGTGAGGTCGGCCACGAGCGCACCGTTCGACACGCTGCGCACCTCGACCGTCCCGTTGTGCTCGCGCAGCGACGCGACGTGGCGGCCGTCGGGCGCGATCGCGAGGTCACCGCGTCCGCCGGGTAGCTCGAGGCGCGGCGTCGGGGTGACGAGGGCCTGGCGCAGGGCGGCGACGGCCTCGTGGGTGGGGGCCAAGGCGACCGCCTCGGCCGCGAGATCGAGGCCCCGACGGGGCTCGACGCTCAGCAGGGTGATGGCCTCGGCGGCGAGCTGTCGTGAGCGTGCGAGCTCCTCCTGGCCCTCGGCGCGGTGGCGTTCGAGGACGGCGAGGACCGCGAGGGCCGCGACCGTCGCGAGGCCGATGCTGAGCATCGCGGCCGTGAGATGCAGCCGACGCAGCCCACGCTGACGCTGTAGCTCCTCGCGGGCGACACCGGCGTCGAGGAAGGCGCGCTCCTGCTCGTTGGGCGCCTCAGGGTGGCGCTCCGCCCAGGCACAGGCCTCGGCGAGCTGGGCTCCTCGGTAGAGCGCATCGGGGTCACGCCCGAGCCGTGTCCACTCCTCGGCGGCGCCGGTGAGCCGGCGGTGCACGACGAGCCCGGCGCGGTCCTCCTCCACCCAGCCGCGCAGTCGTGGCCACCCTGCGACCAGGGCCTCATGGCTGATCTCGACCCAGGCCTCGCCAGTGGATGAGCCGTCGGTCGTGAGCAGTCGCGCCTCGGCGAGCCGCTGTACGAGCGCGCCCGCCGCGGCCTCCTCCTGCGCCTGCGTGAGGATCTCGGCGAGCGGCACGCGCCGTCGGAGGTCGTCGGCCTCCTCGGCGGGCTCGACGAGCCGGAGGAGCAGAAGCCGCGTCGTGCTGCGCTCGGCGGGTGACATCGCCAGGTAGACCGTCTCGGCGCGCTGGGCGAGGGCGCCCTCCATCCCGCCGGTCTGGCGGTAGGCCGCGAGCGTCATGCCGTCCTCCCGGCGTCTGCGCCACAGCTCGAGGAGGCAGTGGGACAGCAGGGGCAGGGAGCCTGGGCGTCGGGCGACGTCCCGCAGGATCGTCTCGACGAGCCCCGGCTGCATGCCGACCCCGGCGAGGCGGGCGGGGCCGGTGATCGCCTCGGCCAGGCCGACCTCGTCCATCGGGGTGAGGAGCAGCTGATGGCGGGAGGTGAGGTCGGCGAAGCGGGGGTGCTCAGCTAAGCGCGGATAGAAGTCGGCGCGCAGGGTGACGACCACGACGGTGCGCCCGCCCGCGGTCGACGCTGCGGAGGCGAGAGCGTCGAGGAAGGCTCGGCGTCGATGGGCATCGACGCCGGGGGCGAAGGCTTCCTCGAGCTGGTCGATGATGAGCACGACCCGTTGCTCTGACGGGGCGTCGGCACCCACGACGCACTCCACCACGCGGTCGAGGACGCTGCGGTCGGCCATGAGCCGGGCGCAGGTGCTCTCATCGGTGAGGCCAGGGTCGAGCCCCGCGAGCTCGCCGGCGAGGGCGCGGAGCGGGTCGCGGCCCGGGCGCAAGGTGCGGATGGCCCAGGTGTCCGAGGCGGGCAGGGCCCCTCGGCGCAGCGCCGGCACGAGACCAGCGCGCACGAGCGAGGACTTGCCGGAGCCCGAGGAGCCCAGGACTGCGAGGAAGCGGTAGGCCGCCAGACGCTCGAGCATCCGCGTGACATCCGCACCGCGGCCGAAGAAGACCGGCGCGTCCTCCTCGGCGAAGGGCCGCAGACCGGGGTAGGGATCCGCGTCGCCGAGGGCAACGACAGCAGTGCCCGACGGCGTCGTCGCGGGCAGCGCCTCCGCCCGATGCCCCTCGTGCAGCAGCTCGAGATGCAGGTCCTGCGTCTCCGGCGCGGGATCGACTCCGAGCTCCTCGGCCAGGCGCAGGCGGCAGCGCTCGTAGGCACGCAGCGCCGCGGAGGGGTTTCCGGCGGCGCGGTGCGCCTTTAGGAGCAGGCGGTAGGCGGATTCGCGGTACGGATCGACAGCGGTGGCCTGCTCGGCGGCGACGATGGCGTGGTCGTGATCGCCGAGGGCCAGTCGTGCCGTCGCGAGTGCCTCCAGACAGCGCACCGTCCAGAGGACGAGCTCCGCGCGTCGGGCGTCGAGCCACGGAGCCTCGACGCCCGGCAGCAATGGCCGCTCGAGCACGGCGCGCCCGCGGGCCGCGCGCGCAGCCGCCAGCGCCACCTCCCCGTCCCGCAGCGCGGCCTCCGCGTCCTCGACGTCGCGGAGCGCCTGCTCGAGGTCGACGATGGTGTCCGCCGGCAGCTGCGCCCGGTAGGTGCCGAAGTCCGCCCGGACGATCGTTTCACGATCGCCGAGTCCGGCGGCGACGAGCACGCTCCGGACCCGGCTGACCAAACCCCGCAGGGCGGTCTCCCACGTCCTCGGCCGCTCCTCGCCCCACAGGTTGGCGGCGAGTTCCTCGCGGGAGACGGCTCGGTCGCGTTCGCACACGAGCAGGGCCAGCACCAGTCGGACCTGCGCACCGGAGAGCTCGCGCTCGTCGACCTCGTGCCCGTTGCGGGCGACGACGATGCGACCGGTCAGTGCGATGCGCGCGGTCATGCCCCCTCGGTCTGGAGTGTGGAGCGCCAGGTCCCGGGAGGCAAGGGTCGCTTCGGAGCGCGGGTGCCGCCGGGGCGCGACGATCCGCGACGGACGGCTCGTGCTGTGACCGCCGTGGGTCAGCGAGCGCCACGCTTACGTCGCGCTTACGCGCCCGAGGTGGCCTACGGGGCGAGGCATCGGCAGGGCCGGGCTCCCGCCGGCGACGACGATGCCGCCCGGTGCCCGCGCCACCGGGCCCTCTCGAGGAGGTGGCGACGTTGCCGCTGCACGAGGAGTGGTCGGGGGACCGACGTGCCGAGACTGCGACGATCGGCTCGGCCTCGGGGTGTTTGCCGCACCCGAGCCGGCGGCGGGCCGAGGCGTTCACGGGCCTCGTCGGTCCTCATCTGCCATGGCTGCGCGCGCTCGCGCGCCGCCTTGCCAGAGACGGAGCCGACGACCTCCTGCAGGAGTGCCTCGTGAAGGCCTACCGGCGCTTCGATCAGCTGCGGGACCCCCAGGCGGTTGGCGCCTGGCTGCAGCAGATCCTCCTCAACCTGGCCCGTGATCGCGCGCGGCGACGGGAGCGGTCCCCCGAGGAGGTGCCGCTCGAGGACGGTGACGGGGCGGTGTTCGCCCGCTTGGCCGCCTCCTCCGGCATCGAGGCCATCGACGGCGACGGGCTCCACCTCGACGCCTGGCCCGACGTGAGCGTCGCCGACGTGTGGGCGGTGCTGGACCAGCTCGCTGAGCACTACCGCGCGCCGCTGGTCCTCGTCCACATGTACGGCGTGCCGACACGCGAGGCCGCGCGCGCGCTCGGCATGCCCGTGAACACCCTGCTCTCACGGTTGCATCGCGGGCGCAAGCGCTTCGCCGAGGCGCTGTGGGACTACGGGAGGCGCCACGGGGGAGTGCCGGCGTTCGTGGCTAGGTCGTCCTGAGCCCCGCGCGATCGAGGAAGCGGCGGAGTAGGAGGCCGGCGCGCTCGGCGTTGTCCTCCGCGGCCCGGTCCAGCGGGCCCATGACGGCGTCCGCGCTGACGCCCGCCCTCTCGAGCATGCCGGTGCTGTGTCGCGCCCACGCCTCGACGACGTCGACGGTGACCTCGGGGTGGAACTGCACGCCGAGATGGCGTCGCACGGCGAACGCGTGGCTCGCGCGCGCCGTGCGAGCGAGCTCGGTCGCTCCGGGGGGAGGGCTGAAGCCGTCGTTGTGCCAGGCGACGAACGGCCCCTGGGGCACGAGCTCGGGCTCGTCGGTGTCGAGCGCGAGCCAGCCGATCTCCGGGCGCTCGAGGGGGGCTACGTGCCCACCGAGCGCCCGGGCGAGCGCTTGGCCGCCGAAGCAGACGCCGAGGATGGCGACGTCGGCGTCGTCGGCTCGTCGCAGGAGGTCGAGCTCGGCGGCGAGCCAGGGCACGTCGTCGTCGGCGGCCGAGGCGAACGATCCCAGCGGGACGAGGGCGTCGACGCCGCCGAGGTCGGGCAGGGGATCACCGCGATCGACACGGACGGTCTCGACCTCGAGGCCGAGCGCCTCGGCATGGGTCGCGAGATGCCCGGCAGGCACGAGCTCCTCGTGCTGGAGGAAGGTCAGTCGCGTGGCCATCGCCGGGTGGCCCTCCTTGCCGCAGGCAACCTTCGTGCTGAGCGCCGCTAACCTTACCGACGCTTTGCGGTCCGACGTCCCCGAGTCCTACCGTCCGGAGGGCCGAGTCCGGCGCTGCCCGCGTCGCGCCTCGCTGCAGCCATCGCCGCGGGTCGTCAGCCGACCGGTGGAGCCCCCGCCACAACCGCCCGACCGGGCCTGGCCCTCGCCGACTAGCCAAGGAGCCCTGCCATGACTGTGAGGCACGACGACATCGGCGAGCTCGTCGCCGATGTGCTTGCCTGTCAATTGGAGGATCCGCCGCATCCCGGTGACGCCCGGCTCGCGCTCGCCGTGCTCGAGCGCATCGCCCGAGGCAAGGCCGTCGATGCATCAACGCTCGCCATGCTCGCCGAGGAGGTCGATCCGTCCGATCCCGGGACCCGGCAGCGCCGGGTCGCCAATCTCGCGGAGCGGGACGCTGACAGAGCCATCACCGGGGTGCTCGGGCTCAGCCTCGAGCCCACGACCTATCGGCTCGACTTCGCCGAGGGCGAGCGCGGCACCTGGTGTGCCCTCGACACGCTCTTCCTGCCCCCGCTGCTCGGCGCGGCGACCACGGTCTCATCCGCCTGCGCGGTGACCGGTGCGCCGGTGCGCCTGCACCTCGACGCGGCTGGGACGCTCCTGGGCGCGGAGCCCGAGACGCTGCATCTCACCGTGCCGCTGCTCGACCCTGTCGCGCCGCCTAGGGAGCACGCGGCCTTGCGCGGCACGTTCTGCGCACACAGCCGCTTCGCGGTCGACCCCGAGGCTGCCAGTCGACTCGCAGATCCGGAGGCGACGGCGATACTCAACGTCGTCGATGCGACAGCCCTCGGCCGCGACATCGCCGCGGCGATTCGTGGGCGCGCTGAGGAGGTGCCCAGCACCGACTGACATCGCCCCTGGACCACGCCCCGCGTGCGACGGGTCGCTGCCGCGGCGCTGCGGAGCGCTCGGTGTGCTGGGCGTGATGTCCACACGAGTTGGTGAAAAGCCTTGACAGGGCCTGGCGGGATACTGCATACTTCGAACATGTATTCGACAACGCAGCGGCGACGGCACCACCCCCACCCCACCAGCCGCCGACGCCCCCACATGCCCGCCGCCGCCGCTGCTGTGATGCTCGCCTCCGAGGAGCCCGCCGGCTACACCACCACCGAGGGCTCCGCCGGGTGCGCCTGCGGGGCCGGTCCGGGTCCGGGGGCGGGTGCGGGTGCGGGTGGGGGTGCGGGTGGTGACGTGTCGGTCCAGGGGCTGCTGGAGGGCATCGGCGAGGCGTTGGGGCAGCTCGCGGGGCTGCCGCTGGGCGGGGCGCTTGATGACACCCAGCTGGTTGAGGCCCACACGACGTTGACGGCGCTGCTCGCACGGGTGCACCGTGAGCGGCTGCGGGCGCTAGCTGAGATCGACGACCGCGCCGCCTACCTGCTAGCAGGGGTGCGCTCGGCCGGCTCGCTGCTCGAGCAACGCCACCAGCACACCCCCTATGAGGCGCTGGGGTATGTCCGCACCGCCAACGAGCTCGCCGCCCTGCCCGACACCGACGCCGCGCTGGCGCGCGGCGAGCTCAACTACGAACAAGCCGCCGTGGTCGCCAAAGCCTGGCGCAAGATCCGCCTCGACCGCGACCGCTGGGACGCCGAAG
>PWFH01000097.1 GCA_003553795.1 Egibacter sp. | reverse complement strand
CGGACCCTGAGCCCGAGCCCGACGAGCCCGAGCCCGACGAGCCCGAGCCCGACGAGCCCGAGCCACGCGGTGCCCCCGCCGAGGAGGACCCGGAGCCGTCCGACGCCGAGCCCGACGAGGACGACCAGTCCAGCCGCCAGGGCGACGAGGCCGGCGACGACGACGGCGACGGCCGCGACGGCGGCGACGGCGGCGACGGCGATGGCGACACCTCGGGTCTCGAGGACCTCGCGGCGACCCTTGCCGTCGTGACGCTGTGAGCGCGGCGGCGTCACTGTCCTGGCGCCACCTCGCCACCCCGCTCGGCGCGCTCACGCTCGCTGCGAGCGCGGAGGGCCTGCGGGCCGTCCTCTTCGACGAGGCGCCCCCCGCCAACGCCGTGGACACCGGCGCCGGCGCCGTCCACCTCGACCGCGCCGCGAGCGCGCTCGCGGCCTACCTCACGGGCGAGGCCACCGCGCTCGATCTCACGGTCGACCCTGCGGCCCTCCCGTCGGGCTTCGCCGGGCGCGTGCTCGCGGCGGCCGCGGCGATCCCGCGCGGGCAGACCGCGTCGTACCGCGAGGTCGCCGAGGCTGCCGGCAGCCCCAACGCCGCCCGCGCGGCGGGCCAGGCGCTCGGCGCCAACCCCCTCGCGATCGTCGTGCCGTGCCACCGGGTGCTCGCCTCCGACGGCGGTGTCGGTGGCTACACCGGCGGGCTGGGGCGCAAGCGCGCCCTCCTCGCGCTCGAGGGCGTCACCCTCTGAGGGCGCGCGGTCGCTCAGCCGGCGCCCTCGGAACCGCCCGTGGTGTCCGGCAGGTCGAGGTCGGCGAGCAGCCTGTCGGCGGCGGCGTAGGGGTCGATGTCGCCGCGGGCCACCGCGTCGAGGAGCTCGCCGGTGATCGCCTCGTCGACGCGGCGGCGCAGCGCCGCGACCGCGATCTCGCGGACCTGCAGGTGCGCCCGGGCACGGTGGCGCGGGCGGTGCGCGGGGTCGGCGCAGCGCTCGTCACGCAGGGCGCTGAGCACGTCGACGAGCTCGGCGATCCCCTCGCCGGCGATCGCGTTCGTCCGCAGCACCGGGGTGCGCACGAGCCCACCGTCGCGCTGGGCCTCCTCGAGCTCGGCGACGGTGCGCTCGGCGCCGGCGAGGTCGCCCTTCGTCACGCAGAGCACGTCACCGACCTCGAGCACCCCGGCCTTGGCGGCCTGCACCGCGTCGCCCATGCCGGGCGCGACGGCCACGACGGTGACGTCGGCGACCGCGGCGACCTCGACCTCGCCCTGGCCGACGCCGACGGTCTCGAGGAGGACGACGTCGAAGCCGGCGGCGTCGAGAACGGCCAGGGCGTGCGGGGCGGCCCACGCCAGCCCACCGAGGTGGCCCCGGCTGGCCATCGACCGCACGTAGACGCCGTCGTCGAGCGCGTGGGCCTGCAGCCGGATGCGGTCGCCGAGCAGCGCCCCGCCGGTCAGCGGCGAGGAGGGGTCGATCGCGAGGACGGCGACCTCGCGGCCCTGGCGGCGCCAGGCGGCGACGAGGCCGGAGGCCAGCGTCGACTTGCCGACGCCAGGCGCCCCGGTGAGCCCGACGATCTCGGCCCGACCGGTGATCGGGTGGCAGAGCTCGACGACCCTCCGCACGCGCCCGCGGTCACCGTCCTCGACGAGCGAGAGCAGGCGCGCGACCGCGCGGCGGTCACCCGCGCGCAGCCCCGCGACGAGCTCGGCGACGGTGGCCACCGGCCTCACCCGCCCTCGAGGGTCTCGAGCAGCAGCGCCTCGCCCTGCCCGCCACCGCCGCAGAGCGCGACGGCCCCGCGGCCGCCGCCCCGACGCCGCAGCGCGTCGAGGACGGCGAGGGCCAGGCGCGCGCCGGTCGCCCCGATCGGGTGGCCGAGCGCGACCGCGCCGCCCTCGGGGTTGACCCGGGCCTCCTCGAGGCCGAGCTCGTCGATGGCGGCGAGCGTCACCGCGGCGAAGGCCTCGTTGATCTCGTAGACGTCGAGGGCACGGGCGTCGACGCCGGCGCGATCCGCGGCGAGGGCGAGGGCGGCCGCCGGCTGGTGGTGCAGGGTCGCGTCGGGTCCGGCGACCTCGCCGGCGGCGAGGATGCGCCCGAGGGGCTCGAGGCCGAGCTCGGCGGCACGCTCGGCGCTCGCGAGCACGAGCGCGGCGGCGCCGTCGGAGAGCTGGCTCGCGTTGCCCGCGGTGATCGTCCCCGAGGAGGTGAACGCCGGCGGGAGGGCGGAGAGGGAGGCCGCGGTCGTCTCCGGGCGCACCCCCTCGTCGGCGGTGACCTCGACGGCGCGCCCGCGCCGGTCCTCGACGGTGAGCGGGCGGCGCTGACCGGCGAGCCGCCCGTCGGCCTCCGCGGCAGCGGCGAGGGCATGGCTGCGCGCCGCCCACGCGTCCTGGCGCTGGCGGTCGAGGCCGAGCGCGGCGTTGACACGGTCGGACAGCGCGCCCATGTGCTCGTCGCCGAAGGCGCACCACAGCCCGTCGTGGACGAGCGTGTCGAGGAGGGTGGCCTCGCCGAGGCGGAAGCCGGCGCGGGCGCCGGGCAGGAGGTGGGGTGCGCCGCTCATCGACTCCATGCCGCCGGCGACGACGAGGTCGGCCTCGCCGAGGCGGACCGCCTGCGCGGCGAGGGCCACCGCGGCGGTGCCCGACAGACAGACCTTGTTGAGCGTCAGCGCGGGGGCGCCCATGCCCACCCCGGCGGCGGCCGCGGCCTGCCGCGCGGGGTTCTGCCCCTGGCCGGCCTGGAGGACCTGGCCGATGACGACGCGCTCGACCGCGCCCGGGGCGACGCCGGCGGCGGCGAGCGCCGCGGTGATCGCCTCGCTGCCGAGCGCGACGGCGGAGGTGCCCGCGAGCGCCCCGCCGAGCCGACCGACCGGGGTGCGCGCGTAGCCGACGATGACGGCCTCTGCCACGGGGCCTCCTCCCATGCGGCGGGGGTCGGGCCGAGAGGGTTCCACACCGTCGGCGACGGTTACCCTGCCCAGCCATGGACACCCAGCGCTTCGACGTCGACGCCCTCCTCGCCGCCCCGCGCCTGACCGGGCTCGCGCTCGACCCCGACGGGGGCCGCCTCGTCGCCGAGGTCGCCACCGCCGACACCGAGGCGGGACGCTACCGCAGCGCGCTGTGGGCGCTCGACCCCGACGGGGTCCGGCCCCCGCGACGGCTCACCCGCTCGACGCAGGGCGAGCGCGACCCGGCGTTCCTGCCCGACGGCACGCTGCTCTTCGTGTCGTCACGGCCCGACGCCGGGCAGGACGAGGAGCGCTCCGGGCTGTGGGCGCTGCCCGCCGACGGCGGCGAGGCCCGCCGCCTCGCCGCTCCCCCCGGCGGCGTCGACGGGATCGTCGCCGGCGGGCACACGACGCGGTGCCTGCTGGCCAGCCGTGTCCACCCGCGGGCCGGCGACCTCGGCGAGGACGCCGAGCGCGGCAAGGCACGCGAGGAGGCCAAGGTCGCCGCGCAGCTGCTCACCCACTATCCGCTGCGGCACTGGGACCACTGGCTCGGGCCCCGCGAGCGCGCGCTGCTCGACGTCGACGGGGCCGGCGGCGGCGCGCCGGCGATCGTCGCGCGCGCGCCCGACGCCCGGCTCGAGGAGACGAGCGCCGACCTCGCCGCCGACGGTACGCGGCTGGTCACGAGCCGCTGGAGCGCGCCCGCCGACCCGCGCGACCGCGTCACCGACCTCGTCGAGGTGGCACTCGACGCCGATGGTGCGCCGGGCCCCGAGCGGGTCGTCGCCGCCGAGCCGCGGGTCGGCTTCAGCGCGCCGGCGATCTCGCCCGACGGCACCCGCGTCGTCGCGGTGCGCTCCACGCTCGGCACACCCGAGGCGCCGCCGCGACGCACGCTCGTCGTCGTCGACCTCGACAGCGGCGAGGTGACCGACGTCCTCGCCGGCCTCGACCGCTGGCCCGCGTCGCCGGTGTGGCTGCCCTGCGGCTCGGCGCTGCTGTTCACCGCCGACGACGAGGGGCACACCCTGCCCTTCCGCGTCGACCTCGCCGACGGCGCGGTCACCCGCCTGGCCCGCGAGGGCGCGTTCGCCGCGCTGACCGTCGCGTCCGACGGGCGGGCGGTCTACGCGCTGCGCTCGACGGTCGCGCGCCCGCCCGTCGCCGTCCGGCTCGACCCCGCCGCCCCTGAGCAGGAGCCCACGGCGCTGCCCTGCCCCGGCGACGACGTCGACCCGGGCAGCCGGGTCGAGCGCGTCAGCGCGGCCGCCGAGGACGGCGCGGCGGTGCCGGGCTGGCTCGTGCTCCCCGCCGACGACGGCGACGGCCCCGCGCCCCTCGCGGTGCTCATCCACGGCGGCCCCTTGAGCTCCTGGTCGGGCTGGCACTGGCGCTGGTCACCCCACGTCCTCGCCGCCCGCGGCTGGGCGGTGCTCCTGCCCGACCCGGCGCTGTCGACCGGCTACGGCCGCGACTGGATCGCCCGCGGCTGGGGCCGCTGGGGCGCCGAGCCCTACACCGACGTCATGGCGCTCGTCGAGGCCACCGCCGCCCGCGCCGACGTCGACGCCACGCGCGTGGCCGCCGCCGGCGGCTCCTTCGGCGGCTACCTCGCGAACTGGATCGCCGGGCACACCGACCGCTTCGCCGCGATCGTCACCCACGCGAGCCTGTGGAACCTCGAGGCCTTCCACGGCACGACCGACCTCGGGGCGTGGTGGGAGAACGAGTTCGGCGACCGCTACGCCGACGTCGAGCGCTACCACCGCTGGTCGCCGCACCGCTACGTCTCGCGCATCACCACGCCGCTGCTCGTCATCCACGGCGAGCGCGACTACCGCGTGCCCGTCGGCGAGGGCCTCGCGCTGTGGACCGACCTGCGCCGCCACGGCGTTGAGGCGGCCTACCTGCACTTCCCCGACGAGCACCACTGGATCCTCGCGCCCCAGCATGCGCGGCTGTGGTACGAGACCGTGCTCGCCTTCCTCGACCACCACGTGCTCGGGCAGCCCTGGCAGGCGCCCGAGCTGCTCTGAGAGCCGAGCGGGAGGGAACGCCGGTGCTGCTGCAGCGCATCGACCACGTCGGCTACGCCGTCGAGGACCTCGAGGCGGCGATCGCCCACCACGAGCGACGCTACGGCGCCACCGTCGCCCACCGCGAGCGCCTCGAGGCCGACGGGGTCGCCGAGGCGCTCATCGCCGTCGGCGAGTCCTACCTCCAGCTGCTCGAGCCCACCCGTGACGACTCCCCGGTCGCCCGCTGGCTCGAGCGCAACGGCGGCCCCGGGGTGCACCACATCGGCTACGGCGTCGCCGACCTCGCCGCGACCCTCGAGGATCTCCGCGCCCAGGGAGCGCGGCTCGTCGACGAGCACCCGCGGCCGGGCTCGCGCGGCTGCACCGTGGCCTTCCTCCACCCCAAGGGCGAGCTCGGCGTGCTCGTCGAGCTCGTCGAGGAGCCCGCCCTGACGCGCGCCGCGTCGGACACCGCGGGCTAGACTCCCCGGCGTGGCTCTCTTCGACCGCTTCCGCCGGCGACGCCGCAACGACGGACCCGAGCGGGCCCGCGCGACCTCGCAGACGCTCGCCGACCTCAAGGGCTTCCTCGCCGAGCGCGAGGGCGTCGAGGGCTACATCGAGCCGCCGACCCCCGACTTCGCGATGACGCTCGTGCTCGTCGCCGCCGACGGGGAGTTCATGCGCCGGCCGGTCAAGGACGCCAAGCAGGCCCACGAGGTCTGCGTCGACCACGGCGTGCCGGTGTACGACGCGCGCATCGTGGGCTACCCCAAGCGCATGCGCGACTTCGAGCGCGGCGTCCGCCAGCCGCGCATCGGCCTCGACGACCTGCCCCCGCTCGAGGTCACCGACGACCCCGACGTCGACGACTGAGGCTGGCCGCCCTCACGCCGGAGCGGTGACGGTGGTGGGGCTCGAGGCCGGGGCCGTGGCCGTGATGCGCCTCGGCGCCGCTCCGGCCCCAGACGCGACGACGCCCCTTCGCCGGGGGAAACGAAGGGGCGCGTCGGTGCGTGGTTGGTCGCTAGTGTCGCACAGATCTGTCACTCATGGTAATCAGGCATTCGGCCGATAGGGCACCGGGATCAGGTGGAGAGCTCGACGGATTCGATGTAGATGCCCTGCTGAGGGCGCTCTCCGTCGACCGGGACCTCGGCGATGCGGTCGACCGTCTCCATACCCTCCGTAACCGCGCCGAACACCGTGTAGGACGGCGGGAGGGGGACGTCGTCAAGGCAGATGAAGAACTGGCTGCCGTTGGTGTCGGGGCCGGCGTTGGCCATCGCGAGGGTCCCGCGCGCGTAGCCGAGCCGCTGCGCGGCCTCGAGCTCGTCACCGAAGCGGTAGCCGGGCCCGCCGGTGCCGGTGCCGGTCGGGTCGCCCATCTGCACGACGAAGCCGGGCACGACCCGGTGCACCGGCGTCGCGTCGTAGAAGCCCTCGCCGGCGAGGAAGGCGAAGCTGTTCGCCGTCGTCGGGGCCTCGTCGGCGAGCAGCGTCACGCTGATCGGCCCGCACGAGGTGCGGATGACCGCACTCGGTCGCGCGGCGTCGCCGAGCACCGGCGCCGGCTCGTCGAATTGGGGCTTGGGCTGGCCGGCCCCCTCGGGCACGCTGCCACCGCAGGCCACGTCCATCGCTGCACCTCTCCATCGTCGGGCGACGACCCACCAGCCTAGCGGTCGACCTCGATCGTCACCGACTCGAGGTAGACGACCTCGGCGGGCACCTCCGCGCCGGGCAGCGCGGGATCGTCGCCGAGGGTGCCGAGCTCGCCGATCTCGGTGAGCACGTCGAGCCCCTCGACGACGTCGCCGAAGCGGGTGTAGACGCGGTTCTCGGCGAAGGCCTCGTCGAAGGACTCGTCGTAGACGAAGAAGAACTGGCTGCCGGCGGCGTCGGGGTCGCCGGCGTGCGCCATCGCCACCGAGCCGACGGGGTAGCCCTCCTGCTCGGCGAGCGAGAGGTCACCGGGGACCTCGTAGCCGAGGTCCCAGTCCGCGGCGTCGGTGCCCGAGCCGGTCTGCAGCGCCCCGATCGTCTCGGCATTGCGGAAGACCTCGCGGCCGTCGAAGAAGCCCTCCTCGGCGAGGAAGACGAAGCTCGCGACGGTCTCGGGCGCGACGTCGGGGTAGAGCTCCACGGTGAGGTCCCCGCAGGAGGTCGCGATCTCGGCGGTGTAGGCGGCGTCCCCGTCGACCTCGAGGTCGGGCGCCTCGTCGAACGGCTCGCGCTCCTGCCCCGCCCCCTCGGGCTCCGAGGCGCCGCAGGCCACCGGTCGCTCCTCGATCTCGGCCTCGAGCTCGGCCGCCTCCTCGGCGAGACGCTCCTGCTCGGCCTCGCGCTCGGCCTCGAGCGCGGCCTGCTCCTGACGGTCCTGCCACACCGTCCAGCCGGCGAGGGCGCCGCCGGCGAGGAGGATGCCGGCGATGACCGCCGCGGTGATGCGGTTGCGACGGCGCTCGGCCTCGGCCGCGGCGGCGCGGGCGGCCTCCTTGGCCGCCTTCTTCTCCTGCTTGGTCTGGGTCTTCTGCTGCTTGCTCTGGGCCAACGCTTCCTCCGGGACGGGCGCGACGACGCCGCGCGCGAGGCGGGACGATGCTACGCGGGGCCGCCTGCCCGGCGCACCTCGTGGCGCCAGCAGTGACGGTGCCAGTGCCGGCGCAGGTCGAGGTCGTCCTCGGGCCAGACGACGACGTGCGCCTCGCCGGCGGCGACGAGGTTGCCGCAGTCGGGGCAGAGGTAGTCCTTGCCCGCCCGGCCGGCGTCGACGCGGCGCACGACGTAGCCGGCGAGGTCGAGGTCGTCGTCGACCACCGACGGCCCGAGCCCGCCGGCGAGGAGGTCGGAGACGTCGCGACGCGCGGCAGGGTCCTGCCAGGGGCGTGTCGCGCGCTTGCGCCTGCTGCCCTTGCTCACCGCGGGTCCTCCTCTTCGTCGTCGATGCCGACGACGCCGACGACGATCGTCAGCCCCTCCTCGGTACCACGCCACTGCTCGTAGACCCGCCGGTACCCGGCGGCGCGCAGGAGGTGCCGCGCACCGGCCGCGGCAGCCACGAGGCCGCCGGGGATCCGCCAGGCACCCCGGGCGAGGAGGCCGGCGAGCACCGGGGCGCTGCCGGCGACGGCCTTCGCGCGCCGCGGAACCCTCGGGTCGGCGAGCAGCCCGAGCGTCGTCCAGACTACGTCCTTGGCCAGGGACGCGAGACCGCCGACGAGGCCTCCACCGCGCTCGGCGGCGCGCATCTGCGCGAGGCGTGCCGCCTGACCGGCGGCGACCTGGCGGGGCCGCGCCCGCGGCGGCCCCGGGACGCCCACCAGCGGCGCCGGGGCGCTCACGCGACGTCGGGGGCGGCGATGAGCAGGGTCGCGTTGATGGCGTTGAAGGCGGCGTGGCCGAGGATCGGCACGAGCAGCGTGCCACGCCGGTGGAAGGCCCAGGCCAGCAGCGCGCCGAGCGGGAGGATCACCGCGACGAGCAGGGCGTTGGCGAGCCATGGCGCGCCGAGGGCCGCATGGGTGACGCCGAAGGCCGCCGCGGACAGCCAGATGCCCCAGCCGGTGCCGAGGCGCTTCGCGAGCGCCTGGAAGAGCATGCCGCGGTAGAGCAACTCCTCGGCGATCGGGGCGAGGACGACCGCGCTGACGACGAGGATCCACGCCGTGCCCTCGTCGGCGGCGGCCTGCCGGAAGGTCTCCTGCACGACGGGGACCTCCGCGCCTGCCGCGCTGATCGCGAGCTGCATGAGCGCGCCGAGGCCGAGGCCGATGACGAGGTAGCCGGCGATGCCGACGCCGAGCCCGGCCAGCCAGTCCCCGCGGCTCGCAGGCCGCCAGCCCAGGAGGCGACGGAGGCTGCCCGGATGGCGCAGCCCGACCACGGCGATGGTCGTGAGGCCGATCGCGATCGGGGTGAGCGGGATGAGCGCGGCGTTCATCGCCTCGAGGGAGAGCCCCGCCGCCCCGGCGACCGCGGCGATGGGCAGGGCGATGAGCAGCGTCGCGCCCGTGGCGATCGCGAAGGCCGCGACGGCCTCGAGCCAGGTCCAGGGCACGCGGCCCGTGGGCGGGGTGCCCGGCGGGGGCGGGCTCGACGGCCCCGGGGGCGGTGCCGCAGCCGGGGACGGTGTCGCCGCCGGGGGCGATGTCGCAGCCTCGGGCGGCGGCGGGACCTGCCGGTCGGTCATGGGCCGAGGACCGCGCGCGGCAGGCCGCCCGGTGTCCGGGCCCGGGCGGCGTCAGCGCGCTCGACGTCGGCGCCGAGCGCGCGCAGCCTTCCGGCGAAGTCGGCGTAGCCACGGTCGACGTGGTGGGGGTCGGCCACGACGGTCTCGCCGTCGGCGACGAGGCCGGCGAGCACGAGTGCGGCGCCCTGGCGCAGGTCGGTGGCGATGACCTCGCAGCCGCGCAGCGCCGTCGGCCCCCGCACGATGGCGTGGTGGCCCTCGAGGTCGATGTCGGCGCCCATGGCGCGCAGGTGCGCGACGATGGAGAAGCGCCCGTCGAAGACGTTCTCGGTGAGCATCGACGTCCCACGTGCCTGGCTGAGCAGCACGAGCAGCTGCGGCTGGAGGTCGGTGGGGAAGCCCGGGTAGGGCAGCGTCGCGATGTCGGTGCCGCGCAGCGGCCCGGGCGCGCGCAGGCGCAGACCCGCCGCGGCGTCGCCGCTGACGTCGACGCCGGCGGCGGCGAGCTTGTCGAGCGCGAGGCGCAGGTGCTCGGGGTCGACGCCGGTGAGGGTGACGTCGCCGCCGGTCAGCGCCGCGGCCACGGCGAAGGTGCCGGCCTCGATGCGGTCGCCGACGACGGCGTGGTGCGTGGGCGCGAGGCGGTCGACGCCGTCGACGACGAGCTCGGGGCTGCCGACCCCCTCGATGCGCGCGCCCATCCGGCAGAGCATCGTCGCGAGGTCGGCGATCTCGGGCTCGCGGGCGGCGTTGATGATCCGTGTCCGCCCGCGCGCGGTGACCGCCGCGAGCAGGAGGTTCTCTGTGGCCCCGACGCTGGCGAACGGCAGCTCGATCGCGGCGCCGACGAGCTCGTCGGCGCGGGCCTCGACGTAGTCGGGCCCGTAGGTGACCTCGGCGCCCATGCGCGAGAGCCCGGCGAGGTGGAGGTCGATGTTGCGGCTGCCGAGGTTGCACCCCCCGGGCATCGCCAGGCGCGCGCGGCCGTGGCGCGCCACGAGCGGCCCGAGCACGACGATCGAGGCGCGCAGGCGCCGCACGAGCTCCGGCGGCGTCGCGGTGCCGACCTCGCCGGGCACGTCGAGGGTGACGGTGCCGTCGCCGTCGCGGCCGACCTCGGCGCCGAGGTGGCGCGCGACGTCGAGCATCGCGTCGATGTCGGCGATCGCCGGGACGTTGGCGATCGTCGTGCGGCCCTCGGCGAGCAGCGCCGCGGCGATGAGCTTGAGCGCGGAGTTCTTCGCGCCGTTGACGGGCAGGGACCCGTGCAACGACGCCCCACCGCGGACGAGGAACGCATCAGCCATCGGCGCCAATCCTACCCGGCGGGCCTGCGTCGATCGCGCGGGCGGGTGCCCGCCCGGACGACGGGCTAGCGCGCCGCGTCGTTCTGCTCGGCGACGGCGAGCCGGGCCTCGGCACGGGCGAGCGCGAAGCGCGCGGCCCCGGGGTAGCCCTCACGGGAGAGGTGCTCGACCGCGCGCTGCCGCGCCGCCTCGGCACGGGCGACATCGATGTCGTCGGCGAGCTCGGCGGTGTCGGCGAGGACGTTGATGTCGTCGTCGCGGCACTCGAGGAAGCCACGGTGCACGGCGATGAGCACCTCCTCGCCCTCGCTCGTGCGCACCCGCAGGGGGCCGACGGCGAGGCCGACGAGCATCGGCGTGTGGCCGGGCAGGATGCCGAGCTCGCCGTCGACCGAGCGCGCGTAGAGCTCGGTGGCCTGGCCCTGGAAGAGCCGGCGCTCGGCGCTGACGATGTCGACGCTGAGCGGCATCAGCGCTCCTCGAGCTTCTTCGCCTTGGCGAGGACGTCCTCGGCGCCGCCGGCGTTGAAGAAGGCCTGCTCGGGGATCTCGTCGAACTCCCCGTCGCAGAGCGCCTCGAAGGACTCGACGGTCTCCGAGAGCGGGACGGTGACCCCGGGCAGCCCGGTGAACTGCTCGGCGACGTAGAACGGCTGGCTGAAGAAGCGCTGGATCTTGCGGGCGCGCTGGACGGTGACCTTGTCCTCCTCGGTGAGCTCGTCCATGCCGAGGATGGCGATGATGTCCTGGAGGTCCTTGTAGCGCTGGAGGATCTCCTGGGTGCGCGTGGCGACGTCGTAGTGGCGCTGGCCGACGACCTGGGGCTCGAGGATCCGCGAGGTCGAGTCGAGCGGGTCGACCGCGGGGTAGATGCCGAGCTCGGAGATCTGCCGGGAGAGCACCGTCTGGGCGTCGAGGTGGGCGAACGTCGCGTGCGGCGCGGGGTCGGTGATGTCGTCGGCGGGCACGTAGACCGCCTGCAGCGAGGTCACCGAGCGCCCCTTCGTCGAGGTGATGCGCTCCTGCAGCTGGCCCATCTCGTTGGCGAGCGTGGGCTGGTAGCCCACCGCCGAGGGCATGCGCCCGAGCAGCGTCGAGACCTCCGAGCCGGCCTGCACGAAGCGGAAGATGTTGTCGATGAACAGCAGGACGTCCTGGCGCTCCTCGTCGCGGAAGTCCTCCGCCATCGTCAGCGCCGACAGGGCGACGCGCAGGCGCACCCCGGGCGGCTCGTCCATCTGCCCGAAGACGAGCGCGGTCTTCTCGAGGACGCCGGACTCCTGCATCTCGAGCATGAGGTCGTTGCCCTCGCGGGTGCGCTCCCCCACCCCGGCGAAGAGCGAGACGCCGCCGTGCTCCTCGGCGACGCGCTGGATCATCTCCTGGATGACGACGGTCTTGCCGACGCCGGCGCCGCCGAACATCCCGATCTTGCCGCCCTCGACGTAGGGCTCGACGAGGTCGATGACCTTGATGCCGGTCTCGAACATCTTCGCCTGCGGCTCAAGCTCGTCGAACGGCGGCGGGTCGCGGTGGATCGGCCAGCGCGTCGGGGTGTCGATCTCGCTGGCGTCGACGTCGAGGGGCTCGCCGAGGACGTTGTAGAGGTGGCCGAGGATGCCCGGGCCGACCGGCACGCTGATCGGCTGCCCGGTGTTGCGCACGACGGTGCCGCGGCGCACGCCGTCGGTGGGCTGCATGACGATCGCGCGCACGACGTCGTGGCCGAGGTGCTGGGCGACCTCGGCGGTGAGCGTCCGCGTGCCGTCGTCATCCTCGACGTCGAAGCGCAGCGCGTAGTTGATCTCCGGCAGCGTGTCGGCGGGGAACTGCACGTCGACGACGGGGCCGATGACGGCGAGGATCCTGCCGTCGGCGAGGTCGGCAGCCGGGGTCTGGGTGTCGGTCATCGTCGCTCCTCGTGCTCCTAGTCGGCGGACAGGGCCTCGGCCCCGCCGACGATCTCGGAGATCTCGGTGGTGATCGCCGCCTGCCGGGCGCGGTTGGCCTCACGGGTGAGCCCGTTGAGGATGTCGCCGGCGTTGTCGGTCGCGGCCTTCATCGCCCGCTGGCGGCTCGCGTGCTCGGACGCGGAGGACTCCATGAGCGCGGCGTAGAGCTGGTGCTCGACGTAGCGCGGGATGAGCTGCTCGATGAGCGCCACGGGGTCGGGCTCGAAGGTGAACTGCGGTGGGAAGCCCTGCCCGCCACGCAGCGTCCGGGGGTCGATGGGCATGACCTTGCGGGTCGTCGAGACCTGGGTGAGCGCCGAGCGGAAGTTCGTGAAGCACAGCCACAGGCGGTTGATGCGCTGCTCGTAGTAGTCGTGCCCGACCCGCTCGGCGATGCGCACCGCGTCGTCGTAGGTCGGGCGGTCGGTCACCCCGGTCCAGACCTCGGCGAGGGCCTGGCCCTGGTAGCGGAAGTACGACTCGCCCTTGCGCCCGACCGCGTAGAGGTCGACCCCGCGGCCGGCGTCGCGCTCCTCCTTCGCGAGGCGCTCGGCGCGGCGCAGGACGTTGGCGTTGTAGGCGCCGGCGAGGCCGCGGTCGGAGGCGATGACGACGATGCCCACCCGCTCGACGTCGTCGTGCTCGCGGATGAGGGGGTGGTTGGCGACCGCGCCCTCGCTCGCGAGGTCGCGGATGACGCGCGTGATGCCCTGGGCGTAGGGGCGCGCGGCCTCGACCGCCTGGCGGGCGCGCGAGATGCGGCTCGCGGCGATGAGCTCCATGGCCCGCGTGATCTTCTGCGTCGACCTGACGCTGCGGATCCGCCGGCGCAGGACCCTGAGCTCTCCGGCTCCTGGCATCGTCTCGCCTGCCCTCCCCGGGCGCTAGGCCTCGTCGTCCTCGTCGTCGTCACGCGGCAGCGTGTCGAGCGCCTCCATCTCGTGGGGCTCGGGGGCGTCGACGTCCTCGGAGCGCTCGAAGCGCTCGAGGAAGACGTCGACGGCCTCCTCGAGCTCGGCGGCGCGCTCGTCGGTGAGCTGGCCGTCGGTGCGCAGCCCGTCCATCAGCCCGGCGTGGCGCTCGCGCAGGTAGGCCCGCAGCTCCTCCTCGAAGCGCCGGCAGTCGGCGACGGGGATCGTGTCGAGCCGGCCGTTCGACACCGCCCAGATCGTCGCGATCTGCTCCTCGACGGGGATCGGCGAGTACTGCGGCTGCTTGAGCGTCTCGACGACGCGCTCGCCGCGGTCGATCTGCGCCTGGCTCGCCTTGTCGAGCTCGGAGCCGAACTGCGCGAAGGCCTCGAGCTCGCGGTACTGCGCGAGGTCGAGGCGCATCGTGCCCGAGACCTTCTTCATGCCCTTGACCTGCGCCGCGCCGCCGACGCGTGAGACCGAGATGCCGACGTTGATCGCCGGGCGCACGCCCTGGAAGAAGAGGTCGCTCTCGAGGTAGATCTGCCCGTCGGTGATCGAGATGACGTTCGTCGGGATGAACGCCGAGACGTCGCCGCCCTTCGTCTCGATGATCGGCAGCGCGGTGAGGCTGCCCGCGCCGAGGCCGTCGTTGAGCTTGGCGGCGCGCTCGAGCAGCCGGCTGTGGAGGTAGAAGACGTCGCCGGGGTAGGCCTCGCGCCCCGGCGGGCGGCGCAGCAGCAGGCTGAGCTGGCGGTAGGCGTCGGCCTGCTTGGAGAGGTCGTCGTAGACGACGAGGGCGTGCTGGCCCTCGTACATCCAGTACGAGCCGATCGCCGCGCCGGCGTAGGGCGCGATGTACTGGAACGGCGCGGGCGAGCTCGCCGGCGCCGAGACGACGGTCGTGTACTCCATCGCGCCGTGCTCGGTGAGCTTGGCCACGACCTCCGAGACCGTCGAGCCCTTCTGGCCGACCGCGACGTAGATGCACTTGACCTGCTGGTCGGGGTCGCCGGTCTCCCACGGCCCGCGCTGGTTGATGATCGCGTCGACGGCGACCGCGGTCTTGCCGACCTGACGGTCGCCGATGATGAGCTCGCGCTGGCCGCGGCCGATCGGCGTCATCGCGTCGATGGCCTTGATGCCGGTCTGCAGGGGCTCGTTGACCGGCTGGCGGTCGATGACCGACGGCGCCTGGACCTCGAGGCCGCGCTGGCCGGCGATGCGGGTGCGGTCGAGCGGGCCCTTGCCGTCGATGGGGCGCCCGAGCGGGTCGACGACGCGGCCGAGGTAGGCGTCGCCCACGGGCACCGAGAGCACCCGGCCGGTCGGGCTGACCTCGTCGCCCTCCTCGATCGTCGTGGCGTCGCCCATGATGACCGCGCCGATCGAGTCCTCCTCGAGGTTGAGCGCGAGGCCGTAGAGCTCGTAGCCGTGCGCGTCGGTGCCGAAGGAGAGGAGCTCGTTGGCCATCGTGTCGGGCAGCCCCGACACACGGGCGATGCCGTCACCGGACTCGGTGACCCGACCGATCTGCTCGCGCGTGAGCGTGGGATCGTACGCCGCGACCTGCGCGGCGAGCGCCGCGGCGATGTCGTCGGAGGAGATACGCAGCTCGGTCATGCCTCGTGCTCCTGACTAGCTCTGGAATCGCGACTTGAGGTCGGACAGGCGGCGGCTCAGGCTGCCGTCGATGACGGTGTCGCCGACGGTGGCGACGATCCCGCCGACGACGCTCGGGTCGAGCGTGACCTTGAGCTCGACCTCCCGCCCGGTGGCCTCGCCGAGCGCCGCGGCGAGGCGGGCGCGCTGGTCGGCGTCGAGCTCGACGGCGCTGCGCACCTCGGCGAGCACCCGCCGACCCGCCTCGGCGGCCTCGCGCGCGAAGGCCTCGGCGATCGCCGAGAGCTCGCGGGCCTGCCCGGCGCGCACGAGCAGCATCGCCGCGGCGACGGTCACGTCGCTCACGCGCCCGCCGAGCAGCCGCTCGATGACGTCGAGCCGCTGACCCGCCGACACCGCGGGGCTCGTGAGCTCCTCGACGAGATCGGGGGTCTGCTCGGCGCTGCGCGCGAAGCGGAAGAGCTCGTCGGCGAGCTCGTCGAGCGCGTCCTCGGCCTCGCCGACGGCGACGAGCGCGCGCGCGTAGCCGGCGATGACGCCGTCGCGGTCCTCAACCATCGTCCTCGCTCCTGTCCCGTCCCGGCTCAGCTGAGCCCGGACAGCTCGTCGATGTAGGCGTCGACGAGCTCGCGGTGCTGCTCGGCGTCGATCTCCTTCTCCACGATCTTGCCGGCGAGCTCGACGGCGAGGGCGGCGACCTGCCCCCGCAGCTCGCTGACGAGGCGCGCGCGCTCGGCCTCGCCGTCCTCGCGCGCCCGGGCGAGGACCTGGGCGGCCTCGTCCTCGCCACGCGCGGCCGCCTCGCGCCGCAGGGTCTCGGCCTGGGTGCGCGCCTCGGCGAGGATCTCCTCGGCCTGGTCGCGAGCCTCGGCGAGCTGCGCCTCGTAGGACCGCTTGAGCTCCTCGGCCTCCCCCTTGGCCTGCTCGGCCTCGGTGAGCTGGCCCTGGATCGCCTGCTGGCGCTCCTCGAGGAGGGTGTTGATCCGGGGGAAGACGAACCGGAACATCACCACCATGAGCAGCGCGAAGGCCACGAACCCCCAGATGAGCTCGGGCGCTTCGGGCAACAGCTCGATGCCGTCGCCGTTCTCGACGGCGAGCACGTGCAACGTGGCGAGCATCTCCGCTCCCTTTGGTCGGTGGCGCCGGCGGCCCTAGATGGCGAAGGCGAGCACGAAGCCGAGCAGCGCGAGCGCCTCGACGACGGCGATGCCGATGAACATCGTCGTGCGGACCATGCCGGCGGCCTCTGGCTGGCGGGCCATCGCCTCGACGGACTTGCCGATGAGGATCCCCAGGCCGATCCCCGGCCCGAGGGTGGCGAGCCCGTAGACGAGGCCGTTACCGAGGTTGTCCATGCGTTCCTCCTTGCGACGCTGCGCGCCGCGAGCTCCTTGACTGCGGACGGGGCTAGTGCGCCGGCTCCACCGACGAGGCGATGTAGACGGCGGTCAGCATCGTGAAGATGTACGCCTGCAGGGTGATGATGAGCAGCTCGAAGCCGAAGACGAGCGGGCTCGCGACGAGCCCGAAGACCCCGAGCATCCAGCCGACGGGGAACGACGGCAGGAAGACGTGGATCGTCACGAGCGTGATGACGATGAGGATGTGCCCGGCGACCATGTTCGCGAAGAGTCGCACCATGAGCGTGAAGGGCCGGAGCACGAGGTTGGAGATGATCTCGATCGGCGTGAGGATGACGTAGAGGACCTTCGGCACGCCGGGCGGGAAGGCCAGCTCCTTGAAGTAGTGGGCGAGGCCCTGTTCCTTGATGCCGACGCCGACGTAGACGACCCAGGCGATGAGCGCGAAGAAGAGCGGCCAGGCGATGCGCCCGGTGGGCGGCAGCATCATGAACGGGGTGATCTTCGCGAGGTTGAGGAAGAAGATCGTCACCATCATCGTCACGAGCAGCGGCACGAAGCGGGTGCCCTTCGGCCCGATGATCGCGATGGCGATCTCGTTGCGGACGAACTCGACGATGCCCTCCGCGGCGGCCTGGAGCTTGCCCGGCACGATCTGAGGGTTGCGGAACGCGACGAGGAAGACCGCGCCGGCGACGAGGGTCATGAACCAGGCGATGAGGATCGTCCGGTTGATGCTGAACACGCCCCAGTCGGCGAAGTAGGGGAAGCGGAAGAGGGAGTTGATGGGCTCGAGGGCGCCTTCGAACTCCCCGCCCCATTCGGCGGCGGCGAGGACTGGCAGCGTTCTCACGGGTCTCGGCTCCTCGTCGTCCCGGTCTCGACCTGGAACAGTCGCGGTTGTCTGGCCAGGTGGCGCAGCTCGTAGGCCAGCGTCACGGCGACGCCCACCGCTGTGGCGATCGCGAGGCTCTCGCGGTGCAGCCCCTCCACCCCGCTCAGGGCGACCAGCGCGGCAGCGTAGAGCAGCAGCCGTGCGAACGCACCCCCGACGAGCGCGGCGAGGCCGACGCCGCCGCCCTGGCCGGCCACGCGGGCGAGCACGAGCGCCGAGCCCACCGACAGCAGCGCGACGAAGCCGAGCCCGACCGCGGCGCCGAGCACCCCGGGCCAGCCGGCGACCAGCGCGGCGACGCCGAGGACCGGCACGGCCACGAGCGCGAGGACGCGGGCGGTGCCGGCCGCGAGGGCGCGCTCGGGGGCGCCGGGCGCGACGTCGCCGGCCGTGGGCGCCTCGGAGGGCGCCGGCTCAGCCATCGGTGCCACCGCCCGCGACGCCGGGCTCGACGACGCTCACCGCTGGTCTCCGTCCGACGCGCGCCCACTGCGCAGCCAGATGAGGTAGAGCCCCGCGGCGTTGCCGATGAGCGCCCCGGCGACCATGAGCCACGGGCCGGTCTCGAGCCAGCGGTCGGCCAGCCAGCCGATGCCCATCCACGTGCCGATGCCCGCGAGCAGCTCGACGCTCATCACCGAGGCCTGGTCGGCGCCGCGCGCGAGGGCGCGCATCGTCGACTCCTCGGCTGGCGGGTCGTCCTCGGCGCGCTCCGACGCGGGTGGGCGCGCACCCTCGAGTTCGCTGCTCATGACGTCGCGCGAGTGTAGGCAGCGCTGCGAACGGGCGTCAACGCCGCCGCTGGCCCCCGGCGGCCGCTCACGGGTAGACCGGGAAGCGGGCGGTGAGGGCCTCGACGTCGGCGCGCACCGCGTCGACCTCGTCGGCGCTGCGCAGGACCCGGGCGATGAGCGAGGCGATCTCGGCCATCTCCGCGGTGCCCATCCCCTGGGTCGTGACCGACGGCACGCCGACGCGGATCCCGGAGGCGACCATCGGCGGCTGGGGGTCGAAGGGGATCGCGTTCTTGTTGAGGCTGATGCCGGCGGCGTCGAGGCGCGCCTCGGCGACCTTGCCGGTGAGCTCGGGGTCGCCGAGCGCGGAGAGGTCGGCGAGGAGGTAGTGGATGTCGGTGCCGCCGCCGACGATGCGCAGCCCCTCGCCCTCGAGGGCGGCGGCGAGCGCCCGGGCGTTGGCCACGATCTGCGCGGCGTAGTCGGCGAACGCGGGCTGGCTGGCCTCGCGGAAGGCCACGGCCTTCGCGGCCACCGCGTGCATCTGCGGGCCGCCCTGCAGGAACGGGAAGACGGCCTTGTCGACGGCCTTGGCATGCTCGGCGGTGGTGAGGATCGTCCCGCCCCGCGGGCCCCGCATCGTCTTGTGCGTCGTGAACGTCACCGCGTCGGCGTAGGGCACGGGGCTGGGGTGGGACCCGCCGGCGACGAGGCCGCAGAAGTGCGCGGCGTCGACGAGCAGCCGCGCGCCGACCTCGTCGGCGATCGCGCGGAACGCCGCGAAGTCGATCTCGTGGGGGTAGGCGGTGTAGCCGGCGAGGATGACCTTCGGCCGGCGCGCGCGGGCGAGCTCGGCGACGGCGTCGTAGTCGATGCGCTCGGTGGCCTCATCGACGCCGTAGGCGGCGATGTCGTACCACTTGCCGCTGAAGTTCACCGGCGAGCCGTGGGTGAGGTGGCCGCCGTGGGCCAGCGACATCGCCATGAGCGTGTCGCCGTGCTCGAGGCCGAGGGCGGTGAACGCCGCCATGTTGGCCTGCGCGCCGGAGTGCGGCTGGACGTTGGCGTGCTCGGCGCCGAAGAGCGCCTTCGCGCGGTCGCGTGCGAGGTCCTCGGCGACGTCGACGAACTCGCAGCCGCCGTAGTAGCGCCGTCCCGGGTAGCCCTCGGCGTACTTGTTCGTGAGCACGCTGCCCTGCGCGGCGAGCACCGCCGGGGAGGTGAAGTTCTCGCTCGCGATGAGCTGGAGGTTCGTGCGCTGGCGGTGCAGCTCGTCGCGGATCGCGCCGGCGAGCTCGGGGTCCTGCGCCTCGAGCGCGTCGACGTCGGGGCCCCAGCTGGTCATGGTGTCTCCTTGCCCGTCGCTGCGGCGACGGCCTCGGCGTCGTCCTCGATGGCGGCGAGCTGGTCGACGCGGCGGGCGTGGCGCCCGCCGTCGAAGGGCGTCGCGAGCCACAGCCCGACGATCTCCTCGGCGAGGCCCTCGGCGACGATCCGCCCGCCCATCGCCAGGACGTTGGCGTCGTTGTGCGCGCGGCTCAGCCGCGCGGTGTAGAGGTCGTGGCAGAGCGCGGCGCGGACGCCGCGGACCTTGTTCGCCGCGAGCTGCTCGCCCTGGCCCGAACCGCCGAGGACGATACCTCGTTCGACGCGTCCCGCAGCGACGTCGAGGCCGACCGCGGCGCAGTAGGGCGGGTAGTCGACGCTGTCGGTCGAGTGCGTGCCGTGGTCGACGACGTCGTGGCCGGCAGCGGTGAGCCACGCGACAAGGTGGGCCTTGAGTGGGTAGCCGGCGTGGTCGGATCCGATGGCGATGCGCATCTAGTCCTCCTCGTTCCTCGAGTGCTCACGGCCGACGGGCTCGCCGGGCGCGGGGTCGGCCTCGTCGCCGCCGCCTCCGGCGTGCGCGTCGGGCTCGCCTTCACCGGGCCCGACCTCACCGGGCCCGACCTCACCGGGCCCCGCCTGCCCTGGCTCGACCTCACCGGGCCCCGCCTGCCCTGGCTCGACCTCGCCGGGCTCGGCGTCGGCGCGGACACCCCAGTCGAGCTCACCGGCGGCGACGCGGGCGAGGTCGTCGGCGTGGATCGCCCCCGTGCGCAGGACCTCGACGCGCTCACCGCGGGTGGCGTCGACGATCGTCGACCGGGGCTCGTCGCGAACCCCGCCGTCGAGGTAGAGCGCGACGGCCTCGCCGAGCTGCTCGCGCGCGGCGTCGATCGTCGTCGCCGGGGGCTTGCCACGACGGCACGCCCCCGTGGCCGCGAGCGGGCCGACCTCGGCGATGACGCCCCGCAGCCAGTCGTCGTCGGGCTGGCGCAGCGCGACGCTGCCGGCGGTGTTGCCGAGGTCCCAGCCGAGGCCGTCGGCGGCGCGCAGCGCGATCGTGAGCGGCCCCGGCCAGTACGCCGCGACGAGGCGGTCGACGGCCTCGCTGACCCCCTGGGCGAGCCCGGAGATCTGGCGCGGCCGCTCGACGAGCACCGGCAGCGGGCGGTTGCGCCCGGCGCCACGGGCGCGCAGCAGCCGACGCGTGGCCTGCGGGGCGAAGGCGTCGGCGACGATGGCGTAGACGGTGTCGGTCGGCACGACGGCGAGCCGACCGGCCCCGAGCTCCTCGGCGAGGCGCTCGGCGGCGGCGGGATCGGCGATGTCGAGGGTGTCGCTCACAGCGTCTGATCCTACGGCGCGTCGGGCGGCGCGTCGGGCGGCGCGTCGGGCGG
>PWFH01000087.1 GCA_003553795.1 Egibacter sp. | reverse complement strand
TCGAAGGTGCGCTCGGAGGCGGTGACCCACCTCGCCGAGGTCGCTGACGGCCTCCTCGGCACGAGCCACCGCAAGGCCGGGGTCAAGGGGCAGGTGCGCCGGATCCGCGAGGGTCTCGCGACGTTCTTCGACCTGCCCGAGGGCTACGAGGTCGTCCTCGGCGCCGGCGGCGCGACGCTGTTCTGGGACGCGGCGGCCTTCGGTCTCGTGCGCGAGCGCAGCGCCCACGCCGTCCTCGGCGAGTTCAGCCAGAAGTTCTCGAAGGTCTGCGCGGGCGCGCCGCACCTCGCCGACCCCGTCATCGTCGAGGCCCCCTACGGCTCGGCTCCCGAGCTCGAGGCCGTCGACGACGTCGACCTCTACGCGCTCACCCACTGCGAGACCTCGACCGGCGTGGCGATGCCGCTGCGCCGCCCCGAGGGCGCCGACGGGCTCGTCGCCGTCGACGCGACGAGCGCCGCCGGAGGGCTGGCCTTCGACGTCGAGGAGGTCGACGCCTACTACTTCAGCCCCCAGAAGTGCTTCGCGAGCGAGGGCGGGCTCTTCGTCGCGCTGCTCTCGCCCGCGGCGCTCGCCCGGGTCGAGGAGCTCGCCGCGAGCGACCGCTGGATCCCGCCGATGCTCGACCTCGCCACCGCCGTCGACAACTCCCGCAAGGACCAGACCTACAACACCCCGAGCGTGTCGACGCTCTTCCTCATGGCCGAGCAGATCGACTGGATGAACGAGGGCGGGGGCATCGCCTGGGCCGCCCAGCAGTGCAAGGCCAAGGCCGACCACCTCTACGGCTGGGCCGGGAGCCGGGAATGGGCTCGGCCCTTCGTCACCGACCCGGCGCTGCGCTCGAACGTCGTCTGCACGATCGACCTCGACGAGCGCGTCGACGCCGGTGAGGTCAGCGCGATCCTGCGGGCCAACGGCATCCTCGACACCGAGGCCTACCGCAAGCTCGGCCGCAACCAGCTCCGCGTCGCGGTCTTCCCCGCCGTCGACCTCGCCGACGTCGAGGCGCTCACCGCTGCGGTCGACTACGTCGTCGACGCGCTGAGCTGAGCGACCCACCCGCCGCGCTCGACGCCGCCGCGGCCTCCGCGCTCGTGGGGACCGCGGTGCGGGATGTCGTGCCGTTGGCGGGCGGGCTGCGCAACGCCACCTACCGTCTCGAGAGCACCGGGGGCGCCACCGCGGTGCTCCAGCTCCTCGAGGAGCCGACGCTGGCGGCCGGACGCGTGGAACTCGCCCGCCACCTGCCCGTGGTGCTCGCCGAGGTGGGCGTGCCCAGCCCCCGCCTGCTCGACGCCGACCCCGAGGGGCGCCCACCCTGGCTCCTGCGGCAGTGGGTGCCCGGCCGGCCGGGCAGCGCGGTGCGCACCACCGCCGAGGGTCGGCGCCTCGCCGCGGGCACCGGGCGCTGGCTCGTCGCGCTGACTGCGGCCGACCCCGGCGACCTCCGCCTCTACCGGGCCTGGGCCCGGCCCAAGGCGCTCGAGGGACTCGTCGCCCGCTGGCTGGCCCGCCTCGCCCTGCCCGGCGACGTCGCCGACGCCCTTGACGCCGACGCCGCGCTCACCCGCCGCGAGGCCCGTCCCGCCGTCCTCGCCCACGGGGACTGCTCACCGCGCAACACCGTCGTGGACGCTGACGGCACACCCGTCGCGCTCATCGACGTCGAGTTCGCCCGCTGGGCCGACCCGCGCTTCGACGCCGCGTGGTGGCAGGTCGTCGCCGCCCTCGACGGCCCGGGGCGCGCCGCGCCGCTGCGCACCGCCCTGCGCGCCGCCACGGGGCTCGGTGCCGCCGACGCGCCCGTCGAGGCCGCCCTGGGGCGGCTGCGGCTGCTGGAGGTCGCCGCGCACACCGCCCGGCGCGGCGAGGAGGGCGCGGGCGCCTGGCGCGAACGCCTGGTCGCCGCCGCGCGGACCAGCCGATAGGCGCGCGGCGGCCCCGGTGCGGTACAACGCCGGCATGAAGGAGCCTGACGCCCCGCGCCACATGACCTCCGAGGAGCTGCGCCGCCACGGCCACGAGGTCGTCGACTGGATCGCCGACTACCTCGCCACGCTCGAGCAGCGGCCGGTGCGCAGCCAGGTCGCCCCGGGGGAGGTCCGCGCCGCGCTGCCGTCCTCGCCGCCGCGGCGCGGGGAGCCGTTCGCCGCGGTGCTCGACGACCTCGACGCGACGATCGTGCCGGGCCTCACGCACTGGCAGCACCCGTCGTTCTTCGCCTACTTCCCCGCCAACAGCTCCGGCCCGTCGATCCTCGGCGAGCTGCTCTCCGCCGGGCTCGGGGTGCAGGGGATGCTGTGGGAGACGAGTCCGGCGGCCACCGAGCTCGAGACCCTCGTCCTCGACTGGCTCGCCGAGCTGCTCGACCTGCCCGCGACCTTCCGCTCCGACGGGGCCGGGGGAGGGGTGATCCAGGACTCCGCGTCGAGCGCGACGCTCTGCGCGCTGCTCGCCGCCCGCCACCGGGTCACCGGTGGGGCCGCCACGAGCGCGGGCGTCGACCGGCCCCTCACCGTCTACGCCTCGACGCAGGTGCACAGCTCCCTCGAGAAGGCCGTGCGCATCGCCGGGCACGGCACCGCAAGCCTGCGGCTCGTCGACGTCGACGACGAGCACGCCCTGCGCCCCGATGCGCTCGCCGAGGCCATCGGCGCCGACCTCGCCGACGGCGCGACCCCCTGCCTCGTCGTCGCGACGGTCGGCTCGACCTCCTCACTGGCCGTCGACCCCGTCGCGGAGATCGCCGAGGTAGCCCACGCCGCCGGCGCGTGGCTCCACGTCGACGCGGCGATGCTCGGTTGCGCGGCGGTGGCCCCGGAGCTGCGCTGGGTCGGTGCGGGCCTCGAGCACGCCGACAGCTACTGCACGAACCCCCACAAGTGGCTGCTCACGAACTTCGACTGCGACGCCTTCTACGTCGCCGACCGCGCCCCGCTCGTCGAGGCGCTCAGCGTCCTGCCGGCCTACCTGCGCAGCGCCGCGTCGGAGCAGGGCGGGGCGATCGACTACCGCGACTGGCAGATCCCGCTCGGGCGGCGCTTCCGCGCCCTCAAGCTGTGGATGGTCCTGCGCTGGTACGGCGCCGAGGGCCTCGCCGCCTACGTGCGCGGCCACGTCGCCCACGCCGCCTGGTTCGCCGAGCAGGTCCGCGCCCACCCCGCCTTCGAGGTCGTCGCGCCGGTGCGCGCGAACCTCGTCTGCTTCCGCCACGTCGACGGCGACGAGCGCAACGCCGGCCTCGCCGAACGGCTCAACGACAGCGGCGAGCTCTACCTCACGACGACGAGGCTGGACGGGCGGCTCGTCCTGCGCTTGGGTGTGGGCGCGACGCAGACCGAGCGGCGCCACGTCGAGGCGGCGTGGGCGGCGATCACCGCCGCTGAGTCGGAGGAGAGCGGGCGATGAGCGGGCACGAGAAGGATCCGACCGGAGGGTCGCGCGTGGCGTGACCCGAGAGCGCGCCCATCGGACAGGCGGGCGGCGACGCGGCCGGGACCATCGGGCCTGCGCGCCTCGCGGCGCCCGTCTAGCCTGCCGGAGGCGTGACACCCAGCGTCCACGGAGGACCAAGGAGGCACGGCAGTGAGCAACTCGGCTGAGGCGACCCGCAGCGTCCTACTCGTCGGCCAGGGAGGTGCGGGCAAGACGGCACTCGCCGAGGCACTGCTCGCCCGCGCCGGCGTCGACATCCCCCGCGGGGGGATCTTCGACACCGACGACGAGGAGCGGGCGCGCGAGCGGTCCCTCGGCCTGGCCACCGCGACGCTGACCTGGCGCGACCAGCGCCTCGCGCTGCTCGACAGCCCCGGGGGCGCCGAGGCCATCGGCGACGCCTTCGGCGCGATGCCGGCCGCCGACGCCGCGCTCTTCGTCATCGACGCCTCGGTGGGTCTCGGACCCCAGCACGACGAGCTGTGGGAGGCCACCGGCGAGGCGGGCCTGCCGCGCCTCGCGGTCTTCAACCAGCTCGACAAGGCCCAGGCGCGCTTCCAGGCCCACGTCGACGCGCTGCGGGAGCAGGTCGGCAAGGCCATCGCGCCGATCCACATGCCGCTCGGCATCGGCGAGGACTTCGGCGGGGTCATCGACCTGCTGTCACGGCGCGCGGTCCGACGGGTCGACGGCCAGCGCTACGAGGGCGAGATCCCCGAGGAGTACGTCGAGCAGGCCGAGCGCAACCGCGAGTGGCTCGTCGAGGCGATCGTCGAGAACGACGACGAGCTGCTCATGCGCTACCTCGACGGGGAGACCCCGACCTACGAGGAGCTCTCGGCGCTGCTCGCCAGCGGCGTCGCCAGCGGGAGCTTCTGCCCGGTGATGTGCGCCTCCGCCGAGGAGGGCCGGGGCCTGAAGATGCTCGCCGACGCCCTCGTCGACCTCGTGCCGAGCCCCGTCGAGCGGCCGGCGGGCGACCTCGACGCCGCGCGGGTGATCGAGGGGCCGCCGGCGGCCTACGTCGCGAAGACGATCGCCGACCCCTACGTGGGCCGCATCAGCGTCCTGCGGGTGCTCGCCGGCGAGCTCACCCCCGACGGCCAGCTCGTCGTCGACCGCACCGGGCAGACCGCCCGCCTGCGAGGCCTCGTGGGGCTGACCGGCCGCGAGCAGTCCTCGATCGAGCGGGCCGCCGTCGGCGACGTCGTCGGCTGCACGAAGCTCGAGGACGTCGTCACCGGCGACGTGCTCTACGCCTCCGGCGCCCCGGTGAGCCTCGAGGTCCCGCGGCCGCCGCGCGGGCACTACCGCGTCGTCGTCCGCGCCGCGGGCGGCTCGGAGGACGACAAGCTGCCCGGCGCGCTCGCGCGCGTCGCCGAGGAGGACCCGTCGCTCGAGATCAGCCGCGACGACAGCGGCCGCCAGCTCGTGCTCTCCTCCTACGGTCCCGAGCACGTCGCGGTCGTCGCCGCGAAGATCAAGCGGACCTTCGGCGTCGACGTCGAGACTGCCCCGGTGCCGATCGCCTACCGCGAGACCGTGCGCGGGGAGGGTCGCGGCCTCGGTCGCCACGTGAAGCAGTCGGGCGGGCACGGCCAGTACGGCATCGCCGAGCTCATCGTCTCACCTCGTCCGCGCGGGGAGGGCACGGAGTTCTCCGACGAGATCGTCGGCGGGGTGATCCCGCGCCAGTTCATCCCCTCGGTCGAGAAGGGCGTCGACGAGGCGATGGGCAGGGGCGTGCTCGGCGGCTACCCCGTCGTCGACGTCAAGGTCCGCCTCGTCGACGGCAAGCACCACTCGGTCGACTCCTCCGACGTCGCCTTCCAGACCGCCGGCTCGCTCGGCTTCCGGGCGGCGGCGCAGGACGCCGGCATCGTCCTGCTCGAGCCGATGGCCGAGGTCAAGGTCACCGTCCCGGAGGCCCAGGTCGGCGACGCGATGGGCGACCTCTCTGCCCGCCGCGGACGCATCGTCGGCACCGAGTCGGGTGGGCAGGGCCGCAGCGTCGTCACCGCCGTCGTGCCGGAGTCCGAGACCGCGAACCTCGTGCCCGAGCTGCGGGCGCTCACGAGTGGCGCCGCACGCGTCGAGATGGCCCCGGCCGGCTACGGCGAGACGCCCGAGCACATCGCCCGGGAGGTCGTGGCCCAGCAGGAGGAGTGAGCAGGGGCCGCGCTAGGCCCGGCCGCGCCCTCGGCGGGCGGCCACGGCGAGCGCCGCGAGGCTCGCGACGACGAGCAGTACCGCCGCGAGCGCCGCGGCCGACGGAGCCGACCCGAGCGCCCCGCCACCGGCGTCGACCCGCGAGGGCGTGGTGATGGTCCCGTCGAGGACCTCGGTGTCCTCCTCGCCTTGGCGTGGGCTCGAGCCCGGCCCGGTGGCGCCGCCCGCACCGGCGTCGCTGCCGTCCTCGGCCGCGGCCGAGGCGAAGCGGCTCGTGACGGTGACGGTGAGCTCGGCCTCATCGCCGGTGGAGAAGGCCAGCGTCCGCTCCTGCGTTCGCGTCACCTCGCCCACGGCGATCGTCACCGAGGCAGCCCCGCCGTCGTCGACCTCGGTGAGCTCGCAGGCCTGCCCCTGCGGCACCGGCAGGCTGCGGACCTCACCAGCGGCGACGTCGAGCTCGACGCGGTCGAGCCCCTCACAGGCGAGCGCGACGACGAAGCGGGCTCCGGCGGGCGCCTCGCCCTCGACGCGGCGCTCGATGGACAGCTGCGTGGCCTCCGGCCCCACGACGGTCTCGTCCTCCTCGGCGCGTGCGGTCGGGCCCACGGCTGCCGTGGCGAGCAGCGCGAGGAGCACGACGAGCGCGGCACCGGGCATGGGCCAGCTCAGCTGCGCAGTCGGCGGTAGAGGTCGGCGGTCTGCTCGGCGATGGCCTGCCAGCTGAAGTGCTCGAGGACGCGCTCGCGGCTCGCGAGCCCCATCTGCCGGGCCCGGTCGGCGTCGCCGACGACGCGGTTGAGGGCCTCGGCGAACTCCCGGGCGAAGCGGTCGGGATCGGCGGGGGAGCCGAAGACGTCCTCGCCCTTCTCGAAGGCGACGAGATGGCCGGTGCCACCCTCGACGACGACCTCGGGGATGCCGCCGACGGCCGAGGCCACGACCGGGGTCTCGCACGCCATCGCCTCGACGTTGACGAGGCCGAACGGCTCGTAGATCGACGGGCAGGCGAACACCGTCGCGTGGGTGAGCAACTGGACGATGTCGGGGCGCGGCAGCATCTCGTCGATCCAGAAGACCCCGTCGCGGTCCTCGCGCAGCGCGGCGACCGCCGAGGCGACCTCCGCGCCGAGGTCCACGGTGTCCGGCGCGCCCGCGCAGAGGATGAGCTGGGCGTCGGCGTCGAGGTGGGCGGCGGCGTCGAGGAGGTGGGTCACGCCCTTCTGCCGCGTGATCCGGCCGACGAACATCACCGACGGGCGCGCAGGGTCGATGCCGTAGCGCTCGAGGACGTCGGTGCCCCAGTCGGGCTGGTAGGCCTCGGGGTCGATGCCGTTGTGGATGACGACGACCTTGTCGGGGTCGACCGAGGGGTAGCTCGCGAGCACGTCGCGGCGCATCTCCGCGGAGACGGCGATCACCGCGTCGGCGCCCTCGACGCCGGTGCGCTCCGCCCACGAGGAGACGGCGTAGCCGCCCCCGAGCTGCTCGGACTTCCACGGGCGCAGCGGCTCGAGGCTGTGGGTGGTCACCACATGGGGGATGTCGTAGAGCAGGGCCGCAAGGTGCCCGGCGAGGTTGGCGTACCAGGTGTGGCTGTGCACGACGTCGGCGCCCTCGACGCCCGCGGCGATCGCGAGGTCGGTGGAGAGGTGGCGCAGCGCCGCCATGTGCGGACCTCCGCCGTCGAGGGCGTCCCAGGAGCCGTAGGTGCCGGCGACGAGCGGGTCGTCGCGCTCGGCGCCGAAGCAGTGCACCCCGACCTCGACGTGGCGCGCGAGCGCGGCGGCGAGGTGCTCGACGTGCACGCCGGCGCCCCCGTACACCTCGGGGGGGTACTCGCGGGTGAGCAGGGCGGCGCGCAGCGGCGCGGCGGTCATGCCTGGCCTCCTTCGGTGGGCTCCACGGGCACGTCGTCGCCCTTGCCGATGACGACGCGGCCCTCGTCGGAGACGACGAAGTGCGCGGCGTCGGCCTCGGGGTCGAGGCCGATGCGGGCCCCGGCGGGGATGACGACGTTCTTGTCGACGATGGCGTTGCGGACGACGGCGTGGCGGTTGACCTCGACGCCGTTCATGAGGACGCTGTCGGCGACGTCGGCGTAGGAGTGGACGCGCACGCCGGGGGAGAGCACCGAGCGGCGCACCGTCCCCCCGGAGATCACGACCCCGCCGGAGACCATCGAGTCGATCGCCTGGCCGCGACGGTCGTCCTCGTCGAAGACGAACTTCGCCGCGGGCGCCGGCGGGTTCCAGGTGTAGATCGGCCAGCGGTCGTTGTAGAGGTTGAAGACCGGGTGGACGCTGATGAGGTCCATGTGCGCGTCGTAGTAGGCGTCGAGGGTGCCGACGTCGCGCCAGTACGCCCGGTCCCGGTTGGTCGCGCCCGGCACCTCGTTGCGGGTGAAGTCGTAGACGTTGGCCTGGCCGCTGTTGACGAGCATCGGGATGATGTCGCCGCCGAGGTCGTGGTTGGAGTCGTCGTCGTCGGAGTCGGCGACGAGCGCCTGCACGAGCGTCTCGGTGGTGAAGACGTAGTTGCCCATCGAGGCGAAGACCTGGTGGGGCGCGTCGGGCAGGCCAACGGGGTCGCTGGGCTTCTCGCGGAACGCCCGGATCTGGTCACCCTCCCCGGGTTCGATGATGCCGAACTGGTCGGCCTGCTCGATCGGCGCGCGGATGCCCGCGACGGTGACCCCGGCGCCCGACGCGATGTGCGCCTCGAGCATCTGCGCAGGGTCCATGCGGTAGATGTGGTCGGCGCCGAAGACGATGACGTAGTCGGGACGCTCGTCGTTGAGGAGGTTGAAGTTCTGGAAGATCGCGTCGGCCGAGCCGGCGAACCAGCGCTTGCCCTGGCGCATCTGCGCGGGCACCGGCGCGACGTAGTTGCCGAGCAGCGCCGACATGCGCCAGGTCTGGGCGATGTGCCGGTCGAGCGAGTGCGACTTGTACTGGGTGAGGACGACGATCTTGAGGAAGCCGGCGTTGACGAGGTTCGACAGGACGAAGTCCACGAGCCGGTACATCCCACCGAAGGGCACCGCGGGCTTCGCGCGGTCGCGGGTGAGCGGCGCGAGACGCTTGCCCTCGCCGCCGGCAAGAACGATCGACAGGACACGGGGTCGGCTCATCGGACACTCCTCATCTCGTCGTTTCGGCACCCTACCGCACACCCCGGGACGGTTGCCCGGGCTTTCCCGTGACCTCCCGCGGCGCGCTATGGTCGCGCCACGACACGAGGGAGGCAGCGCACATGGGCCAGCAGACGAAGTACCTTCTCGACGAGTCGGACCTGCCGACGCACTGGTACAACATCGTCGCCGATCTGCCCGAGCCCCCGCCGCCGGTGCTGCACCCCGGGACGCACGAGCCGGTCGGACCCGAGGACCTCGCGCCGCTGTTCCCCGGCGGGCTCATCGCCCAGGAGGTCGCCACCGAGCGGGACATCGAGATCCCCGAGCCGGTGCGCGAGGTCTACCGGCTGTGGCGGCCCTCGCCGCTGTACCGCGCCCACCGCCTCGAGAAGGCCCTCGGCACGCCGGCGCACATCTACTACAAGTACGAGGGCGTGAGCCCCGCGGGCAGCCACAAGCCGAACACGAGCGTGCCGCAGGCCTACTACAACGCCATCGAGGGCGTGCGCCGGCTCACCACCGAGACCGGGGCGGGGCAGTGGGGTAGCGCCCTGGCCTTCGCCTGCTCGCTGTTCGAGCTGTCCTGCGAGGTCTGGCAGGTGCGCGCGAGCTACGAGCAGAAGCCGTACCGCCGCTCGATGATCGAGACCTTCGGCGCGACGGTGCACCCGAGCCCCTCGCCGCTGACCAAGGCCGGGCGGGCGATCCTCGAGGCCGACCCCGACAGCCCCGGCAGCCTCGGCATCGCGATCTCCGAGGCCGTCGAGATCGCCGCCGCCGACCCCGAGACCCGCTACGCGCTCGGCAGCGTCCTCAACCACGTCCTGCTGCACCAGACGGTCATCGGCCTCGAGGCCCGCAAGCAGATGGAGCTCGCCGGCGAGAGCCCCGACCTCATCGTCGGCTGCACCGGCGGGGGCTCGAACTTCGCCGGGCTCGCCTTCCCGTTCCTCGGCGACAAGCTCGCCGGCCGCGGCGCACCGGAGATCCGCGCCGTCGAGCCCTCGTCATGCCCGTCGCTGACCCGTGGGACCTACGCCTACGACTACGGTGACACCGCGGGGATGACCCCCCTCATGAAGATGCACCCCCTCGGGCACGACTTCGTCCCCGACCCCATCCACGCCGGCGGGCTGCGCTACCACGCGATGTCGCCGCTGCTCAGCCACATCTACGATCTCGGGCTCATCGAGGCCCGCGCGCGCGAGCAGCGCGACTGCTTCGCCGCCGGCGTGCAGTTCGCCCGCAACGAGGGGATCGTGCCGGCCCCGGAGCCGACCCACGCGCTCGCCGAGTGCGTCGACGAGGCCCGCCGCTGCGCGGAGACCGGCGAGGAGAAGGTCATCCTCACCGCGCTGTGCGGTCACGGTCACTTCGACATGGCCGCCTACGACCGCTACCTCTCCGAGGACCTCATCGACCGCCCCTACCCCCAGGAGCGCATCGACGCGGCCCTCGAGCGCCTGCCGAAGGTCGACGTCTAGCCCGAGGAGCCGCGATGCGCGCCCCCGCGGTCCGCCGCGCCGAGCCCGACGACGCCGACGCCCTCGGGACCGTCCACGTCACCGCGTGGCGGGCCGCCTACCCCGGCCTCATGCCACAGGCCTACCTCGACGGCCTCGACGCGGGTCACCGTGCCGAGCGCTGGCGGGAGACGCTGTCGGTGCCGCCGCGCGACACGCGCACGGTACGGCTCGTCGCCGAGATCGACGGCGAGGTCGTCGGCTTCGCCGTGGCGGGTCCCGCCGGTGGCGACGAGGCCGCCGACGTCGGCGAGGTCTACACCCTCAACGTCGCCCCTGAGGCCTGGGGCTCGGGTGCGGGCCGGGCGCTGCTGGCCGCCGCGCAGGAGCACCTCGCCGCGCAGGGCTTCGCCGAGGCGGTCGTGTGGGTCCATCCCGGCAATGCGCGCTCGCGTTCGTTCTACGAGCAGCAGGGCTGGGGGGCCGACGGCGGCACCCGCCGCGACGAGGTCTTCGACGTCGAGATCGACGAGGTGCGCTACCGCCGGACGCTGCCGCCCCCGGAGGCCTACGGGACGTCGTAGCCCTGGTCCTCGATGGCGGCCACGAGCGCCTCGCGGCCCACGGCGTCGGGGTCGTAGTCGACGGTGACCGCACGCGCCTCGATGTCGACCGTCGCCGCGCTCACCCCGTCGAGGGGTGCGAGCGCGCCCTCGATGGCGCTCTTGCAGTGACCGCAGTGGATCTCGGGCACGGAGATCGTCTCATGGACCATGGCTGGAAGGCTCCTCGTCGTCGGCGCCGGGGCGGCCGCGCGGGGCGGTGCGGGCCACCGCGCGGAGCCCTCCACGGTAGACCCTCGGTGGCCGCGCGGCCTCCGGTAGGGTAGGCAGGCCGGACGACCTGCACGACGCGAAGGAGCGAGCATGCAGCACCGACCGCTCGGCCCCACCGGCCTCTACGTCAGCGAGCTCTGCCTCGGCACGATGACCTTCGGCGCGGAGAGCGACGAGACCGACAGTCACGCGATCCTCGACGCCTACCGCGACGCCGGCGGCACCTTCGTCGACACCGCCGACGTCTACACCCGCGGCGCGAGCGAGGAGATCATCGGCCGCTGGCTCGCCCGCAGCGGCGCCCGCGACGAGGTCGTCCTCGCGACGAAGGTGCGCCTGCCGATGGTCGACCGGCCAGGACCCAACGACGAGGGCCTCTCACGGCGCTACCTCACCCGCGCGGTCGAGGCGAGCCTGCGACGCCTTGGCGTCGACCACGTCGACCTCCTGCAGACCCACGCGTGGGATCCCGCCACCCCGGTCGAGGAGACCCTCGAGGCACTCGACGACCTCGTGACGTCCGGCAAGGTGCGCTACCTCGGCGTGAGCAACGTCACCGGCTGGCAGCTCGAGCGCATGCTCACCACGGCGCGCTTCGAGGGGCTCGCGCCGATCGTGAGCCTGCAGCCGCAGTACAGCCTGCTCGAGCGCGGCCTCGAGCTCGAGCTCGGCCCCCTCTGCGTCGACGCGGGAGTGGGGATGCTGCCGTGGTCCCCGCTCGGCGGAGGCTGGCTCACCGGCAAGTACCACCGCGACGCCCGGCCGTCGGGGGCCACCCGCCTCGGCGAGGACCCCGACCGCGGCGTCGAGGCGTACGACCTGCGCAACACCGAGCAGACCTGGCAGGTCGTCGACGCCCTCGCCGAGGTCGCCGAGGCCCACGACGCGACGATGAGCCAGGTCGCCCTGCGCTGGGTCACCGACCGACCCGCGGTGGCCTCGACGATCCTCGGGGTGCGCACGGTGCGCCAGCTCGAGGACAACCTCGGCGCCGTCGGCCTCGTCCTCGACGAGGACGCCCGGGCCCGTCTCGACGACGTGAGCGCGCCGGTCGTGCCCGGCTACCCCTACGCCTTCGTCGACGACGTCACCGCCCCGCGCCGCGCGCTGCTCGGGGAGTGAGCGTCAGTCGATGAGCCGGGCGCGCAGGCGCCAGATCGCCAGGCGCCACATGATCGCCCCGAAGGCGACGAGGGCGAGGACGTGCCCGGCCGCGGCGGTGGCCTCGATGCCGAAGGTCGCCCCGCGCACGAGCTCGACGCAGTGGTAGAGGGGGTTGAGCACCGACGCCGCGGCGATCGGCGCCGGCAGGGTGTCGACGGGGAAGAAGGTCCCGGCGACGAGGAAGAGCGGGGTGAGCCCCGCGGAGATGACGTAGTTGAAGTTGTCGATCGACTTCGCGACCCCGGCGATGAACATCCCGAAGGAGGCGAAGCCGAAGCCGGTGAGCGCGCCGATGAACGGCACGAGGAGCATGCCGAGGGCGGGCTCGAGGCCGAAGACCATCGCGACGAGCAGGGGAGCGGTGCCGTAGACGCCGGCGCGCAGCGCGAGCCAGAGCGCCTCGGCGGTGACGAGCTCCTCGGTGTCGACCGGCGCGGCGAGGATCGCGTCGTAGGTGCGCTGGAAGCGACGCTTGACGAAGGTGCCGAACATGCTCGGGAACGCCGAGCTGAACATCACCGCGGTGGCGACGATCCCCGTGCCGATGAAGTCGAGGTAGTCGAAGCCCTCGACCTCGGTGAGCAGCGCCCCGAGCCCGAAGCCGAACGCGAGGAGGTAGATCGTCGGCTCGACGATCGAGGAGAACGTCGTCGAGAACCAGTAGCGGGTGTAGACGGTGAGCTCGCGGTAGAGCACCCCGCCGATCGCCGCGGGCTCGAGGCGGCGCAGCCGGCGGCTCGGCCCGTCCCCCGTCTCGGAGCGGGGCTCGGAGGCGGTGTCGACGGCCATCAGGCGATCTCCTCGCCGGTGAGGGCGACGAAGACGTCCTCGAGGTTGGCCACGCGGCGCACCCCGTTCGGCTCGAGCTCGGCGGCGAGCCCGGCGGGCAGGCCCTCGGCGGCGAGGATCGCGAGCGCCGGTCCGGTGCGCCGTGTGACGAAGCCCGCGGCCGAGACGAGTCCCTCGACCTCGCTGAGCCGGTCGGGCCGGCCGTAGACCTCGAGCGCCTCGCGACCGGCGTGCTCGGCGACGAGCGCGCCCGGTGGACCGTGCGCGACGACCTTGCCCGCGGCCATGACCGCGACGGTGTCGGCGAGGCGCTCGGCCTCCTCGATGTAGTGCGTCGACATGAGCACGGTCACGCCGTCGCTGCGCAGCCCGTCGATGAGCGACCACAGCTCCTGGCGGACCTGCGGGTCGAGGCCGACGGTGGGCTCGTCCATGAGCACGAGCTGAGGGCGGTGCACGAGCGCTCGGGCGATGAGCAGCCGGCGGCGCATCCCGCCGGAGAGCTCGTCGGCGGGGGTGTCGGCACGGCCGCTGAGATTGGCGAGCGCCAGGGCGCGGTCGATCGCCGCGCGACGCTCGCGCACCGGCACCCGGTAGAGGCGGGCGAAGACCGCGAGGTTCTGCCGCGCGGAGAGCTCGACGTCGAGGTTGTCCTGCTGGGGCACGACGCCACAGCGCGCGCGAGCCTGCTTGGACTCCTCGGGCAGGCGGTACCCGAGCACCTCGAGCTCGCCGCCGTCGGCGATCGCCTGTGCGGTGAGCAGGCGCATCGTCGTCGACTTGCCCGCGCCGTTGGGCCCGAGCAGGCCGAGGCAGCTGCCCTCGGGAACCTCCAGGTCGAGTCCGTCGACGGCGCGGATCGCCCCGAAGGCCTTGTGGACCCCACGCAGCGCGATGGCCGATCGGGGCGGGGACGGGGCCGGCTCGCCAGCGGGTGCAGGCGCGGTCACACGCACCTCCAGAGGGGTCGTCGGGGCAGACGGTCGGGCGGGCGGCGGCGCGGACGGCGTCGGCGTCGCGCGCGCCTGCCCGGGGGTCTACCCGCGCGCGCCGCGGTTCAGCCCTGCCGGGGGCAGGGTCAAGGGGCCGCGCGCCACCGGTGCGCGGGCCGTGGCCGCCCGCTCACACCAGCGCGAAGGCCGTGGCCGCCCGCTCAGGCCAGCGCGAAGGCCGTGGCCACCGCGAGCACGACGAGCGCGAGGACCGCGAAGCCGAGCACCCCCGCGGCGCCGGGCGGGCGGCGGTCGGCGAGGCGGGCCCCGGTCCACAGCAGCACCGCACCGGCGGCGATCGCCGCCAGCTCCCACGCGAGGGTGGCCACGCTCGCGCCGGGGTCGACCCGCGCGCGCCAGACGAGCAGCAGCACGACGGACCACAGCACCGCGGCGAGGCCGTAGCCCGCCGCGGTCGTGCGGGGCGTGCGCCGGCCGAGCAGGGTCGTGCCGACCTCGACGAGCACCGCCGAGGGCAGCCCCGCGAGCAGGGCCCCGGCCATGGCGGCGACCGTGGCGACCGGGCCCCACGTCGCGAAGGTGCCGCGCGTGGCCGGCAGGAGGCCCGAGAGCGCCTCGACCAGCGCGACGACGCCGACGGCGAAGGCGGCTCCGGCCGCCGCCGCCGCGAGGGCGGGGCGCACCGACGGACGCTCCTCGCGCACGGTCATCGCCGTGGCGCGTGGCCGCCCGCGGGGCTCATGCGGCGAAGCGTCGCAGGCGCAGGGAGTTCGTCACGACCGAGACGCTCGAGAAGGCCATCGCCGCGCCGGCGATCATCGGGTTGAGCAGGCCGATCGCCGCGAGCGGGATCGCCGCGACGTTGTAGCCGAAGGCCCAGCCGAGGTTCTGCACGATCGTGCGGTAGGTCCGCCGGGAGAGCTTGATCGCCGTCGGCACCCCGGCGAGGTCGGCGCGCAGCAGGGTGAGGTCGGCGGCCTCCATCGCCACATCGGTGCCCTGGCCGATCGCGATGCCCAGATCGGCGGTGACGAGGGCCGGGGCGTCGTTGACCCCGTCGCCGACCATCGCGACGCGCTCGCCGTCGGCCTGCAGGCGCTCGACCTCGGAGACCTTCTCGGCGGGCAGAACCTCGGACAGCACGCGGTCGATGCCGACCTGCGAGGCGATCGCCCGCGCGGTCCGGTCGTTGTCGCCGGTGAGCATCGCCACCGACAGGCCCATCGCCGAGAGCTCGGCGACGACGTCGGCCGCGCCGTCCTTGAGGGTGTCGGCGACGGCGAGCACCCCGCGGGCCCGACCATCCCAGCCGACGAGCACGGCGGTGGCGCCGGCGGCCTCCGCCGAGCCCATCGCCTCGTCGAGGGTCTCGGGCAGGGTGAGCCCGGCCTCGGCGAGGAGGCTGCGACGCCCCACCCAGACGCTGCCGAGACCGTCGACCTCGCCACGGACCCCGCGGCCGGCGACGGCCTCGAAGGCGGTGACGACGGGCTGGGAGAGCCCCCGCTCGCGGGCGGCGGCGACGATCGCCTCGCCGATGGGGTGCTCGCTGTCGGCCTCGACCGCCGCGGCCACGGCGAGGGCCTCGTCGGCGTCGTCGCCTTCGTCGGCGGTCACGCTCGCGAGGGCCATGTCGCCGGTGGTGAGCGTGCCGGTCTTGTCGAACACGACCGTGGTGACCTCACGGGTGCGCTCGAGCACCTCGACGGACTTGATGAGGATGCCGAGATCCGCGCCGCGGCCGGTGCCGACCATGATCGCCGTGGGCGTGGCGAGCCCGAGCGCGCAGGGGCAGGCGATGATGAGCACGGCGACGGCGGCGAGCAGGCCGGAGAGCCCATCACCGGCGATGAGGTACCACGACGCCCAGGTGCCCAGGGCGACGACGATGACGATCGGCACGAAGACCGAGGAGACCCGGTCGGCGAGGCGCTGCACCGGGGCCTTGCCCGACTGCGCGTCGACGACGAGCTGGGTGATCTGCGCCAGGGCGGTGTCGGCGCCCACGGCGGTCGCGCGCACGGTCAGCGCGCCGGAGCTGTTGACCGTCGCACCGGCGACGGTGTCGCCGACGGCCTTGTCGACGGGGACCGACTCCCCGGTGAGCATCGACTCGTCGACCGCGCTCGCGCCATCGACGACCTCGCCGTCGGTGGGGACCTTCTCGCCGGGGCGCACCCGCATGAGGTCGCCGATCGCGAGCTCCTCGACGGGCACGAGGACCTCCTCGCCGTCACGCAGGACCCGCGCCTCCTTCGCGCCGAGCTCGGCGAGCGCCCGCAGCGCCGAGCCCGCCCGCGACTTCGCGCGCGCCTCGAGCCAGCGCCCGAGCGCGAGGAAGGCGACGATGCCCGCGGCGACCTCGAAGTAGAGCTCGCCGCCGCCACGCAGCAGCTCCACGGTCGAGAAGACGAAGGCCGTGAGCGTGCCGATGGCGATGAGGGTGTCCATGTTCGTCGTGGCGTGCCGGGCGCGCTTGGCCGCCTCGGCGAGGAACGGCCAGCCCACCCAGAACTGCACCGGCACGGTGAGGGCGAACACCGTCCAGCGCAGCGGCGCGCTCGTCTCGAGGGCCTCCATGAAGCCCATCGAGATGATGACGACGACGACCGTCAGCGGCAGGCCGACGAGCGTGCGACGCCGCCACGCCGCGGCGTGGGCCGCCTCGACGTCGGGCGGTGAGGTCGTGCCCGAGCCTCCCGCGCCGGCGATCGCCGAGGACCGACCGTCGTCGTCCTCGGGCAGCGCGAGGGTGTAGCCGATCTTGTCGACCGCGCCGGCGAGGCCCTCGAGGTCGGCGGACTCGCCGAGCTCGATGCGCGCGAGCCCGGTTGCGTAGTTGACGTCGGCGTGGGCGACACCCTCCTGGCGCTCGAGGATGCGCTGGACCCGGGCTGCGCAGGAGCCGCAGGTCATTCCCTCGACGGGGACGTCGAGGTTGCGGGACGCCTCATCGGTGCTGGACATGGGAACCCTCCCAGGCCGTGGACGGTCGCGGCGCCACGGCGCTTGTGATCGAGCGTACGCCTCGGATGCGTCGTCGTCTCGACACCATACCAGGGTGGGGTATATTGTCAGCGGTGTCAACGCCGATCGAGGCAGGCGAGCGGAGCGAGGATGCGCGGCTACACGATGTCGAAGGACGAGTACCTCACCCGGCTGCGCCGCATCGAGGGCCAGGTCCGGGGGCTGCAGCGCATGATCGACGAGGACGTCTACTGCATCGACGTGCTCACGCAGGTCTCGGCGGTGACGAAGGCGCTGCGGGGAGTGGGCATGGGCCTGCTCGACGAGCACATCCGCCACTGCGTGCGCGGAGCGGCCGCCGAGGCCGACGACCCCGCCGAGGTCGACGCGCTCGTCACCGAGGCCACCGAGGCGATCGAGCGCCTCCTGCGCAGCTAGACCCGGCGCCACGCCGCCGCCGAGTGGCGGATTCCTGCGTTGACAACGACGCGAACCGCCACTCGCGCACGAAACGCCCACCCGCCGCGCGCCGAGTGGCGGACCACTGCGCTGACGGCGACGCGAACCGCCACTCGCGCACGAAGCGCCCGCGCCGGCGGCGGGGCGGGCTCAGCCGAAGGCGCCGACGCCCGCGAGCATGCGCAGACCCGCGGCGACGAGCGCGACGCCGATGACGAGCTTGAGCACCGAGCCGCGCAGGGCTCCGCGCACCGCCTCGGGGCTGGCATCGGTCGGCTGGTTGGGGAACGCGCCGGTCCGTCGGTAGCGCAGGAGTGCCGCGCCGGTGCCGAGGACGAGCGCCGCACCGATCGCGCCGACGAAGATGATCGCGATCTCGAGGTAGCCCATGGGGGCGCAACCCTACCGTGGCGACGAGGCCGCAGCCGGGGTCGACCGGAGCCGGCGGCCGCGGGCCTCAGGTCTCCTGGCCGAGCCCGGAGAGGGCGACCTCGCGGAGGTGGACGTGCGGCGGCAGGCCCATCGCGTGGACGACCTCTTGAGCGACCTCCTCGGGGCTGAGCCCGACGGCCTCGGCGCGCTCGCGCAGCCGGTCGGCCGCCTCGCCGTGCATGCCCTCGAAGAGGTCGGTGCGCACGAAGCCGGGGGCGAGGACGGTCACGCGCACCCCGTCGGCGAGCGCCTCGCGGCGCAGACCCTCGCTCACGGCGTGCACCGCGAACTTCGACGCGGCGTAGACCGAGGCGGCAGCGCTGGGCACCCGTCGGCCCGACAGGGAGCTGATGTTGACGATGTCGCCACGTCCGGCGGCGCGCAGATGCGGCAGCGCGGCCTGTGAGACGACGAGCAGCGCGATGACGTTGAGGTCGAACATCGCCCGCCAGTCCTCGACGTCGGCGTCGCCGATCGGCGCGGTGCGCATGAGCCCCGCGTTGTTCACGACCCCGTCGAGGCCGCCAAGCTGGTGGACCGCCTCCTCGACGGCGTTGCTCGCCGCCTGCTCGTCGCGCAGGTCCGCCGGCACGGCCACGGCCTGGATCTCCCGGGCGAGGCCATCGAGCCGGTCCCGTCGACGGGCGAGGATCGCCACGTCGGCGCCGGCGGCGCTGATCGCGCGCGCTGCGGCCTCGCCGATGCCCGAGGAGGCGCCGGTGACGAGGACGCGGCGACCCTCGAGGGGGTAGCGGGAGGGCTGGGTCCGGGCTGCGGTCATCGTGGGTCCTCCGGGGGACAGGCGCGCAGGGCGCGGGCTCAAGGCGCCCCGTCGGCGCAGCATCGAGGCATCGGTGCGATCACGCGATGGGCGGGCGCCACGTGGGGAAGGCTCTGCGCGGCTCAGCACCCAGGCGGCTGGTGGGAGCGTACGCAGCGGCCACCGTCGACGACAACTCGAGGAGCATCTTATGTCAACCAGGAACGTCAGCCGGAGCGTGAGGGTCGCAGCCCAGCCCGAGGAGATCTTCGAGCTGCTCGCGCACCCCAGCGGACATGCCGCGCTCGACGGCTCCGGCACGGTCAAGGGCGGTCTCGCACCCGACGACGAGCGGCTGTGCCTCGGCGCGCGCTTCGGGATGCGGATGCGCATGGGGCTGCCGTACCGCATCACCAACGAGGTCGTCGAGTTCGAGGAGGGCCGGCGCATCGCCTGGCGGCACTTCGGCGGGCACATCTGGCGCTGGGAGCTCCAGCCCGTCGAGGGCGGCACGCGGGTCACCGAGACGTTCGACTGGGGTGCGGCCAAGGCCCCACCGGCGCTCGAGCTCGCGAAGATCCCCGAGCGCAACACCGCGTCGATCGAGCAGACGCTCTCGAACGTCGCCGCGCGCTTCGGCCCCATCGAGGACTAACGCGCGCATAGCCCGGACCGGGGTGGGCAGGCTCGCATCAACGACGACGCCGATGCGGAGGCCTGCCACGATGACCCCATCCACCGAGTCGGGAAGGACGGAGGACGCCCAGACCGGCGTCGATCTCCTCAGCCTCGACGAGCTTGCCGTCCTCGACGAGCCGTTCGCCACGGAGACCGCCGAGCTCTTCGCGTCGGTGCGCGAGCACGACCTCACGACGCTCTCGGCCCGCTGCGACGACGACTTCGGGATCGTCGACATCGACCCGAACGGCGGCAGCGAGGTCATCCGCTCCCGGCAGGAGTGGGAGAGCTGGTTCGTCCAGCTCTTCGCCCAGCTCTCGGCGATGGAGGCCGAGACCGACACGCTCATCGCGTCCTACGACGCCGTGGACTGGGGCGAGACCGGCATGAGCGTCGTCGAGTTCGTCCAGTTGCTCACCGTCGCTGGGCTGACCGGGCGGTTCAACTGCATCGTCACGGTCGTGTGGAAGCAGGTCGACGGTCGCTGGATCGAGGCCCGCTGGCACGCCTCGCTCGTCTCGACCGACCTGCCGGAGGGCTTCGGCGCCTAGGCCGGGGCGCCAACGGCGGCGAGAGGGTCCCCGCCGGAGCCTGGCGGCGGGAGAGTGGGGACGTCGACCGCACCGCGAGGCTGAAATCGACCACGGGTCGCGGCACCGCTCCTTTACTTTACATAAGATATCTTATCGGGGACGTTGAGCGGGGCCGAGCTTCGCCTTGGGCGAACGCTGCGACCTGCACGGATCCGGCGAGCTGCCACACGGTGACGGCGCCGCCGAGGGTCCTCGACCTCGCGCGATCGGCTGCTCAGGCCAGCAGGGCGAACGCCGCGAAGCCGAGCGCGGCGACAGCGACGGCTGCGGCGATGCCGCCACGCGCGAGCAGCACCTGGGCCTGCGCGGCCGGATCCTCCGCAGCGAGCGCCACGTTGCCGGTGACGACCGGCCCACCGGCGCGCTGGGTCACCGTCCCGGCGACGTAGAGGGTGTCGCCGGGAAAGGCCGCGTGCTCCTCGAGCCAGGCTCGCTCGCCGCCACCGAGGCGTACCGGGCCCACCGAGAGCTGCAGGCCGCTGGCGTCGCTGGAGGTCCGCAGCTTCGGCAGGTGCTCGACGTCGCATCCGCCGTCGGGTTCGACGGAGACGAGCGTGTCGGCGCCGTTTCCGGCGAGGCTGAGCGGCAGTCCGGCCTCGCCGAGGTCACGCCGCTGCCGTCGCCGGCTCGTGCCCGAGCCGTTCGGTCCCGAGCGCCCGCGGTTGCGGCGCTCCTCGACGATCTCCTTGGCGGCGAAGAACACGCCGCTGCGCTCGGTCCATGGTGAGGTGATCTCATCACCCGTGGCGCGCCCCACGACGACGGCGTCGCCCTCGTGACCCTGCGCCTGCTCGACGGGCAGCACCGGCAGCGAGAGCAGTCGGTCGCGCTGGCGCAGCCACACCGCCGCAAGCCCCGCGGCGATGACGCCGATGCCGCCAGCCACGGCGATGAGGACGGGGTCGATGTCCATGTCCGTACCTCCAGGTTGGGTCATCCGGGCTCGGTGAGGCCGACCGCTCTCCCCCGGCGGTGACCCCACCATGA
>PWFH01000107.1 GCA_003553795.1 Egibacter sp. | reverse complement strand
CGCTACGCCGCGAGCGTGCCCCGCTGGCCGCGGCCGGTCCGCCGCTGATCCGTCGCGGCTGTGTCCAACTTGGCACGTCACGACGTAGGTGCACGGTTCGCTCGGCAAGGCCAACGAACAGGGACCGCATGATGCGCCCGTGACGCCGACCGGCCCGCAGACGACCGTCGTGCGTTGGCCTGTCGGCGCCGTCGGCGAGGACGCCTGCCCGAGCGTCGACGAGATGGCCGCGGCGCTCCTGCGGGGGTGCTCGCCGCAAAGGCCACATCGGCACACCGCGGAGGCTCGCCGTTGTTCACCGGTGCCCACTCCCGAGGATGACCGGGTTGGTGCGCTCGCTGAGGGGATGGTGGGATCGCAGTCCCGCCGCCACCGGCGGCGATGGCGAGGAGACGGGGCATGGGGCGTTCCAGAACCGAGCGGTTGCTGCGCTGGTCGCTGTACGGGGCGATCGGCTTCGCCGTGGCGGCGATCGTCTGGGGGCTGCTTGCCGGGTCGAGGCTGATCCTGTTCGACGGGTTGTTCTCCCTGGTCTCCGTCGCGCTGTCAGGACTGTCGTTGCTGGCCTACCGGGCGGTGCAGCGCGGCCCCGATGCGGCCTACCCCTACGGTCGGGAGGTGCTGGGTTCCCTGGTCCTGGTGGTCAAGGGCGTCGCGATCGGCGTGCTGTGCCTCGCGGCGCTGTCGAGCGCCGCGCTGGACCTGCGCGCGGGTGGTCGCGAGGTCGAGTGGGGCGCCGGAGTGGCGTACGCCACGGTCGCCACCCTCGCTTGCGGGGCGATGGTGCTCGTCCTGCGGCGGGGGAGCAGGCGCAGCCCGGAGCGCTCGGGGTTGCTGGCCGCAGAGGCGGCCGAGTGGTCCTTGGACACGCTGCTCAGCGCAGCGGTGCTCCTCGGCTTCCTCGGCGCCCTCGCACTGGACCTCACGGGTCGCAGCGACCTGGCGGCCTACGTCGACCCACTCATGGTGGCGATCCTGTCTGCCGCCTTCTTGGTCATGCCCGCCCGGCTCATCCGCGACGGGTTTCGCGGCACGGTGGCCGTCGCGCCGGACGAGACGGTACGCGAGGCGGTTGAGGAGGCCGTCGGCGCGGTGGCCACCGAGGCCGGAGCGAGCGCATCGAGCGTCAGCATCGCGACCTTCGGAGAACGCCTCGACGTGACCGTGACCGTCTGGTTCGACCCGGACCGCACGCCGATGACCCTGACGCAGCTCGACGAGGTGCGGGCCGAGCTGGATGCCCGCCTGGCCGCGCTGCCGCACCCGCTCCTCGTGACCGTGGCCTTCACCGCCGACCCCACGATTGCCGAGCCGCACCGCCTCACCCCCAGCTGAGACCACGACCTGCAACGCCGTGGTCACCGGACCGGATCTGGGTCGGCACCCAGGGTCTGCTGGATCCGGACCGCTTCCCGACCGCCTACGCGCTCGGCGAGGAGCTCGCGGCGCTGCGCACCGACGAGGTCTTCCACACCGGGTTCGAATTGCTGCTCGACGCGGTCGAGCTGTCGGCAGCCCGGGCCGCGGAGGGCTGAGCCCACCGACCGTGCGGCGGCTCGCGCCCAGCGGCCGCGTCCGGCGAAACCCGTCGGCGAGGAGCGGATGGCTGTCGGGCGGGTCCGCTGAGGGCAGGACGACCGCAGGCGTGGCCATCTCGTGGGTGGGTCCGTCGCGGAGAGATCGGCGTCGGCGGGCCCGGCGTCGCGGTGCTCGCCTGGGTGTTGGCGGAGCGCAGGGCGGCGACGCTGCGATGGTGCGTGGTGCTCGTTCGGCCTTGCCCCGCCGAGCTCTCGGTGACGTAGGCGCAGTCGCAGGCGAGGACGTCGGCGCCGTTGCGATCAGGTCGACCTCCGGGTCGTCCGCGGCCTCGCGGGGGGCGACCAGCAGCATCGCGGCCAGCGGCGCCGCCAGGCCGGCGAGCCGTGCCCACCGGACAGTCTCAGCAGGTTCCGCCCGATGCCGGAACCCCTTTGAGCAGGGGCTATGCGCATCTCTCGTCGCGCCAGGTCTCGCCCGATGTCGCGCTGTGGCAGGCCTCTTGTGAACGTTCGCCGAGCCCGGTGAGTTATCCACAGCCATCACCGCTTCCGAGTCGCGGGAGCTGCCGCGGTGGCGAAGGATGGTCGTCCGAAGCGGGCAGCCGGGAGGTGGCGCGATGCGTGGCAGCGTCTTCAAGCGCTGCACGGTCTGCGGTGCCCGCGTGCCGGCCCGAAGCTGCGAAGCCACCGGGTGCTCATCCAGGAGCTTCACCTGGGCCTACGTCGTCGACGCCGGACGCAAGCCCGACGGTGCGCGGCGACAGGTCAAGCGCATGGGGTTCGGCTCGCGGGCCCAAGCCGAGGCGGCGCTGTCTGAACTCCTCGCCTCGCTGCACGCCGGCACGTGGGTGCCTCCGTCGCGCCTGACCGTGGGCGAGTACCTCCTCGATCGCTGGCTCCCCCGGACGCGCACCAGCGCGAAGACCCGTGCCGACCGGGAGCTCCACATGCGCGTCTACGTGGCGCCTCGCCTCGGGGGCCTCACGCTCGAGGAGCTCAGCGGGGACGACCTGACCGACTTGTACGATGACCTTGCGGTCCGCGGCAGGCGACGCGCACCACATCCTCAGTACGGCCACGGCCTGTCGCCGACCACCGTCCGTCGGATCCACACGATGCTGCACAAGGCGTTCGCCGATGCGATCCGCTGGGGACTCCTCGTGCGCAATCCGTGTGACGGCGCCGACCCTCCCTCGACGTCGGAGGTCAAGGGGCTCGCTCGCCGTGCCCGCCACACCTACACCTGGGACGAGCTCGCCTGCTTCCTCGACGTGGCCAGCGACGATCGACTCTTCGCGATGTGGCATCTGTTCGTCACCACCGGGATGCGTCGCAGCGAGGTTGCCGCGTTGCTGTGGCGCAACGGCGACCTCGACGCCGGGCTGCTCTCGGTCGCCCGCGCCGCCGTCGAGGTCAAGGGGGAGGTCGACGAGCGCGAACTGACGAAGTCGTCCTCGTCACGACGGGCCATCGAGCTCGCGGAGCAGGACGTGGCGGTGCTCCGCCAGCACCGCAAGGCGCAGCTCGCGGAACGGACCGCGCTCCACGGCTCCTGGGGTGACGTTGAACGGGTCTTCCCCTCCCCCAACGGCGACCCTCTCCACCCTCCGAACATCACACGGGCGTTCCACGTCCTCACCAACCGTGCCGGGCTGCCCCGGATCAGGCTGCATGATCTGCGTTACACGTTCGCGACGCTGATGCTGAAGTCCGGTGAGCCCGCCAAGATCGTCACCGAACGGCTCGGCCACTCGACGGTGGCCTACACCCAGGACGCGTACCAGGAGGTCATGCCTGGGATGCAGCGGGACGCGGCCCGACGGTTCGGTCAGCGTCTGCAGCGGCCCCTCGCCGGGAGCGACGACGGCGAACCGGCAGCTGACGAGGACAGGGAGTGAGCGGGACCCCACGACGAGATCTCGGATGCGACCGTGCTGATCTCCGTGTACGAGCCGGACCAGGACCATGGCTGGACGCCGGAGGCGATCCGCGCCAACCTTGAAGGAGATCGCAGGGAGGAGGGGCCGTGAGCCGCCACACCCACGACGACGGCGCACTGATCCGCCGCACGGTCGACTACGAGTACGTCCTCCACCACGAGCACACCGAACCCGGGTTGCTCGTGGTCCGCGGGGTACCGGCCGAGGCGTGCGCCACCTGCGACGAATACTGGTTCGACGAGGACACCGGCTTCGCGCTGAGCCGGGTGCTCGAGGAGCACGCGCCGGCCGCCGGGCGGGTCGTCACCGTGGACTGGGTCGAGGTGCAGGCGGCCTGATCCCCAACCGGCAACGAGCGCACGGACCGCCCGCTCGCGCCGGCGCGAGCAGCCCCCGCCTCGTCGCTCGCTGCGTCGTGGCCACGCATCGCGTGACCGTTCTGTGGCCATTGCGCTCCGGATCGGCCAAGAAGCGAGGCGGCTCCCCGAAGGACCCCGCCTCTGACCTGGGATGACGCGGCGGAGGCAGGGGGATGCGAGCCCCCGAGACCCGTAGGTTTCCTCGCTTTCGAGGCGGGTCAGGGCGCGGCGTTGCCGCTCGGTGAGGCGCCGCGGGCGCCGGGTGTCGTCGCGCCGGCTGCCCGGGCCTGCAGGGTGGCGGCTCCGAGCCGGCCGGCGGCCGCGGCGAGCGCGGCGGCCAGCGGCGCGGCGTCGGCGTGCTCGCCGCGCAGCGCGAGGGTCAGCGCGGCGGTGGCGCGCAGCAGCGGCAGGGTCAGGTCGCTGCGGCGGGAGACCAGGGCTGTGAGGCTGCGGTCGGCGGGGTCGCGCACGAGGGCGAGCAGGGCGGTCTGGAGCAGCCCGTAGAGGTCGTGGGCAGGGTGGGCGACGGGGTTGTGCAGGGTCGCGGCGAGGGTGTCCGCGGCGGCGGGCAGGTGCGCTTCGGCGCGGAGCCGGTCGGTGCGGGCGCTGCGGCAGGCCTGCTGGGCGGGGTCGCGGCGCTCCTGGTGCGCGGCGGGGTCGGTGTGGGCTTGGCGCCAGACGAGGGCGGCGCGGGCGCGCTGGTCGCCGTCGCCGGCGAGGCGGAGGGCGTGGCTTGCCAGCGGCCGGGCGCGGGCGGGGGTGGCGGCCCAGCCGGCCAGCGTCGGCGCGTCGGCGGGGTCCCTGTCGTCGCGGTGGGGGGTGGCCAGGGCGAGGCGGGCGCGTGCGCCGGCGACGTCGGCGGCCAGCGGGTGGTCCTCGCCGAGCTCTGCGGCGGCGATGACGAGCAGCGCCGTCGCCTCGTGCCGCTCTTCGGTGAGCTCACGGTGGGCGGCGAGGTGCAGGGCGGCTTCGGCGAATAGGGCGGCGTCGAGCCAGCGCAGCAGCGTCGACTTGCCGATGCCCGCCGGGCCGCGCAGCAGCAGCCCCACCCCCTGCCCGGCGGCGGCCGCGTCCACCGCACCGCGTAGCCGCCGACGCTCGGACTCCCGTCCGACGATCGGCGAGCCCGCCCGGTGGCGCGCCGGCTCGGCGCGCGGTGGCCCGGGTTCGCCGGGACCTGGTGGCCCCCCGCGCGAGTGCCGTGCCTCAGCGTCACGCCTCATAGGCTGAAGGTAGCGCCGAAACTACCACGCGTGATCCTCACGCCTGGCAGCGTCGCCCGACATGGACGCGTCGCTGCGGGCGTTGGCCTGGCCAGCGTGGGGCGCATCGGCGCACGGCCCGGCAGGGAGGGTCAGGTCAGCGGCAGCGTCTGGCGGAACCAGTCGGCGAAGAGCGGGTCGACGAACGCGCCGCCGTCGTGCAGGTGGCCGTTG
>PWFH01000063.1 GCA_003553795.1 Egibacter sp. | reverse complement strand
TCCCAGCACAGCCCGTGCCCGGTCGTCGTCGTGCCGGCCAAGAAGGACCGCCGCTAGGACGAGGGGGCGCGCAGGACGTTGCCGCGGCCGCGGGGCGTTGCTATCCTCGCGGCTGGCTGCGATCAGGGCCGCTCGGCGTGCCCGTTCGCCGTCGGCAAAGCATCCACAGGGCCCCGTCGTCTAGCGGCCAAGGACGCCGCCCTCTCAAGGCGGTAACGCCGGTTCAAATCCGGTCGGGGCTACGAAACGATTATTTCGGCACCACCGCTTGCCGATCCGGGACCACGGGTGGCGAGCGAGACCGGAGCCACGCGCCAGGCGCGCGTCATCCCAGCAGGTCCGGCCGGTAGCGCTCGAGCAGCGCCAAGGCGAAGGTGATCTTGTCCCCGACACGCTGACCCTTGGGGTGCGCGGTCGTCCACAACTCGAGGTTCTCCGGCCTGTTGTCGGTGCGCACGCCGTTCAGGTGGTGAACCACCTCGTCGCTCGTGAGGGGACGACCGAGTATCTGCGCCATGACGAGGCGGTGCTCGGGATACGGCGACTGCCCATGGCTGAGGTGACGCAGGTCGGGCGGGACGGGCACGCGGCGGTAGCCGTGGCTGAGGCAGCCTTCGCCCGCCGGGGTGCGCACCGGCTCCCCCTCGCGCGCCGACCCGGTCGCCCGCACGCGGCGGTAGTGGGTCTGACACCAGCCCGAGGCGTGGGTGGGCCGCTCGCAGTCCTCGGCGCTGCACGTCTCCGGTTGGCGGCGACGCCCGAGCGGCTGGGTGGCGTCGACGTCCCCGGTGCGCCGACGGCGCTGGTCGTGGCCGTGGCAGAGCCCGTGGGCGTCGACGGGCAGCGCGCAGCCCTCGACCGCGCAGGCCCTTGGCGTGCCCCTCGGGGCAACGTCGGCGAGCGGGTCGCCGTGACGACGCCGGCGGCGGTCGTGCAGCTCGCAGAGCCCGTTGGCGTAATGCCTCCGCTCGCAGGTCGCTACAGCGCAGGACCGCCCCGCGGCGTAGTCCGGCGGCCGCGGCTCATACGCCAGGTGCGCTCGACGGCGCCATGTGGCCAGATGCACGATCCCTCACCCCCGGGAGGGCTCACGCCCTCGTCTCGGCTCGAGGGGCCAACGTAGAACAGGGGTGCGACACCGCCGGCGCCGCGCGCCGAAGGCCCTGTGGAGGGGCGAGGAGGATGAGGCGCGGGTCTGCGCACGGGCAACGGCCCGCGGCGATGTGCGCGGCGGGCCGTCGACTCGCTCGGGGGGAAGGACTCGAACCCTCAATAACTGGACCAGAACCAGCCGTGTTGCCGATTACACCACCCCCGAAGGGCGACATCGAGAATAGCGAGGCCACCCCGGCCCGGCAATCGCCGGGGCCACCCGGAGGGTGCACCGCAGCGTGGCGCCGAGGGCGTTCACGACCCCGCAGCCGGCGCGGTGAAGCGCTCGCGCGCGTCGCGCATGCGGGTCAGGACCGTCTCGCGCTCGAGCACCGCGAGGGTCTCGGGCAGCGGCGGGCTCACCGCGGTGCCGGCCACGGCCACCCGGACCGGCTGCATGACCTTGCCGCGGCCGAGCTCGAGGTCGGCGCAGAGACCGTCGAAGGCCTCGAGGATCGACTCGGCCGTCCAGTCCCCGAGGTCGGCGAGGGCGGGCTCGGCCGCGGCGAGGACCTCCGCGGCGCGACCCTTCGCGAGGTGCTTGGCGACGGCCTTCTCCTCGTAGGCGACCTCGTCGGCGAAGGCGAAGGCGACGAGCGGCGGCGCCTCAGCGAGGGTCTGGATGCGCTCCTGCAGCAGCGGGGCGAACGCCTCGAGCAGCGCCCGCTCGCCGGGCTGCGGCGGGTCGGCGACGAGACCGGCCTCGAAGAAGAAGGGGACGAGCCGCTCGCTGAGCTCGGCCACGTCGAGGGCCTTGATCGCGTCGCCGTTGAACGAGCGCAGCTTGTCGACGTCGAAGTAGGCGGGGTTGCGGCCGACGCGCGCGAGGTCGAAGCGCGCGACGATCTCGGGCACCGACAGCTGCTCGGTCTTGCCGTCGCCGGGGCTCCAGCCGCACAGCGCGAGGAGGTTGACGAGGACCTCCGGCAGGATCCCCTGCCGTGCGAACTCCTCCACGGCGACCGAGCCGTGGCGCTTCGACAGCTTCTTGCGGTCCTCCCCCACGAGCATCGGCAGGTGCGCGTAGGTCGCCACCGGACCCCAGCCCGGCTCGCGGGCGGGCAGGCCGACCTCGGCCAGCGCGGCGTCGAGCAGCGCCCGCCCATCGTCCTCGGCGAGGAGGAGCTCGGAGAGGTAGCGCTGCCTCGGCGTCGCCGAGAGGAGGTCCTCGCCGCGGGCGACGAGGTCGATGCCCTGCGCGAGGTCGTCGACGGTGTTGGCGAGGTAGTACGTCGCCGAGCCGTCGGCGCGGGCGATGACGAAGTCGGGGACGTCGGCCCAGTCCACCTCGACCGGGCCCCGGATGAGGTCGTCGACGACGCTCGTGCCCCCCTCGGGGGTCGCGAGGCGCAGGACCGGCGTGCGACCCTCCTCGCGGTAGGCGGCGCGCTGCGCCTCGGTGAGGTGGCGGTGCGCGCCGCCGTAGCCGGGCGGTCGGCCCTCGGCGCGCGCGCGGCCCCGCTCGGCGTCGAGCTCCTCGGCGGTCTCGAAGGCCTCGTAGGCGTGCCCGGCCTCGAGCAGACGGCGGGCGACGGCGGCGTAGAGGGCGCTGCGCTCGGACTGCCGGTACGGGCCGTGGGCGCCGCCGACGTCGGGTCCCTCGTCCCAGTGCAGCCCGAGGAAGCGCAGGCCGTCGAGCATCCCGAGCATCGACGCCTCGGTCGCGCGCTCGGCGTCGGTGTCCTCGATCCGCAGCACGAACGTGCCGTCGTGCGCGCGCGCGTGCAGCCAGTTGTACAGCGCGGTCCTCGCACCGCCGACGTGGAGCCAGCCACTGGGTGCGGGGCAGAACCGGACACGCGGAGCGCTCATCGGATCCTCACAGCTCGGGGGCGGCGGTCGCGCGACAGGCTAGCGGCCCGCGACGGTCGAGCCCGCCTGCCCCCAAGCGGGTACCGCCCGCCACCTCGGGGCAGGCTGCCACGCGGTGGCCGCAAACCCGGCACGAAAGGTGCTCCCATGGCGCAACGAGAACACGACGTCGTCCTCCTGGGGGCGACGGGCTTCACCGGGCGGCTCACCGCCGCGCACCTCGCCAGTCGCGCCGCGACCGAGGGCCAGCGGGTCGCGCTCGCCGGCCGGGACCGCGAGCGGCTGTCGCAGCTCGCCTCCGACCTCGGTGGGGAGCTCGCCGTCGAGGTGGTCGACACCGACGACCTCGCGGGGCTCACCGCGCTGGCCTCCCGGACGCGCGTGCTCGCCACGACCGTCGGGCCGTACGCACGCCACGGCCGGCTCGTGCCCCAGGCCTGCGCACGCACGGGGACCTCCTACCTCGACCTCGCCGGTGAGCCGGCCTTCGTCGCCGACGTCGCCTGGCGCCACGACGCCGAGGCGCGCCGCAGCGGTGCGACCCTCGTGAGCAGCTGCGGCTTCGAGTCGGTCGTGACCGACCTCGGCGCCCAGCTCGCCGTCGAGGCGCTCGCGCCCCGCGACGACGAGCCCGTCGAGGTCCGCAGCTACCTGCGCGGGCAGGGCGGGGCGAGCGGTGGCACGATCGCCTCGGCCTTCGAGACCCTGGGCAGCCGCGCACCCCGCGTGCCGCCGCCGTCCCGTGCCATGCGGCCCACCGCCGGCGTGGCCGATGGCCTGCACCACGCCGCGGTCATCGGCGGGGTCGGGGTCCCGCTGCCGACCGTCGACGGCCAGATCGCCCGGCGCTCGGGGGCGCGGCTGCCGGGCTACGGCTCGCGCTTCGCCTTCGGCTACTTCGTCGGCGCACCCTCCCGCGCCGCCGGCCTGGGGATGCTCGCGGCGATGGCGACCCTGTCGGCCCTCGCAGCGACCTCGCCGACAAGGGCCTTGCTGCGCGCGCTCGCGCCCTCCCCCGGTGACGGACCCTCAGCCGAGCGGCGCGCCGAGCACTGGTTCAAGGTCACGAGCGTCGCGAGCACCGACGGGCGGCAGGCGGTGAGCGAGGTCGCCGGAGGCGACCCTGGCTATGGCGAGACCGCGGTGATCCTCGCCGAGGCCGCCTTCGCCCTCGCGGCCGGCGAGGGGCTGGCCACCGGGGCCTGCGGTCCCGCCGAGGCGCTTGGGCCCCATCTGCGCGACCGCCTCCGCGCACAGGGCCTGCGGCTGGAGGTCACCGGCTGAGCGGGTTGGCCAGCCGCGAGGGCGGAGTCACTCGGCGCGGCGCCCTACCCACCCTCGGCGGCAACGGGGTTGCGCAGCGCGCCGATCCCCTCGACGGAGACCTCGCAGATCTGCCCGTCAGCGATGGGGCCGACCCCTGAGGGCGTGCCGGTGAGCACGACGTCACCAGGCAGCAGCGTCGTGAAGGCCGAGACGTGGGCGAGCAGCGACGGGACGTCGAAGACGAGATCGGCGGTACTGCCGTCCTGGCGGACCTCCTCATCGACGGTGCAGCGCACCGCGAGGCCCTGCGCCGGGTCGAGCTCGGTCTCGATCCAGGGCCCGAGCGGGCAGAAGCTGTCGAAGCCCTTGGCCCTGGTGAACTGCCCGTCGCGGCGCTGGAGGTCGCGGGCGGTGACGTCGTTGGCGACGGTGTAGCCGAGGATCGACGCGGCGGACTCCGCTGGCGTCGCCCGGCGCAGCAGGCGGCCAACGACGACGGCGAGCTCGGCCTCGTGGTGGACCTCGGCGGACTCCGGCGGCAGCCGGATCGCCTCGCCCGGGCCGATCACCGTCGTGGGGAGCTTGGCGAAGACGAGCGGCTCGGCGGGCACCTCCCCACCCATCTCCGCGGCGTGCCCGGCGTAGTTCTTGCCGATCGCGAGGATCTTCGACGGGATGATCGGCGCGAGCAGGGGGACGTCGGCGAGCGGCGCGACCTGGTCGGTCAGCCGCAGCTCGCCGAAGGGGTGGCCGTCGAGCAGGGCGACGTGGTCGGGCTTGCCCTCCGGCCGCGTGACGACGCCGAACGCGGGGCCACTCGGCCTCGCGACGCGAACGATGCGCACGACGACTCCTTCCTGTGCCACGGATCAGCGGCCTGCGCGGCAGTCAACCACGCCACCGCGAGTGGCTCACGTCTGCGCGACGACGGGATCCGCCGCCCGCGGTGCCCGCTGGCGGCGACGCAGCGACAGCACGACGAGGCCGGTGAGGACGAGCCCACCGCCGAGCAGCCCGAGCGGGCCGGGCTGCTCACGCAGCAGCAGCATGCCGAGCGCTCCGGCGGTGAGTGGCTCGGCGAGGGAGAGCGTGGCGGCCGTCCCCGCAGCGACCCCACGCAGCCCCGCGGAGAAGACGACGTAGGCGAGCGTCGTCGCGACGAGGCCGAGGAACGCGACCATCGCCAGGCCACGCGGCGTGGCCAGCCAGGACAGGTCGCTCACCATGAGGACCGGAGCGAGCAGGACCGCGCCGCCGGCGAAGACGACCCCGACGACACCGACCGGCCCGCCCCCACCGTCGAGCAGGGCCTTCATCGCCACGGTCCCGGCCCCGAAGGCGAGGCCGGCGAGCAGCGCGAGGCCGATGCCGAGGGCGTCGACGCGGACCGCGCCCTGCGGCAGCAGCAGCAAGGCACTGCCGGCGACGGCGAGGGCCGTGGCGGTGCCCCAGCCGGGCTCGGGGCGCTCGCCGCGTGCGAGCCGCGCGATGATCCCGGTCCACACCGGCACGGACCCGATCGCCACGGCGGTGCCGAGCGCGACGCCGGCGCGGTCGACGCCGGCGAAGAACGCGCCCTGGTAGCCGGCGATCGCGATGATGGCGACCACGAGGGCGGTGCCGCCCCGCGGTGCGCCACGCCACACCTGCGGGCCGAGCTCGCCACGGGCGGCGGCAAGCAGCAGGAGCGCGGTCCCACCGAGCGCGACGCGCGTCGCCCCGACGGCTGCAGGCGTGGTCTCGGCCGGGCCGAGCGCCTGCGCAGTGCCGGTCGTGCCCCACAGCACCGCACCGACGAGGACGAGCAACGCCGGCATCATCGCTCGGCTGCCGTCAAGCCGTAGACCACGAGATCGCGGCGCCCGCCGTCGCGGGTCGCCTCCCGGCCGCGCAGCACACCCTCGCGGCGCAGGCCGGCCTTCTCGGCCACTCGGCAGGAGGCGAGGTTGTGCGGCCCGGCCATGAGCTCGACCCGCCCGTCACCGAGGCCGTCGAAGGCCCAGGCGACGAGCAGGCGCACCGCGCGCGTGGCCAGTCCCCTGCCACGCGCGCCCGCCGCGATCCAGTACCCGACCTCACTCACTCCGTTGCGAGGGTCGCGGCGCGGGATGCCCGCCGAGCCGACGAGGCCGTCGGCGTCGCAGGCGGCGAAGGCGAGGTCGGTGCCGGCAGCGAAGCCGGCAGGGCGCGCGGTGATGTAGGCCTCGGCGTCGGCGAGCGTGTAGGGGCTCGGCAGATCGGGCAGCCACCGGGCCACGTCAGGGTCGTCGGCGGCCGCGGCGAGCGCGGGCGCGTCGTCCTCGCGCCATGGGCGCAGCGTGACGACTCCGTCGGAGAGCGGCGGCTGCGGCGGGGCGACCGTGCACGCCCCGGAGGAGGTCACCGGGCCATCGCCGGATCGTCGTCCGGGGCGGGCTGGTTGGTCAGCCCGTAGGCGTAGGCGTCGGCCATGGCCTTCCACGAGGCGTCGATGACGTTCTCCGAGACGCCGACCGTCGACCACTCACGCTCGCCGTCGGAGCTCGACAGCAGCACCCTCGTCGTCGCCGCGGTGCCGGCCTGCGGGTCGAGGATGCGCACCTTGTAGTCCGCCAGCGAGATGCGCCCGAGCTCGGGGTAGCGCCCGTTGACCGCGGCGCGGAAGGCCTGGTCGAGGGCGTCGACGGGCCCGTTGCCCTCGCCGACGCCGATCTTGCGCACCCAGCCGTCGACGACGTCCTCGTCACCGGGCTGGGCGCGCACCCACACGCGCGCGGTGGCCTCGGCGACGGTGCGGCCGTCCTCGCGGCGCTCGACGATCGCGCGGAAGCCCTCGAGGCGGAACGGCTCGGCGGCCATCCCCGCCTCGTCGCGCACAAGGAGCTCGAAGGAGGCGTCGGCGGCCTCGAAGGAGTAGCCCGCGTGCTCGAGGTCCTTGACGCGGTCGAGGATGCGCCCCACGAGGTCGCCGTCGTCGCCGAGGTCGAGGCCGAGCTGCTCGCCCTTCATCACGATCGTCGACTTGCCGGCGAGCTCGGACATGAGCAGGCGCAGGGAGTTGCCGACCGATTCCGGCTCGATGTGCTGGTAGGTGCTCGTGTTCTTCGCGAGAGCGGAGACGTGCAGGCCGGCCTTGTGGGCGAACGCCGCCGAGCCGACGTAGGGCGCGTGCGGGTCGGGCGTGAGGTTCATCGTCTCGGCGACCTCGTGGGCCACCCGTGAGAGCTGGGCGAGCCGCTCGGGCCCGAGGAGCTCGAGACCCCACTTGAGCTCGAGGTTGGGGATGATCGAGCAGAGGTTGGCGTTGCCGGTGCGCTCACCGATCCCGTTGATCGTGCCCTGGACGTGCGTGGCGCCGGCGCGCAGCGCGACGAGGGAGTTGGCCACCGCGCACTCGGTGTCGTTGTGGACGTGCACGCCGACCTGGGTGCCCCCGAGGTGGGTGACCATGCGCCGTGTGACGTCCTCGACCTCGCCGGGCAGCATGCCGCCGTTGGTGTCGCAGAGCACGACGCACTCCGCCCCGGCCTCGGCGGCCGCCGCGCAGACGTCGGCGGCGTAGATCGGGTCGTCGCGGAAGCCGTCGAAGAAGTGCTCGGCGTCGAAGAAGACGCGGCGGCCCTCACCCCGCAGCAGGCGCACCGAGTCGGCGACCATCGCGAGGTTCTCCTCGCGGGTCGTGCCGAGGACCTCGGTGGCATGCAGCGCCGAGGACTTGCCGACGAGGCAGACGATCGAGGTCCCGGACTCGAGCAGCGCCTCGAGCGCCGGCTCCCCCGCCACGTCGTGGCCGGGCCTGCGGGTCATGCCGAAGGCGACGAGCGTGGCGTGCTCGAGCCCGAGCTCGCCGGCCTTCGCCCGCGCGAAGAACTCGGTGTCCTTGGGGTTGGCCCCCGGCCAGCCGCCCTCGATGTAGGGGACGCCCAACCCGTCGATCGTGCGGGCGACGCGCAGCTTGTCCTCGACGGTCAGGGCGATGCCCTCGCGCTGCGTGCCATCGCGCAGCGTCGTGTCGTAGAGATCGACGTGCGTCAACTGCGGGTCCACCTCGGCCATGGCGTCACACCTCATCTTCGTGGTGCGGTGGCGACCCGCGCGACGGGCGGCATGTGGTGCCCGCCCGCTCCCGCAGGCCGGCACCGAACCGGCTACGGGAGCGGTCGAATAATGATGGCCACGATGGCGCGCACGTCGACGTCGGCCTCGGCGAGACCGGTGAGGACACACTGCGCGGGGCTCATCGCGCTCTAGTGTGGCAGACGACGGGGCACGCCGACAACCCGGTCGGCGGTCGTCCCGGCACGGTCAGCGCCGCAAGCGCTCGAGCCCGTACGCTGGCACGCGGAGCGCAACCGGTCGAGAGCCCAACGGAGACCAGCGCAGGTGATGACGACGCGCAGCCGCAACCCGCTCCTTCCCGCCCTCGGCGTCCTCGCCCTCGTCGTCGTGCTCGGGGGCCTCGCGATCGCCTTGAGCGGCGACCCGGTGGCAGCCGGCAGCGCCCACGTCTGCCCCGAGGGCAGCACCGAGAGCCGCCTCGACGTCGACGACCGCCAGGCGTGCACCCTGTCGAACCTCAACAGCACCGAGGCGACGTTCGGGGTCGCGGTCGAGAACACGAGTCGGCTGCCGGTCACGGTCACCGACGTGCCGCTCGAGCCCCTCGACCTCGTCGGGTTCACGCCCGACGAGGTCACCCGCGCCAGCGAGGAGAGCGACCTCGTGCTCGAGGACTTCGAGCCGTTCCGCCTCGCCCCTGGCGAGGAGCGACTCGTCCAGGTGCACGGCCAGCTGCCGGCCTGCGAGGAGCGCACCGAGGGGGGCGCGACGACGTTCACCAAGCTCGCGGTGTCCGTGCGGATGCTCGGCCTCCCCCGCGAGGCCTCGGTGACCCTCGACCCGGCCATCCGCCTCGTCAGCGAGCCGTGCTGAGGCGGGCATCCGCCCGCCGGCTGCGCGCTCAGCCGACGACGTCGAGGAGGTCGGCGTAGCGCTCGTCCCGGCCCTCGACGACGGCGAAGAAGCGCTCCTGCAGGGTGGTGGTCACCGGGCCGGGGTCGCCGATCTCACGGTCGTCGACGGCCCTGATGGGAACGACCTCGGCGGCGGTGCCGGTGTAGAAGGCCTCGTCGGCGGTGTAGAGGTCCTGGCGCAGCAGCCGGGTCTCGACGAAGTCGATACCGAGGTCGGCGGCGAAGCGGATGATGACCTCGCGGGTCACCCCGCGCAGCACCCCTGCGGCCAGCGGCGGCGTCAGCAGCGTGCCCTCGCGGACGACGAAGACGTTCTCGCCGGAGCCCTCGGCGACCTCGCCGTGCTCGTTGAGGAGGATCGCCTCGTCGTAGCCGGCCTGCAGGGCTTCGACCTTGGCCAACGAGGAGTTGATGTAGACCCCGCAGGCCTTCGTGCCGGTCGGGATCATGTTCGCGCCGATGCGGACCCAGGAGGAGGTCTTGGCCTGCACCCCGTGGCGCAGCCCCTCATCGCCGAGGTAGGTGCCCCACGGCCACGCGGCGATCGCCACACGGGTCGCGCTCGGCAGGGGGTTGAGGCCCATCTCGCCGTAGCCGAGGTAGACGAGCGGTCGGATGTAGCAGGAGCTCAGCCCCGAGCGCCGCACGAGCTCGCGGGTGGCGTCCATGAGCTCCTCGACACGGAAGGGCACGTCGAGCTGGAGGATCCGCGCGGAGCGGTGCAGCCGCTCGTAGTGCGCCCGGTGGGCGAACACCGCTGGGCCGCGGGAGGTCTCGTAGGCGCGGATGCCCTCGAAGACGCCCCAGCCGTAGTGCAGCGTGGGGGTGAGGACATGCACGGTGGCCTCGTCCCACGGCACGAACTCCCCGTCCATCCAGATCTCGCCGACGGACTCGATGGGCATGACGCTCCTCTCAAGGGGCCGCGGTCAGGCGGCGTGGGGTGGCCGCGGCGGCTAGCCGTCAGCGATCTCCGCGGCGATGACCTCGCCGATCTCGGCGGTGGAGTATCCCATCCCGGGGCCGCCCATGGCGCCGAGACGCGGCAGGACCGCGCCGGCGGCGGCCTCGAGCGCAGCGGCGGCCTCGGCCTCGCCGAGGTGCTCGAGGCACAGCGCGGCCGACAGCACCGCAGCGACCGGATTGGCCCAGCCCTTGCCGGCGATGTCCGGAGCCGAGCCGTGGACCGGCTCGAACATGCTCGGAGCGGTGCCGGTGGGGTTGAGGTTGCCGCTCGCGGCGAGCCCGAGCCCGCCCTGCACCGCCGCGCCGAGGTCGGTGACGATGTCGCCGAAGAGGTTGTCGGTGACGACGACGTCGAAGCGCCCGGGGTCGTCGACGAGGTAGAGGCACATCGCGTCGACGTGGACGTAGTCGACCTGCAGGCCCGGGTGCTCCGCGGCGACCTCGTCGACGACGCGCTGCCAGAGGTCGCCGGCGTAGGTGAGGACGTTCGTCTTGTGGCACAGGGTGAGGTGGCCGTCGCGGGCGACGGCGCGCTCGGCCGCGAAGCGCACGCAGCGCTCCACCCCGCGACGGGTGTTGAGCGACTCCTGCGTGGCGACCTCGTAGGGGGTGCCGCGGTAGAGCTGCCCGCCCGCCCCGGCGTAGAGCCCCTCGGTGTTCTCCCGCACGCCGAGGAGGTCGCAGTCGTCGGGCTCGAGACCCGCGATCGGGCTCGGAACCCCCGGCAGGAGCTGCACCGGCCGGAGATTGATGTAGAGGTCGAAGTCGAAGCGCAGCTTGAGCAGCAGACCCCGCTCGAGCACCCCCGGAGGCACGGCCGGCGTGCCGATGGCCCCGAGCAGGATCGCGTCGGCGCGGCGCAACTCCTCCAGGACGCTGGCAGGCAGCACCTCGCCGGTGGCGAGGTAGCGCTCGCCGCCGAGGTCGTACTCCTCGGTGTCGAGGGTGAAGCCGAAGCGCTGACCGGCGGCACGCGCGGCGGTCAGCGCCGCAGCGGTCACCTCCGGGCCGACGCCGTCGCCGCCGATGACCGCGAGCTCGTGGGTTCGCACTCCCGCCTCCTCGTCGCTGCTCGCGCGGCAGCGTAGCGCGCGGCCCGCTCGGCGCTAGCCCGCGATCAGCCCCTCCGCACGCAGACGTCGCCGCAGATCACCGACGCCTGAGAAGCGGTGGGCGGACAGCCCGGCCTGCTCGGCGGCGACGCAGTTGACCTCGCGGTCATCGACGAAGAGGCCCTCGTGCGACGGGATCCCCGTGCGCGCGAGCAGCGCCTCGTAGAACGCCAGGTCCGGCTTGCGCACGCCGAGGTGGCAGCTCGCCCACACCGCGGTGAAGCGGGCGTCGAAGTCGAACCGCACACGCAGCTCGTCGATCCAGGCGGGGTAGTTCGAGGCGACGTGCAGCGTGGCGACGTCGACGAGCTCGTCGAGCAGCTCGCGCATGCCGGGAAGGTAGCGGTAGCCCGCGCGGCGCACCCGGTGGAACGTCGCGAGGTCGAGCCGCGTCCCGTCGAGGAAGAAGCGCTCGGCGAAGGCGTCCTCGTCGATCGCCCCCCGCTCGAACGCCGGCCAGGCGGAGGGGTCCCGGCTCTCGGCCAGGTGCTCGGGGCCAAGGCCCGTCGCGGCCTGCAGCGCCTCCCGATAGGGGTCGGCGAGGACCGTGCCCATGAGATCGAAGAACACGTGGCGCATCCAGGAGCCCTCGGATCGGGTACGGGCAGGAGCGGTCTGGCACCATAGGGGATGACGGAGGAGTCCGATGACCATCTTGCATGGCACCCAGGTCACGCTACGCCCGGTCACGTCCGAGGACGTCGACCAACTCGCGAAGATCCTGTCCGAGCCCGAGGTCGCCCGATGGTGGCCACGCTACGGCGATGCCGAGCGCGTTCGTCGGGAGCTGCTCGCCGCGCCCGACACCGCGGTGTTCGCCGTCGTCGTCGACGGCGAGGTCGCCGGGTCGATCCAGTACGTCGAGGAACCCGCGCCGGACTACCGGCACGCCTCGATGGACGTCTTCCTCGACCCCGCCTACCACGGCCGTGGCCTCGGCACCGATGCCGTGCGCACCCTCGCCCGTCACCTCATCCACGACCGCGGGCACCACCGTCTCGCCATCGACCCGGCGGCGGAGAACCGTAAGGCGATCCGCACCTACGAGCGGGTCGGCTTCCGTCCAGTGGGGGTGATGCGCGAGTACGAGCGCTCCGAGGACGGCATTTGGCACGATTGCCTGCTCATGGACCTCCTCAAGCGCGATCTCGAGTGACCGCCCGCCCGAGCACCGCACCGGCAAGCGCGCAGCAGCACCGTCTTGCGCAGGGCCTCGCCCATCCCGGTGACGGGCCACGGGTGGGGGCTGAGGAGCACCCGTGAGAGCCAAACCGCTCGAGCGCAGCACCGACGACCGCATGATCGCCGGGGTGGCCGGCGGCATCGCCGACTGGCTCGGCGTCGATGCGACGCTCGTGCGCGTCGCCTTCGTCGCGTTGACGTTCGCCAACCTCGTCGGCGCGCTCGCCTACGCCATCCTCATGGTCGTGTTGCCCAGCGACGCGGGCCGCCGGCCGCCGCGACCCGTCGACGCCGATCCGCCGACGACACCGCTGGCCACGCCGCCCTACGGGGCGCCGGCCGCTGCGAGCACCACCGCCGAGGAGGACGACGACGAGCGCCGCGCCAGCCGCGCGCGCCAGGCCATCGGTGGGGGCATCACCGCGATCGGCCTGTGGCTGCTCGCCCGGCAGATCGGACTCGTGCCCGACCTCGCGTGGTCGGTCATCGCTCCGCTCGTGCTCATCGGCGTCGGCGTGCTGTTGCTCGCCGGCAGGACCGCGGGCGGTGGACAGGCATGATCGGTCCGCTGCTCCTCGTCGCCCTCGGGGTGCTCCTGCTGCTCACCAACCTCGACGTCATCGGTGCGAGCACCTGGCTCGGCATGGTCGAGCTATGGCCGATCGTCCTCGTGGCCGTGGGGGTGAGCCTGCTGTTGCCGCGCGAGGCGCGCCTCGGTCGGGGCGTCGTCGCCGTGACGACGATCGTCGCCTTGGCGGTCGGTGGCTGGGCGATGAGCGAGCGCGACCAGCCGTTGCGCGGGCGCAGCGGCGACGTGGGCATCGCGCTCGGTGGCGCGGACCGCGCCGACGTCGAGATCGAGGTGGGCGCCGGCAGGCTCGAGCTCATCGACGGTGCGGCCTCCGGCGAGGCGGTGAGCGGCACGGTCGGGCTCGGGCGCGGCCAGCGGCTCGTCGCCACCGGCGGCGAGCGCGGAGATCTCGCGCTCGTGCGCGTCGCCGCCGAGGGGCGGTGGTTCCGGCTCGGCGTCAACCCGACGCTCGTCGAGCCGTGGACCCTCGCGATCACCGACGAGGTCCCCGTGGCCCTGCGCGTCTCTACGGGCGTCGGCGAGGCTGAGCTCGACCTGAGCCGCCTCGAGCTCGAGGAGGCGCGCGTCGACGTCGGCGTGGGGCGCACCGTCGTGCGCCTGCCCGACAGCGGACGGCCGAGGGTGCGCATCGATGGTGGCATCGGCGAGTCGGTGGTGCGCATCCCCGACGGGATCGCCGCCCGCATCGCCATCGACACCGGGATCGGCGCGGCGACCGTGGATGACGCGTTCGTGCGCAGCGGCGACGTCTACACGAGCCCAGGCTGGGAGGACGCCGAGGACCGCCTCGACATCGTCGTCGACACCGGGATCGGCTCGGTGAGAGTGCTGCGCGGCGACGGCGACGATGACGAGGGCGCGGAGGACTCAGAGGGGTAGGGCGCCCGGGGGCAGGCACCGCCTCCCCGGTCGAGCAGGTCGGCGAGGGCGTCGAGGAGGTCCTCGATCGCCGCGATGATCCCCCGCCGCGACCCGTCCTCCGCAGAGAGGGCCTCGGCGACCCTCGTGGGCAAGGCCTGCACCGCCGAGGGCCCGGGCACGCCCCCCCGGGGCCGGCCGGCTATCCATGAGCCGTCCCCCCGCACGCGCTCGTCCATGACCGAGACCGTGCCACAGCGCCCACCGTCCCCGGCGGCCAACCACTGCGACGCTGTGGAGGGAGAGATCCCGCGGCCGAGCGGGCGTCCTCGCCGGAGTGCGGGTCACCGGCGTTGGGCGTCGAGGAAGCGGTCGAGCACCTCGCGATCGCGGTTGTAGGACAGCAGCTCCCGGGCCTTGCCGGGCGGCAGCCAGCGCAGCTCGTCGACCTCGGCATCGGAGCTGAAGGTCCCACCGACCGCGCGCATCGCCCAGAAGCGGACGGTCTTCTCGCGGGGCCCTCGTGGGGTGCGGATCGGGTAGCGCACCTCCCCGAGCTCGTCGCCGAGCTCGACGTCGTAGCCGGTCTCCTCAGCGACCTCGCGCCGCGCGGCGTCGAGCTCGGTCTCGCCCTCGTCGAGCTTGCCCTTGGGCAGCGACCAGTCGTCGTACTTGGGGCGGTGCACGACGGCGATGCGCGGACCGCCGTCGTCGGCTCGCCAGAGCACCGCTCCCGCCGCGCGCACCGGCTCCTCCATCGCGCCTCCCAGCCTGGCCATCGGGTCCTCGGCAGCGGCAGCGTAGCGGGCCGTCGGTCCCTGGCAGCGGGCGCGGCTAACCGCTAGCGTGACCGTCCGCCTGCGGAGGAGCGTTGCGGTGTCTGACTGGCTACACGTCGAGGTCACGCTCACGGGCAACCATGCCGTGCGCCTCTCCCCTGCGCCGGGCCGGGTCATGCTCTGCCACGTCGAGCACACCCTCGCCGACCTCGCCGAGGCGATCGACACCGGCTTCGGCCGCTGGGACCTCGGCCACCTCCACGAGTTCGCCGTCGGCGACCGGCGCTTCATGCCGAGCCCCGAGCCCGCCGACGACGCCGAGGACAGCGAGGAGACGACGCTCTCCGATCTCGACGTCGAGGCGGGGGACCGCTTCACCTACGTCTTCGACCTCGGGGAGGAGTGGGAGCACGTCTGCGAGGTCACCGAGGTCGGGCTCGACCTCGACCCCGAGGACGAGCCCGACGGCGTCGTGCCGGTCTTCGGCTGGGGCACGATCCCCGACCAGTACGGCCGGGAGCGCTCCGGCGAGGACGACGAGGACGACCTCGACCCCGCGGAGGCCTGGGAGGTCGTCGCCAACGCCCTGCGCGTCGACGACGCACCGCCCCCGCCCGAGCTCGCCGACGCCGCGGCGGCGCTGCGCGAGCCCGCCGGCCACGCCGGACTCGCGATCGTCGCCGAGGCCGCCGACCTCGACCCCGACGACGGCGAGGTCGACCTCTGGCTCGACGCGGTGGCCGCGATCGTCGAGCCCCAGGGCGAGACGAGCCTCGACGAGGTCTCGAGGGAGGCCTGGCAGGCCATCGAGCATGCCGACTGGGCCGGCGCGGTCATCGAGCTCGTGCGCCTCGGGCAGGGCGCGGCGGCCGACGCGCCCTCACTGCACCACCTCATCAGCCAGTGCCCCGAGGTCGAGGAGTCCGACCTCGACCCCGACGACGAGGCGACCCTGCGCCAAGGGCTCGCGCTCGTCGGCGGCCTGCTCATGGCCGTGGGCGCCCTCGACGACGACCGGCGCCTCACCGCGCTCGGCGCGTGGGGACTGCCGCGGGCGCTGCGGCGAGCCTGGACCGGTGAGGCCTGAGCGCCCGGGCGAGGTGCCGCCTGCAGGGCCCGCGCGGCGCCTCACTGCGCCGAACCCCCCTCGTCGAGGTCGGCGCCGAGGACCTCGGCGAGCAGCTCGACGGTCTCCCACGTGGTGTGCTGCCGGCCGTTGAGGATGCGCGAGAGCGTCTCGCGTCGCAGGGGGCGCGCGGTCACGGCCAACCGCGACTCGAGGTCGGTGACCGTGAGTCCCGCCGCCCGCAGCGCCTCGTGGCAGCGCACGACGGCGGCCCAGAGCGCCTCGTCGCCGGCGGGGGCGGGGCGCTCCCACCAGTGGACCTCGCCGCCGGGACCCCGAGAGGGCCGGCGGCCCCGTGTGCGCCAGGCTCCACGGCGCGGCCTGACCGGCGTCTCCCCGTGGTCCCGGAAGCGCCGCTCCTCCGGTGGGGGCATCTCGATCCTCCTCGCGAGCCTCATGACCAACCTCCTCCGGTGTCGGTGGTGGCATGATGTCCGGGGGTAGCCGTCAGATCTGACGAAAGGCCGGGCATGGCGGCCGGGGTCCGACCCTTGGAGGGCGGCAAGGCGGTCGATGCGCGCGACCTCGCCGCCTGGGCCGACGCCAGCGGGCAGCCCAGCGGTGACGACGAGACCTGGCGCGAGGAGGCCGGCGCCTACGTCGCCGCGCACCCGCGCCCGGACTCGGGGCTCGGCGAGGCGCAGCGCCTCGCCCTGCTGCGTCGGCTCGCTGCGGGCCCGGCGACGACCGCCGAGCTGCTCGCGGCGCTGCGCACCGTCGGCTGGGTGGGGGCCTCCGACCTCGAGAACCGGCTGCGCGAGCTGCGTGGCGGCGGCCGCGGCGCCGGTCGCGGAGGGCTCGACCTGCGGTCCCAGGCCGGGCGGCACTGGCTCGACGCGCCGCTGCCCACGCTCGACGATGCCCAGGTGCGCGCGATCGGCTTCGCCAAGGCGATGCTCGCCCAGCTCGACACGCCGATGGCCGCGGCCGCGACCCGCGCGCTCGGCGAGGTGCTGCCGGGCCTCGACGCCACCTCGCCGCCAGGGGCGGCCGCACCGGTGGCCCGCCTCGCGATGCTCGAGCGGTTCCACTCCGCACTCGAGGAGCGCCGCCCGGTGCGGCTGCGCTACGACTCCCGCAACACCCGCCTCAAGCGCGTCCTCGAGGTCGTGCCCCTCGAGTACGTCTCGCTCGGCGGGGTCGTCAAGGCGGTCTGCGTGGAGGTCGACGGCGACGGACGGCGCCACGGCGTCGATCGCCAGCTCGTCCTCGAGCGCATCATCGAGGTCGAGCCGCTCCCCGACCGGGCCGATCCCGACCCGGAGGCCTGCGCGCTCGTGCGCGACGAGCTCGTCGTCCACGTCCCCGCGGACCTCGCGACGATCATCCACGAGCGCGGGATGTTCGGCACGAGCGGGGCACCGCCGGCCCGACTCGAGTCCGATCCCGACGTCTGCGAGGTCACGGGGACCTTCCCGCGGGCGCTGGCCTGGGACGTCATGGAGCAGCTCTGCGCGTGGGCGGGCAGCGTCCAGGTGCGCGAGCCGCTGTGGCTCGTCAACGCCGTGTGCCGCCGGCTGCGCGCTGGGCTCGAGGAGATGGAGACCGCGGCGGGGTTCCGTCTCGTCAAGCCCGACCCCACGGCGCGGTTCGACTCCCACGCCGAGGCGGTGGCCTGGGAGCCCGAACCGGCAGCCCCGGATCCCCGCGGCCCGGCCCGCCGGCTCTCACCGCCGCGCTGAGACGCCGGCGGCCGCCGGAGCCGGGATCCCCCGGCCCGCTGCTGGCGGGTGGCCCTCAGCGCGCCGCGGCGGCGGCGATGCGGTCGAGCACGGCTGCGCTGGCGAGCGCGTCCTCGACGGGCAGCAGCGGCGGCGCACCCCCGCAGACCGCGGCGAAGTGCTCGAGCATCCGCTCGTAGGGGTTGGCGCGCCACGCACCGATGGCCCGCCCGTCGCGCAGGAGCGCGGCCTCGACGTCGTCGCTGGCGGTGAAGGCCTGCGGCACCTCGAGGGTGCCGCGGGGCCCGGCGATGGTGAGGAGGTCGTGGCGGGCGGTGTCGAAGGACGCGGCGATCGTCGCGAGCGCGCCTCCGGGGAAGGCGAGCACCGCCGCAGTCGCGCCGTCGACGCCGCTGTCCCAGCGTCGACGCAGCGCCGCGACGCCCTCGGGCTCCTCGCCGGTGCACCAGCGGCTGGCCGCCACGCCGTAGATCCCGAGGTCGAGGAGGGCGCCCCCGCCCTGCTCCGGACGCGCGCGGTAGTTCAACGCGTCGCCCATGATCGTGCCGAACGCCGCGTGGATGGTCTGCACCGGCCCGATGACGCCCTCGGCGAGGGTCTGCAGCCAGGCGTCGGTGCGCGGGTGGAAGCGCGCCATCACGGCCTCCATGAGCACCTTCCCGCTGCGCGCGGAGGCCGCGGCCATGCGCTGGGCGGCCGCGGCGTCGAGGGCGAGCGGCTTCTCGCAGAGCACGTGCTTGCCCGCCTCGAGCGCGGCGACGGCCCAGGGCTCGTGGAGGTCGTTGGGTAGGGCGATGTAGACCGCGTCGACGTCCTCGGCCTCGACGACCTCACGGTAGGAGCCCCGGGCGCGCCGGAAGCCGTGACTGGCCGCGAAGCTCTGCGCTCGGGTGCGCGAGCGCGAGCCGACCGCGGCGAGGTCGTGACCGACAGTGAGCATCGCCGGCGCGAGCTTGGCAGCCGCGACCGCTCCCGGTCCGAGGATTCCCCAGCGCAACATCGCCGTGGAGCCTACACCGGCCCGCGCCACCGCGATCGGCGCGCCGCGCCCTCGGGGCCGCACCGCCCCGCGGGCGGACCGGCCCCGCGTGACACCTACGCCGCGGTGTCCGACAGCGCGCGGCCCCGCGAGGGGTGGCGCAGCTTCGACAGCGCCCGGGCCTCGAGCTGGCGGATGCGCTCGCGGGTCAGCCCGAAGTAGCGACCGACGTCGTCGAGGGTCCGGGCCTCCCCGTCGAGCAGGCCGAAGCGCAGCTCGAGGATGATCCGCTCCCGCTCGGGCAGCCCGGCGACGACGTCGAGGAGCTCCTGGCGGGCCAGGCCCTTCGCGGCGACCTCGAGGGGGTCGTCGGCGTTGCGGTCCTCGATGAAGTCGCCGAGCTCGGCGTCGCCGTCCTCACCGACGGGGGTCTCCAGCGAGGTCGGGGTGCGGGCGTAGGTCAGGAGCTCCTCGACGGTGTCGGGGTCCTCACCGAGCTCCTCGGCGAGCTCCTCGAGCGCGGGCTCACGGCCGAGGGCCTCGGCGAGGTCGCGCTGCATCGACAGCGCCCGTCGCACCCGCTCCATCATGTGGACCGGCAGGCGGATCGTCCGGCCCTTGTCGGCGACGCCGCGGCCGACGGCCTGGCGGATCCACCACGTCGCGTAGGTCGAGAACTTGTAGCCACGGCGGTAGTCGAACTTCTCGACGGCGCGCAGCAGGCCGAGGTTGCCCTCCTGGATGAGGTCGAGCAGCGGCAGGCCTTGGCCCTGGTAGCGCTTGGCGACGCTCACGACGAGGCGCAGGTTCGCCTGCACGAGGCGCTCCTTGGCGCGCTTGCCGTCGCGGTCGACCTGGTTGAGCTGCCGCCGTCTCGTCGGGGTCGCCTTGCCGCGCTCGGCCAGCAGCCGCTCGGCCTCCAGCCCGGCCTCGTAGCGCTTGGCGAGATCCACCTCCTCCTCTGCGGTCAGGAGGGCCGTGCGGGCCATCTCCCGGAGGTAGAGCTGCACGTGGTCGTGCAGCGGCATCTCCTCGACGATCTGAGCCACGACGGCAGTCACCAGCCTTTCTGCGCGCACGCGCTCCCGAGCGAGGCCACCAGCCGCCGTCGGGAGGGCGCACCGACCCCGCGCACGGGGCTGCGGCGCCGCGCTACGCTCACGCTCAACCTCGGTCACCGATCATCGTCGGCCGGCCGCGCAATCGCCGCCGGCGGCGGGAGCCAGGCCGAGCGGGAGCGACGCTCCGCCCGACCGTGGCCGCACGGCCTAGAGTACGACGCCCGACCCGAGAATGGGGAGGCGATTTGCGATGGCGGGACGTCTGACCCTCCACGTGGGCACCGCCGGCCCTGTGTCGGCCGTCGGAGCGCCGGGTAGGTAAGGGCGATGCCCGGGGCGGCATCCGCCGTCGAACGGTCCGCTCGCGAGGAGGAGCGATGAGCGCAGCACAGGAAGGCGAGCAGGTCGCGCAGGAGGGTGTCGGCGCGGCGGCCAAGGCCGTGTCGGAGTCGGTCTCCGGTCTCGTGCGCGCCGAGATCGACCTCGCGAAGGCCGAGCTCGCCGCCGGGGCGAAGGCCAAGGCCAGCGGCATCGCCATGCTCGTCGTCACCGCGGTCCTCGCGTGGCTGGGCGTGCAGGGGCTGCTCATCGCCGCCGGCTTCGCCCTCGCCCTCGTCGTGCCGGGCTGGGCCGCGGCGCTCATCGTCGCCGGCGTGCTCCTGCTGCTCGGGGCCATCATCGCCCTCGTGGGACTGCGTCAGCTGCGCAAGCCCTTCGGCCTCGACACGACGAAGGCCCAGGCCAGCGAGGACCAGGCGTGGGTGAAGGAGCGCCTCGGCGCCCCGCAGACGACCGAGCAGATCCGGGAGGACGTGGCGTGGACGAAGCAGCGGCTGGCAAAGCGATGAGCGACGCGCCCCACGCGGCCGAGCGCGCGGCGGTCGTCGCCGCACGCGAGCGCCTCGGCGCAGATCTCGAACGACTCGACGGAGAGGTGCGATCCCAAGTGGCAGGTGGCGTACAGAAGGTCGTATGGAAGGTCGGCGCGGCCGGTCTCGGCTTCGGTGCGGCGCTCGTCGCCCGCAAGGGCCTCGAGGCCGCCTGGAAGGGCGCGACGAAGGACGATCCGCCCGAGGACCCGGGGGACTCGACGACCTCGTGGGGCGCGGCGCTGCTCTGGACGATCGCCACCGCGGTGGGCATCGGCCTCGCCCAGCTCGTCGCGAGTCGCGGCGCCGACGCGGGCTGGCGCAAGGTCGCCGGCGGACCACCGCCGGGGCGGCAGGCCTGACCCGCCCAGGCCCGGACGGTCCACAGGCCTCGGGCAGGAGCGCGTCTCGTGCCGGCGGGCGCCGCTAGGGTCGACGGGCAGGACCCGCCGACCGGAGGCACCGTGAGCTGGCACGAGGGGCCGATCCTGGCCTTCGACACCGAGACGACGAGCCGTCGACCCCGCGAGGCGCGCATCGTGCAGGCGGCGGTCGCACGCTGCGAG
>PWFH01000098.1 GCA_003553795.1 Egibacter sp. | reverse complement strand
CGGGGGCGGGCCGGGCGCGCTCGACGCCGGCGAAGCGCACCTCGGCGACGTCGGGGACGGCGCGCTCGCGCACCCACCACTCCTGGAAGTGGAGGTCGCGGCCGTCGGTGGCGACGATGCGGGTTGTGACGTCGTCGTCGCTCATCGGCAGAAGGCGGAAGCCGAGGCCCCAGGCGCGGGCAATCGTCGCGGTGGCCTGCGACAGCGTCGCGCCCTCGGCGAGCATGCGGGTGCGCACGAGATGGGTGGCGAGGTCGCGGTCGCCGAGGGTGAACCACCGGTCCTCGCCGTAGCGCTCGGCGAGCTCGTCGGCGACGGTGAAGCGCTCGTCGGCCCGGCCCCAGCCTTGCTCGGGGTGGACGCCGCCGCCGAGGGTGTAGCAGACGGTGTCGAGGTCGGGACACACGCGCAGGCCGTGGCGGGTGAGGTCGTCACCGGTGTTGCCGACGACGACGAGGTCGGTGGGGTCGACGACCTCGACGAGCCCGCGGAGGAAGCGGGCCGCGCCCACCCCGCCGGCGAGGGCGACGACGCGGCCGTGGTCATCAGAGCGCACCCCCGCATCGTACGGCACGCCACCTCGAAGACGGCCCGGCGCCTCCTAGACTGACCACCACCGACTGGGAGGCACGCCGATGAGCAGCGACCCCGAGCGCGACGAGCACGGCGAGGAGCGTCGGGCCGACGAGCCCGACGTCGACGCTCCCGACGCCGGCGGCGACAGCCCCGAGCAGGCCGGCGGCGACAGCCCCGAGCAGGCCTCAGGCGACAGCCCCGAGCAGGCCTCAGGCGACAGCCCCGAGCAGGCCGGCGGCGAGCCGCCAGCGCCGCCACCGCCGCCTCCCCCGCCACCGGGGCCGCCGCCGGGCGGGGGCGAGGGCCAGCCCGGCGGCACGCCGCCGACCTCAGGCGTCGCGCCGCCGTCCGGTCAGGCGCCACCCCCGCAGCCGCCGGGTGGGCCCGGCGCCCCGGGTGCGCCGGCCGCGGGCGGTGGCGCCGGCGTCGCCGGAGGGACCGCCGAGCCCGCGTGGCCCCCGCCGGGGCAGGCCGCGCGCAACTGGGCGGTCGGCGCGCACCTCTCGGCGTTCATCACCTTCCTCGGCCTGCCGTGGTTCCTCGGACCGCTCATCGTCTGGCTCATCAAGCGCGAGGACGACCCGTTCATCGACGACCAGGGCAAGGAGGCGGTGAACTTCAACCTCTCCGTGCTCATCTACGGCGCCGCGTTCGTGCTGCTCGCGATCGTGCTGAGCATCATCACCGTCGGCATCGGCCTCTTCGTCCTCGTGCCGCTCGGTCTCGCGATCGTCGTCGCGTGGTTCGTGCTCGTCATCGTCGCCGCGGTGAAGGCTTCGTCGGGCGAGCGCTACCGCTACCCGCTCACCCTGCGCCTCATCACCTGAGGCCACGGCGCGTGCGGGGACGCCGCCCCGCACGCGCTCAGGCGCTCAGCCGAGCCGCAGGCGCTCGGCGACGACGTCGGCGAGGCGCTCGGCGACGGTCGTCGCACGCTCCTCGGTGGCGGCCTCGACCATGACGCGCACGAGGGGCTCGGTGCCCGAGGCGCGCACGAGGACGCGGCCGCTCCCACCGAGGGCATGCTCCTCCTCGGTGATGACCTTCCAGAGGACCTCATCCTCGCCGAGGCGGTCGCGGTCGACGTCGCGGACGTTGACGAGGACCTGGGGGAGCCGCTCGATGACGGTGGCGTGCTCGGCGAGGCTGCGCCCGGTGCGCGCGAGCGTCGCGAGCAGCCGCACCCCGGAGAGCACCCCGTCGCCGGTCGTGGCGTGCTCGGCGAGGATGAGGTGGCCCGACTGCTCGCCGCCGAGGAGGTGGCCACCGGCGCGCATCGCCTCGAGGACGTAGCGGTCGCCGACCTTCGTCTCGACGACGTCGATGCCGCGCTCGCGCATCCCGATCTTGAAGCCGAGGTTCGTCATCACCGTCGTCACGACCGTCGACAGGTCGCGCTCGGCCTGGAGGTCGGCCGCGAGGATCGCGAGGATCGCGTCGCCGTCGACGACGTTGCCCCGGTGGTCGGCAGCGATGAGCCGGTCGGCGTCGCCGTCGAAGCTCAAGCCCACGTCGGCGCCGGCCTCGACGACCGCGCGCGCGACGACCTCGGGGTGGGTCGAGCCGCAGCCGGCGTTGATGTTCTCCCCGTCGGGGCGGGCGTGGACGGCGTGCACCGTCGCGCCGAGCCGGGCGAGCACCTCCGGGGCGACCGCGCTCGCCGCGCCGTTGGCGCAGTCGACGACGACGCGCAGCCCGTCGAAGCGCAGACCGCCCGCGGCGTCGACGAGGTGGTCGAGGTAGGGCCCGAGGGCGTCCGCGGGCTCACGCACCCGGCCGATCGCCGTGCCGGTGGGGCGGTCCTCGTCGGTGCGCTGCAGGAGCTCCTCGACGCGCTCCTCCTCGGCGTCGGTGAGCTTGAAGCCGTCGTGGGCGAAGAACTTGATGCCGTTGTCGCCGACGGGGTTGTGCGAGGCCGACAGCACCGCGCCGGAGTCCGCGCCGTGGGCGCCGGTGAGCAGCGCGACACCCGGCGTCGGCACCACCCCGAGGGGGATGGCGTCGCCCCCAGCCGAGGTGATCCCGGCGATGAGCGCAGCGGTGAGCATGTCCCCCGACGCACGGGGGTCACGGCCGACGGCAACGCGCGGATGCGGGCTGCGCGACTCCTTGAGGGTGCGCACGACGGCGCGACCGAGCCCGAGCAGGAGCTCGGGCGTCAGCTCGACGTTGGCGACCCCACGGATGCCGTCGGTGCCGAAGAGCTGCCCCATCGGCCGCGCGGCCTCAGCGCTTGGAGTACTGCGGCGCCTTGCGCGCCTTCTTGAGGCCGTACTTCTTGCGCTCCACCTCGCGGGGGTCACGGGTGAGCAGGCCGGCCTGCTTGAGCGCCGGGCGGTGCTCGCCGTCCTCACCCTCGAGGGCGCGGGCGATCGCGAGGCGCACGGCCCCTGCCTGACCGCTCACGCCGCCGCCGCCCACGCGCACGAAGACGTCGTAGCGGCCGACGGTGTCGGTCACCTCGAAGGGCTCCCGCACGAGACCCTGGAGGGTGTCGACGGGGAAGAAGTCCTCGAGGGGACGGTTGTTGATCTTCCAGGCGCCCGACCCCGGACGCAGACGGGCCCGCGCCACCGCGCTCTTGCGGCGGCCGGTGTAGATGCGCTCAGCCATGGGTGCTCGTGTCCTCGTCGACGTCAGCTCAGCGACAGCGGCTGCGGCTGCTGCGCCTCGTGGGGATGGTCGGGACCGCCGTAGACCTTCAAGCGCGAGAGGGCCGCGCGGCCGGGCGTCGTGCTCGGCAGCATGCCCTTGACCGAGCGCTCGACGAGCAGCTCGGGGCGCTCGGCGAGCAGCCGCGCGAACGGCACCGACGTGAGGCCACCGGGGTAGCCGGAGTGGCGGTGCGCGAGGGACTGCTCGCCCTTCGATCCGGTGAGCACGATCTCGCCCGCGTTGACGACGATGACGAAGTCGCCGACGTCGGCGTGCGGGGCGTACTGCGGCTTGTGCTTGCCGCGCAGGATCTGGGCGATGCGCGAGGACAGCCGCCCGAGCACCTCGCCCTTGGCGTCGACGACGTACCAGGCGCGTTCGATGTCGGTTGGACGGGGGCTGTAGGTGCGCATCGGCGGGCTCACATCGTCTCGGCGTTCACGGAAGGTCGGGGCCGGCAGCGGGCGCGTCGCGGTTGGCGTCGCGCCGCACGCCGATCCTCAAGGCTACGTCGCGCCCTCCCGCGGGTCAACTCCGCGGCGGGGATGCCGCGCCGCGGACGATCGCCGCCGGCGTGCGGGCGCGGCCACCCGCCACGCTCAGCCATAGCGCACCCCGGTGAGGACGAGGCCGCGGGGCGGGGCGACCTGCCCGACGGCCTGGCGGTCGCGCGCGGCGAGCACCTCGGCCGCCCAGTCGGGGTCGCGGTGGCCCCGACCGACCCGCAGGAGGCAGCCGACGATGGAGCGGACCATCTGGTGGCAGAACGCCGGGCCCGCGAGGGAGACCTCGACGATCCCGTGAGGCTGACGGCGCACCCGCAGCTCGTCGATCCGGCGGGTGAGGTGCTGCTCACCGGCGCGGCGGCAGAACGAGGCGAAGTCGTGCTCGCCGAGGAGGTGGGCGCCCCCGGCCTCCATCGCCGCCTCGTCGAGGCGGGGCGGGCCGACGTGCCAGGTCGCGTGCCGCTCGAGGGGGTCGAGGGCGACCGCGTCGCAGAGGCGGTAGCGGTAGCGGCGCTCCGTCGCGCTGAAGCGGGCGTGGAAGCCCTCGTCGACGACCCGGACCCGCCACACGGCGATCTCGGGGCCGCACATCCCGTCGAGGGCCCCGCGCGCGCGCTCGACGTCGCCGACGAGCCGGCAGTCGGCGGGGACGTCGGCGTGGACGACCTGATGGCGGGCGTGCACGCCCTTGTCGGTGCGACCGGCGACGGCGAGCTCGACGGGGCCGCCAGCGAGCGTGGCGACCGCGGCGGCGAGCACGCCCTCGACGGTGCGCACGTCCTCGGCCTGGGCGGCGAAGCCGTGGAAGCCGCCGCCGTCGTAGGCGAGGTCGATGCGGACCCGGACGTGCCGCTCCGCGGCGTCCACGTCAGCCGCGCGCGTCGTCCTCGTCGGCCGACGAGGCCTCGTCGGCGGCGTCCGCGGCCTCGGCGTCCTCGTCGGCGAAGCGGGTCTCGACGTCGGCGGGGTCGACCTCCGGCGTCTCGACGTCCTCGTCGTCGGTGGCCTCGACCGGCTCGGGGATCGCGTCCTCGGCGCTCGGCGTCGGGGCGGGTGCGGCGGGGGCCTCCGGCGCGGCGGTGGCCGTCGCGGCCGGGGCGGCCGACTCCGCCGCGCTGCCACGACGACGCAGACCCCAGCGGCGGCGGCCGGCCTCGTCGGAGGAGGCGGCGTCACCGGCGCCGGCGACGTCCTCGACGAGCTCGAGCAGCGCCATCGGCGCGGCGTCGCCATCGCGGGGACCGAGCTTGAGCACGCGGGTGTAGCCGCCGTCACGGGTGGCGAACGCCGGCCCCACCTCGGCGAAGAGGTGGTGCAGGACGTCGCCGTCGCGCACGACCTTGCCGGCCTCGCGGCGGGCGTGGAGGTCGCCGCGCTTGCCGAAGGTGATCATCCGCTCGGCGATCGGCTGGACGGCCTTCGCCTTGGCGTGGGTCGTGCGGATCCGGCCGTGGCGGATGAGCTCGGTGGCGAGGTTGGCCATCATCCGGTTGTGGTGGGCGGCGGACCCGCCGAAGCGGCCCGCCTTCCTCGGCGTGGGCATGTCGGGCTCCTTGGGGGCGTCAGCCGCTGTGGCTGCCGTAGTCGGCGAGGGACAGCCCCATCTCCACGAGCTTGTCCTTGACCTCCTCGATGGACTTCTGGCCGAAGTTGCGGATGTCGAGGAGGTCCTGCTCGGTCTTCTGCACGAGCTCGCCGACGCTCGAGACGCCCTCGCGCTTGAGGCAGTTGTAGCTGCGGACCGAGAGGTCGAGGTCCTCGATGGGCAGGAGGAGGTTGGGGGACTGCGGGCCGGTCGTGCTCGTGTCCTCGCCGATGGCGAGACCGCCCGGTCCGGCCTCCTCGAACTCCCCGAAGAGCCCGAAGAGGTCCTGCAGCGTCGCGCCGGCCGAGGCGAGCGCCCCGCCGGGCGTCACCGAGCCGTCGCTCTCGACGTCGAGGATGAGGCGGTCGTAGTTCGTCATCTGCTCGACGCGGGTGGCCTCGACGCGGTAGGTGACGCGGCGCACGGGCGAGTAGATCGAGTCGATGGGGATGACGCCGATCGGCTGGTCTGCGGTCTTGTTGCGCTCGGCGGCGACGTAGCCGCGGCCCTGCTGGACCGTGAGGTACATCTCCACGCGGCCCTTGCGGTTGAGCGTGGCGATGTGGAGGTCGCGGTTGAGGATCTCCACCTCGCTCGGGGCGGTGATGAAGTCCGCGGTGATCTCACCGGGGCCCTCACCGCCGAGGAAGATCTCGACCGGCTCGTCGGCGTGGCAGCGCAGGACGAGGTCCTTGAGGTTGAGGATGACGTCGGTGACGTCCTCCTTCACGCCCTCGATGGAGCTGAACTCGTGGAGGACGCCCTCGATGCGCACGCTCGTCACCGCCGCGCCGGGGATCGAGGACAGCAGCGTGCGGCGCAGGCTGTTGCCGAGGGTGTAGCCGAACCCTGGCTCCAGGGGCTCGATGGAGAACGTCGAGCGCAGGCCCCCGGTGACGGGCTCTTCGATGATGGTGGGGCGCTGGACGATCAGCACTTCGGTCTCGCCTCTCTCTGCAGGGTCGCGGGTGGCCGCAGCGGGCCGACGCCGGCGTGGGGCTACTTCGAGTACAGCTCGACGATGAGCTGCTCCTGCACCGGCACGTCGATCTGGCCGCGCGAGGGCACGTCGAGCACGGAGATCTGCAGCTTCGACTGGTCGGTCGACAGCCAGCTCGGGATCGTCTTCGTCCCGATGATCTCGAGGGAGCCCACGATGGGCGTGATGTTGCGCGAGCGCTCGCGCAGCGTGACGACGTCGCCGGGCCGCAGGCGGTACGACGGGATGTTGACCGTCCGCCCGTTGACCTGGAAGTGGCGGTGGCGCACGAGCTGGCGGGCCTCGTCGCGGCTGCGGGCGAGCCCGCCGCGGTAGACGACGTTGTCGATGCGGCGCTCGAGCAGCACGAGGAGGTTCTCACCGGTCAGGCCGGAGTGACGGGTCGCCTCGTCGTAGTAGTTGCGGAACTGCCGCTCGAGGACGCCGTAGATCCGACGCGCCTTCTGCTTCTCACGCAACTGCAGGAGGTACTCGCTCTCGCGGATGCGCCCGCGGCCGTGCTCGCCCGGCGGGTAGGGGCGCTTCTCGATCGCGCACTTCGGCCCCTCGCAGCGGGTGCCCTTGAGATAGAGCTTCTGCCGCTCGCGGCGGCAGAGCTTGCAGTCAGGTCCGGTGTAGCGCGCCATATCGTCTCGCTGCTCCTCAGACGCGGCGCCGCTTGGGCGGGCGGCAGCCGTTGTGCGGGATGGGGGTGATGTCCTTGATGCCGTTGACCTCGAGGCCGTTGGCGGCGAGCGAGCGGATCGCCGTCTCCCGCCCCGAGCCGGGGCCCTTGACGTAGACGTCGATCTTGCGCATGCCGAACTCCGCGGCGCGCTTGGCCACCTGCTCAGCGGCGAGCTGCGCGGCGAAGGGCGTCGACTTGCGGCTGCCCTTGAAGCCCGCGTTACCCGACGAGCCCCAGGTCAGCACGTTGCCCTGGGGGTCGGTGATCGTGATGATCGTGTTGTTGAAGGAGCTCTTGATGTGGGCGTGGCCGTGTGCGACCTGCCGACGCTCCTTCTTGCGGGCCCGCTTCGAGCCCGTCGACCGCTTCTGCTGCGCCATGTCAGTCCTCGTGAGCGTTGTGCTGGTGGACCTCGGTCAGGGGGGCTGCCGGCGGCGGGGCGACGAGCGCGATGGCCCGTCGACGCCGGCGGCGGCCGCCCTCAGTGCTTGCGCTTCTTGACCTTGCCGGAGCCGCCGACGCTGCGCTTGGGCCCCTTGCGGGTCCGGGCGTTGGTGTGCGTGCGCTGGCCCCGCACGGGCAGGCCACGGCGGTGGCGGATGCCCTGGTAGCAGTTGATCTCGACCTTGCGCTTGATGTTCTGCGCGATCTCGCGCCGCAGGTCGCCCTCGACCTTGAACGTCGCGTCGATGACGTCGCGCAGGGCCTTGATGTCGTTGTCGTCAAGGTCGCGCACGCGCACCGACGGGTCGACGCCGGCGGCGACGACGGTCTGGCGGGCACGGGTGTGGCCGATGCCGTAGATGTAGGTGAGGCCGATCTCGACGCGCTTGTCGCGCGGGAGGTCGACGCCTGCGATGCGTGCCATGGAAGCCTCCTGCCCCTCAGCCCTGTCGCTGCTTGTGCCGCGGGTTCGAGCAGATCACCATGACCCGGCCGTGCCGTCGGATGATCCGGCACCGCTCGCACATCCGCTTGACGGACGGTTTCACCTTCACAGCTCGCACTCCTCGGACCCGGCGCGCGGCGACACCGGCGCGCTCCTCGTGGTGGACGGGGCAGCATGAACGGTCCCGCGCACGCGAACACGGAGCGGCTCGCGGGGAGACCAAGACGAGAGCATATCAGCGCACCCCCTGGGCGTCCACCCCGAGCAGGGTGGCCTCCGGCACCGACGCGAGGTCCTCGAGGGGTCGCGCCGGCTCGTCGGAGCGCGCGGTGAGGACCCACGGGCCCTCCTCGGTGATCGCCACGGTGTGCTCCCAGTGCGCCGAGACCTGCCCGTCGCCGGTGACGACCGTCCAGTCGTCGTCGAGGACCGCGGTCTCGGCGGTGCCGAGGTTGAACATCGGCTCGATGGCGATGACGAGGCCCGGGACGAGCTTGGGCCCACGCCCCGCGCGGCCGTAGTTCGGCACCTGGGGGTCCTCGTGGAGGGCGCGGCCGACGCCGTGGCCGACGTACTCGCGCACGACGCCGTAGCCGTGGGGCAGCGCGAGTGCCTCCACGGCGGCGGAGATGTCGGTGACGCGGTTGCCGGCCCGCGCCTCGAGGATGCCGGCCCACAGCCCCGCGCGGGTCCGCGCGACGAGGTCACGCACCGCTGGCGGCGCTGCCTCGGGCCCGCCGACGATCCACGTGACCGCGCTGTCGGAGTGGTAGCCGTCGACGATCGAGCCGGCGTCGATCTTGATGAGGTCACCGGCGCGCAGGACGACGTCGTCGGAGGGGATGCCGTGGACGATCTGCTCGTTGACCGACGTGCACAGCGACCCGGGGAAGCCCCGGTAGCCCTTGAACGACGGCGTCGCGCCGCGCGCGCGGATCGCCTCCTCGGCCATGCGGTCGAGGTCGGCGGTGCTCATCCCCGGCTCGAGGGCATCGCGCAGCATCTCGTGCACCTCGGCGATGAGCGCCCCGGTCTCGGCCATCGTGGCGAGCTCGGAGGCGGACTTGCGGACGATCATGCGCGCTCCAGGCTCGCGAGCATGTCGAGCGTGCGCCGGCCGACCTCCTCGATCTCGCCGACGGCCTCGACGTCGCGCAGCAGCCCGCGCTCCTCGTAGAAGTCCTCGAGCGGCTCGGTCTTCGAGCGGTACTCGACGAGGCGCTTGCGGATGACCTCGCTGTCATCGTCGGAGCGGCCCTCGATCTCGCGGCGGCTCTCGAGGCGGGCGATGAGCTCCTCCTCGGGGGCGACGAAGCGGATGACCGCGTCGAGCGGCCAGTCGCGCTCCTGCAGCCAGACCTCGAACGCCTCGGCCTGGGGCACCGTCCGGGGGAAGCCGTCGAGGAGGAAGCCGTCGGCGGCGTCGTCCTCGGTGAGGCGGTCCTGGACCATGCCGATGACGACATCGTCGGGGACGAGCTCACCGCGGTCCATGTAGGCCTTGGCCTCGGTGCCCAGCGCGGTCTCCTGCTGGACGTTGGCCCGGAAGATGTCGCCTGTCGCGACATGGGGGATGTCGTGGGCCTCGGCGATGATCGCCGCCTGCGTTCCCTTGCCCGCCCCTGGGGGGCCTAGTAGGACGAGTCGCACCGTCTCTCCTCTCCTGCGCCTAGTTGCGGAGGAATCCCTCGTAGTTGCGCTGCAGTAGCTGGCTCTCGATCTGCTTCAGGGTGTTGAGCCCGACGCCCACGACGATGAGGAGCATCGCGCCGCCGAAGGGGAACGGCAGCTGCGCCTGCGCGAGGACGATGAGCGGGATGATCGCGAGCACCGACAGGTAGATCGACCCCGCCGTCGTGATGCGGGTGAGGACGTAGTCGAGGTACTCCGCGGTGGGACGGCCCGGGCGGATGCCGGGGATGAAGCCGCCGTACTTCTTCATGTTGTCGGCGACGTCCTGCGGGTTGAACGTGATCGACGTGTAGAAGAACGCGAAGAACATCGTCAGCGCGAAGTACACGGCGATGAAGACGAACCGCGGGTCCTGCGGGTTGAGGTTCGCGTCGACGAAGGACACGAACCCGGGAGAGTCGATCACCCCGGTCAGCAGCGACGGGATGAACAGCAGCGACGACGCGAAGATGATCGGGATGACGCCGGACTGGTTGACCTTGAGGGGGATGTACGTCGAGGTCCCCCCGTAGGTGCGGCGGCCGACCTGGCGCTTGGCGTACTGCACCGGGATGCGGCGCTGGCCGAGCTCGACGAAGACGACGCCGATGATGAGCAGGAGCCCCACGAGGATCGTGATCGCGAAGGCGATCTCCCCGGCGTTGAGGAGGATCGCGTTGCCCTGCGCGGGCATCTCCGAGACGATCGCCGAGAAGATGATGAGGCTCATCCCGTTGCCGACGCCGCGCTGGGTGATGAGCTCGCCGAGCCACATGATGAAGGCCACACCGGCGGTCATCGTGAGGATCATGAGCGCGCGCAGCGCGAAGCCGTCGTCGACGATGAGGCTCGTGCCGGGCGGCAGCGCGCCGGTGCCGAGCAGCTGGCCGGACTCGATGAAGATCAGCAGGCCCGTCGACTGCAGCATCGCGAGGACGACGGTGAGGTAGCGGGTCCACTGGTTGATCTTCTTCTGCCCGGACTCACCCTCCTTCTTCCACTCGTCGACCTTGGGGATGACGACGGTGAGCAGCTGCATGATGATGCTCGCGGTGATGTACGGCATGATGCCGAGCGCGAACACCGACAGCTGCGTGAAGGCCCCGCCGCTGAAGAGGTTGATGAGCTGCGCGGGGCCGGTGAGGTCACCCGCCTCGGTGACGGCGCGCAGCACGCCGTAGTCGACGCCCGGCGTCGGGATGTAGGCCCCCAGCCGGTACACCGTGATGATGGCGAGGGTGAACAGGATCTTCCCGCGCAGGTCGGGGATCTTGAAGGCGTTGGCGAAGGCGCGGAACATCGACGTCCTCTCCTGGCCGCAGGGCCGCGGCCGGCGTCAGGCGCGGGTGGTCGTGAGCGATCCGCCGGCGGCCTCGATCTTCTCGCGCGCCGAGGCGCTCGCCGCATCGACGGTGACGTCGAGCTTGATGGCGAGCTCCCCGTCGCCGAGGACCTTGACCGGCGCGGAGCCGCGGCGCACGAGCCCCCGCGCGCGCAGCACGTCGGCGTCGACGGTGTCGCCGTCGGCGAAGGCCTCGGCGAGGCGGCCGACGTTGACGGTCTGGTAGACGACGCGGTTGCGGTTGGTGAACCCGGGCTGCTTGGGCAGGCGTCGCTGCAGCGGCATCTGCCCGCCCTCGAAGCCCGCGGGCACCGTGCCGCGGGCGCCGGTGCCCTTCGTGCCGCGGCCGGCGGTCTTGCCCTTGCCGGCGGCCTCCCCGCGCCCCTTGCGCGTCTTCGCGCGGTGCGCGCCGGGCGGCGGCTTGAGGTGGTGGATCTTCATCGGGGCTCCTCTAGGACTCCTCGTCCTCGGCGGGCGCGGCCTCGCTCGCGGCGCCAGCGTCCTCGGCGTCGCTGTCGTCGGGGCTGCCGCCACCGCGAGGCTTCGGCTTGGTCGGATCGTCGGTGGTCTGCAGCGAGGGCGGGTTCTCGATGACGTCGGCGGCGTCGTCGACGCTCGAGCCGACCGCGACGGCCTCCTCGGTCGCCTCGGCGAGCTCGGCGGACTCCTCGTCGCCGATCGACGAGCCGGCGGGCGGGTTGCCCTCGCCCTTGGGCTCCTGACCCGGCTCGAGGTCGAGCTCCTCGGCGCCGCCGGGGTAGCGCACCTCGACGAGGTGGGCGACCTTGGCGACCATGCCGCGGATCTCGGGCCGGTCGGGCTGGCGCACGGTGTGGCGCACGCGGCGCAGGCCGAGGGCGCGCAGGGTGCGCTGCTGGCCCACCTGCTTGCCGCTCGCGCTGCGGACCTGGGTGATCTCGAGGTCAGCCATCGTGCGCCGGCGCCTTCATGTTCTCGAGCATCTTCTTCGGCAGGAGCTCCTCGAGCTCGAGCTCGCGCAGCCGCGCGACGTCGGCGGGGTCGCGCAGGGACTTCAGCGCCGCCACCGTCGCGTGCACGACGTTGATGGGGTTGGCGCTGCCGAGCGACTTCGCGAGGACGTCGCCGATGCCGGCGGACTCGAGCACCGCGCGCATCGGCCCCCCGGCGATGACGCCGGTGCCGGGCGCGGCGGGCTTGAGCACGACCCAGCCCGCGCCGTCGCGGGCGGTGACCTCGTGCACGATCGTCCGCTGGATCATCGGGACGGTGAAGAAGCTCTTCTTCGCCTCCTCCACGCCCTTCTGGATCGCCGCGGGGACCTCCTTGGCCTTGCCGTAGCCCACGCCGACGGTGCCCTTCTGGTCACCCACGACGACGAGCGCGGTGAAGGAGAAGCGCCGGCCGCCCTTGACGACCTTCGCGACGCGGTTGATCGCGACGACCTTCTCCTCGTAGGGGCTCTTCTCTTCCTCGCGCCCCCGGCCGCGGCCTCCGCGACCTCCACGTCCACTTGGTGCTGCCATGGTTGCCGTCCCTCTCGTCTGGGTGCTCTCTAGAGCTCGAGCCCGGCTTCGCGGGCCCCATCGGCGAGCGCGGCGACGCGCCCGTGGTAGCGGTTGCCACCGCGGTCGAAGACCACGGCCTCGATGCCAGCGGCCTTCGCGCGCTCGCCCACGAGCTTGCCGACGCCCTTGGCGGTCCCCACCTTGCCATCGCCGTCGGGCACGACGCCGTCCTCGAGACTCGAGGCGGCGACGAGCGTGCGCCCGGCGGTGTCGTCGACGACCTGGGCGTAGATGCTCGTGTTCGAGCGGTAGACCACGAGCCGGGGGCGCTCGGGGGTGCCGCGCAGGCGGCGCCGCAGGCGCTGGTGCCGGCGATCGCGCGCGGCGCGCTTCGTCTTCGTCTTCATCGTGTGCTGCTCCTGGCTCTCGGCCCGGTGGGCCTCGCGACGCGGCTCGGCCCGTCGCGGGCGCCCGTGCTCGCGCTAGACGCCGGCGGCCTTGCCGGACTTGCGGCGGATGTGCTCGTCGGCGTAGCGGATCCCCTTGCCCTTGTAGGGCTCGGGCTTGCGGATGGCGCGGATGTCGGCGGCCACCTGTCCGACCTGCTGCTTGCTCGTGCCGCTCACGGTGATCTGCGTAGCGGCCGGCACGTCGATCGTCACGCCCTCGGGCGGCTCGACGTAGACGGGGTGGCTGTAGCCGACCTGGATCTGCACGCCCGAGCCCTGCTTGGTGGCCCGGTAGCCGACCCCGACGATCTCGAGCTTGCGCTCCCAGCCCTGGGTGACCCCGTGGACCATGTTCGCGACGAGCGCCCGGGTCAGGCCGTGCAGGGCCCGGTTCTCGCGCTCGTCGTCGGGACGGGTCACGACGACCTGCCCCTCCTCGACGGTGATGGTGATCGCCGGGTGCACGTCCTGCTCGAGGGTGCCCTTCGGTCCGGTCACGCTGATGATCCCGTCGGCGACGCTGACGTCGACGCCGTCCGGGACGGTGACCGGCTCCTTGCCGATGCGACTCATGTCGTGGCTCCTCTCCGGTCCGCTACCAGACGTAGGCGAGGACCTCGCCGCCGACGCCACGCCTGCGCGCCTCGCGGTCGGTCATGAGGCCCTGCGACGTCGAGATGAGGGCGATGCCGAGTCCGCCGAGGACGCGTGGCACCTCGTTGCGCTTGGCGTAGACCCGCAGGCCGGGCTTGGAGACCCGGCGCACGCCGGAGATCGCCCGCTCCCGCTCCTGCGAGTACTTCAGCGCGACCTTGAGCGTGGCCTGCGGCTTCGTCGGCTCGACGAGGTAGTCCCTGAGGTAGCCCTCCTCGGTGAGGATCTCGGCCACCGCCGCCTTGAGCTTCGACGAGGGCATCGCGAGCTCCTCGCGGTAGGCGGTGTTGGCGTTGCGGATCCTCGTGAGCATGTCGCCCAGGGGGTCGGTCATCGTCATCGTGGCATCAGCTCCTCGGGGGTTACGGGGACGCGCCCCGCACTTCCTCCGGTCATCCAGTGTCGCGGTCTGGGGCTACCAGCTCGCCTTGCGCACGCCTGGCAGCTCGCCCTTGTGGGCGAGCTCGCGGAAGCACACTCGGCAGAGCATGAACTTGCGGTAGACCGATCGCGGCCGACCGCAGCGGCTGCAGCGGGTGTAGCCGCGCACGTCGAACTTCGGCTGGCGGGCGGCCTTCGCGATCATCGACTTCTTGGCCATGGGTCCTCGGCGCTCCTCTGGGCTCGCTGCGCGGGCGCTAGGCGTTGGGGGTGGTGTCGGCGAACGGCCAGCCGAAGGCCTCGAGGAGGGCTCGGCCGTGGGCGTCCTGGGTCGCGGTCGTGACGACGACGATGTCCATCCCCCGCACGGCGTCGATGTCGTCGTAGTCGACCTCGGGGAAGATGAGCTGCTCGGTCACGCCGAAGGTGTAGTTGCCGTTGCCGTCGAAGGCGTTCGGCGGCAGGCCGCGGAAGTCGCGGATACGGGGCAGGGCGACGGACATGAGCCGGTCGAGGAAGTCCCACATGCGGTGGCCCCGCAGCGTGACCTTCGCGCCGATCGGCATGCCCGCGCGGATGCGGAAGCCGGCGATGGACTTGCGCGCGACGGTCTGCGCGGGCTTCTGCCCGGTGATCGTCGCGAGGTCGCGGAACGCGCCCTCGAGCGCCTTGGCGTCGGTGATCGCGTCGCCCACGCCCATGTTGACCACGACCTTCTCGAAGGTCGGGACCTCCATGACGTTGGCGAGCTCGAGGCGGTCCTTGAGCTCGCCGCGGATCGACTCCTGGTACCGCTGCTTGAGCCGCGGGACGTAGGTCTGGGTCGTCGTCATGTCGCTCACAGCTCCTCGCCGCTCTTGCGGGCGATGCGCTTCTTCTTGCCGTCCTTGTCCTGCTCGAAGCGGACCCGGGTGGGGGTCTTGCCGTCGAGCAGCATGACGTTGGAGGCGTCGATGGGGGCCTCCTCGTGCATGATGCCGCCCTCGGTGCCGCCGCTGCGCGAGCGCTGGAGGCGGCGGTGCTTCGTCTGGACGTTCACGCCCTCGACGAGGACCTTGCCCTCAGCCGGCCACACGCGCACGACGCGCCCCTCGGCGCCCTTGTCCTTGCCCTTGATGACGCGGACCTGGTCGTTCTTCCTGATGCGCTGCACCTAGATCACCTCCGGGGCGAGCGAGACGATGCGCATGAAGCGCTTCGCCCGCAGCTCACGCCCGACCGGCCCGAAGATGCGGGTGCCGCGGGGCGCGCCCTGCTGGTTGATGAGCACGCAGGCGTTGTCGTCGAAGCGGATGTAGGTCCCGTCCTCGCGACGGCGCTCCTTGCGGGTGCGCACGATGACCGCGCGGACGACCTCGCCCTTCTTCACCCCCGACGAGGGGATCGCCTGCTTGACCGTCGCGACGATCTCGTCGCCGACGGAGGCGTAGCGGCGGCCGGACCCGCCGAGCACACGGATGGTCAGGACCTCCCGGGCGCCGGTGTTGTCGGCGACCTTGAGCCTGGACTCTTGCTGGATCATCGCGTCTCGCTCGCTTTGCTTGCTCGTGGTGGACGGGGTGGGCGCGCCGTGCGCGGCCGGGTGCTACTTCGCGCGCTCGACGACCTCGACGACGCGCCAGCGCTTGCGCTTCGACAGCGGGCGCGTCTCGGCGATGCGGACGCGGTCGCCGACCCCGACCTCGTTGGTCTCGTCGTGGGCGTGCAGGCGCTCGCTGAGCGTCACGATCTTGTGGTAGAGCGGGTGGGTCGTGCGCCGCTCGACGGCGACGACGACGGTCTTGTCCATCTTGTCGCTCACGACGACGCCCTGGCGGACCTTGCGCTCGCCGCGGGTCGCCTCATCGGTGGCCGTCACTGGGCATCGCTCCCCTCTGCGCGCGCACCGGTGAGCTCGCGCTCCCGCTGGACGGTGAGCACGCGCGCGATGTCGCGGCGCACCTCGCCGAGCCGGCGCGGGTTGTCGAGCTGGCCGGTGGCCATCTGGAACCGGAGGTTGAAGAGCTCTTCCTTGAGCTCGTCGTGCTGCTCGACGAGCTCGGCGTCGCTCAGGTCTCTCATCTCGCTCGCCTTCACGTGGGTCCCCTCACTCTCCATCTCGGGTCACGAAGCGCGTCTGCACCGGCAGCTTGTGGCTCGCCAGGCGCATGGCCTCGCGGGCGACGTCCTCGGAGACGCCGGAGACCTCGAACATCACGCGGCCAGGCTTGATCACCGCGACCCAGCCCTCCGGCGAGCCCTTGCCCGAGCCCATGCGGGTCTCGGCGGGCTTCTTCGTGTAGGGCTTCTGGGGGAAGATGTTGATCCACACCTTCCCGCCACGCTTCATGTAGCGCGTCATCGCGACACGGGCGGCCTCGATCTGGCGGTTGGAGATCCAACCGCGCGTCGTGGCCTGCAGGCCGTACTCGCCGAACGCGATCTCGGTGCCGCCCTTGGCGTTGCCGCGCATGCGGCCGCGGTGCTGCTTGCGGTGGACGACCTTCTTCGGGGACAGCATGTCGGTGCTCCTCGTGGCTGCGCCGGGCCTACGCCTGCTGGCCGGGCGCGCCGGGGTCGGCGTCGCCGGGCTCGGCGTCGGGCTGCGGGGTCTCGGCCGGGGGCTCGGGCCGCATCGGCTCGTCGGCGGTGGCCGGCGGCGCCGTCGGCGCGGCCGGTGGGGCCTCGGTGGGGGCCTCGGTCGGGGCGGGCGCGGCCTGCTCGGCCGGCGGCGCCTGGCTGGGCTGCTGCGGGCTCGGGGCGGCCTCGGCGCCGGTCGGCGCCGCGGCGGGCTGGCGCCGCGGGCGCGGGGCCTGGGCGGGCTGGCCCCCGGCGCGCTGCTCGGGCAGGATCTCACCCTTGTAGATCCACACCTTCACCCCGATCCGGCCGTACGTCGTCCGGGCCTCGTCGAGGCCGTAGTCGACGTCGGCGCGCAGGGTGTGCAGGGGCACCTGACCCTCGCGGTACCACTCGGTGCGGCTCATCTCCGCGCCGCCGAGGCGCCCGGAGCACTGCACGCGCACGCCCTTGGCGCCGGCCTTCATCGCGTTCTGCGTCGCCCGGCGCATCGCGCGGCGGAAGCTCACCCGGCCGCGGAGCTGCTCGGCGACGTTGTGCGCGGTGACCTGCGCGTCGAGCTCCGGGTTCTTGATCTCCTTGATGTTGAGCTTGACCGACTTGCCGGTCATCTTCTCGAGCTGGCCACGGATGGCGTCGGCCTCGGCGCCGCGGCGGCCGATGACGATGCCCGGGCGCGCCGTCCAGACGTCGACGGTCACCCGCTCGCGCGTGCGCTCGATGATGACGTCGCTCACGCCGGAGTGGCGGACGCGCTCGCGCAGGAACTCGCGGATGCGGTCGTCCTCGGCGACGTAGCTCGCGTAGTCGGTGTCGGAGAACCACCGTGAGGTGTGGTCCTTGATGACGCCGAGGCGGAACCCGTACGGGTGGATCTTCTGTCCCACTGCTCTACTCCTCGTCCGACGCCGGCTCGGCGGTCCGAGCGGCCGCCGCCGGCTCCTCGACGGCCTCGGCGACGACCACGGTGATGTGGCTCGTGCGCTTGTTGATGCGGGTGGCTCGCCCCATCGCCCGCGGGCGGAAGCGCTTGAGGATGGGGCCCTCGTTGACGATGACGTCGGCGACGTAGAGGTCGTCGGGGTCGAGCTCGTGGTTGTGCTCCGCGTTGGCGACCGCCGAGTCGAGGATCTTGCGGAGGTCGCGCGCGACCGCCTTGGTCTCGAGCAGCAGCACGCGCTGCGCCTCGTCGACCGGCAGCTCGCGGATGTTCTGCGCGACATGCCGCACCTTCGACGGCGCAACCCGCGCGTAGCGCAGCGTGGCCTTGGCCTCCATGGTCCGGTACTCCTCGCTGGTGGTGCCTCGGTGGCGTGGGTGGGGGTGGGTGGTCTCGTCGGGCGCCGACCGCTCAGCGGCGGCGCGTCTTGAGCTGCTGCTTCTCGCCGGCGCCGCGCCACTTGATCGCGCGGGTCGGGGCGAACTCGCCGAGCTTGTGGCCGACCATCGACTCCGAGACGTAGACGGGCACGTGCTTGCGCCCGTCGTGCACGGCGATCGTGTGCCCGACCATGTCCGGGGAGATCTCCGAACGGCGCGACCAGGTCTTGATGACCCGCTTCTCGCCCTTGGCGTTCTGCTCGACCACCTTCTTCTCGAGGTGGTGGTCGACGAACGGCCCCTTCTTCAGGCTGCGTGGCATCGCGTCCTCCTACCGGCGCCGGCGCTTGCCGCGTCGACGGATGATGTCGGCATCGCTCTTCTTCTTCGGCTTGCGGGTGCGGCCCTCGGGCTTGCCCTGGGGGTTGGTGGGGTGGCGGCCACCCGAGGAGCGGCCCTCGCCACCACCGAGCGGGTGGTCGACGGGGTTCATCACGACACCGCGCACCGTCGGGCGCTTGCCGCGCCAGCGGTTGCGGCCCGCCTTGCCCTCGGCGACGAGCTCGTGCTCGGCGTTGCCGACGGCGCCGACGGTGGCCCGGCAGCTGGCCTGCACCTGGCGGATCTCACCCGACGGCAGGCGCAGCGCGGCCTTGCCGCCCTCCTTGGCGAGGAGCTGGATGCGGTTGCCGGCGCTGCGGCCGAGCTTCGCGCCGCCACCGGGGCGCAGCTCCACGGCGTGGACCGTCGTGCCGACCGGGATGTTGCGCAGCGGCAGGGCGTTGCCGACGGTGATGTCCGCGCCCTCGCCCGACTCGACGCGCTGGCCCACCTTGAGCCCGCCGGGGGCGAGGATGTAGCGCTTCTCGCCGTCGACGTAGTGCAGCAGCGCGATGTGGGCCGAGCGGTTGGGGTCGTACTCGATCGAGGCGACCTTGGCGGGGACCCCGTCCTTGGTCCGGCGGAAGTCGATCTCGCGGAGCTTGCGCTTGTGCCCGCCGCCCTGGTGGCGCGTCGTGATGCGCCCGTGGGCGTTGCGGCCCGCGTGCTTGGGGTTGGGCTTCGTCAGCGACTTCTCCGGGCGGTCGGTCGTGAGCTCGCGGTAGTCCGCGACGCTCATCCCGCGCCGCCCCGGCGTGGTCGGCTTGTACCTGCGGTTGGCCATGGCTGGTCCTCGTCCCTCAGAGACCCGCGTCGAAGATGTCGATCTCCTCACCCTCGGCGAGGGTGACGATCGCGCGCTTGGTGTCCTTGCGCTTGCCCTGGGTCAGGCCGAAGCGCTTGCGCTTGCCCTTGCGGTTGAGCGTGTTCACCGCGGCGACCTCGACGTTGAAGATCTGCTGGACGGCCTGCTTGATCTCCGTCTTGTTCGCGTCGGGGCGCACGATGAACGTGTAGCGGCCCTGGTCGAGGAGCTCGTAGCTCTTCTCGCTGACGACCGGGGAGATGATGACGTCGTGTGGGCGCTTCACTGCTCCTGCCCTCCTCGAGCGGCCTCGCGCTCGGCGAGGTCGCTGCGCGCGCCGGTGCCGACGAAGGCGAGCGCCTCCTCGGCGAAGACGACGACGTCGCTGACGACGACGTCGTAGGTGTTGAGCTGGTCGACGGCGAGCAGGTGCACGCCGCCGAGGTTGCGGAAGCTCTTCTCGACGGCCTCGTCGCGCCGGTCGAGGACGACGAGCACGCGGCCCTCCTCGAGCTCGAGCGCCGACAGCAGCGCGAGGGCGCGCTTGGTCTTGGGCTCGTCGAAGGCGAGGCCGCGCACGACCTGCACCGCGCCGGTCGCGGCGCGGTCCGACAGCGCCGAGGCGAGCGCGCGCCGCTTGAGCTTCTTCGGCACCCGCTTGGTGTGGTTCTCCTCGCCGGTGGGGCCGTGGGCGATGCCGCCGCCGGCCCAGTGGGGCGCGCGGATCGAGCCCTGTCGGGCCCGGCCGGTGCCCTTCTGGCGCCAGGGCTTGCGCCCGCCGCCGCGGACCTCGGCGCGCGTCTTCGTCTTCGACGTCCCGCGGCGGGCGGCCGCGAGCTGGGCGGTGACGACCTGGTGCACGACGCCGACGTGGGGCTCGACGCCGAACCACGTCGGGTCGAGGTCGACCTCGCCGACCGTCGCGCCCTCGAGGTCGACGACGTCGACCCGCAGCGCCGTGGTCTCACTCGCGCTCATGCGGTCTCACCTCCGGCGGGGACGGGCCGCTTGGCGGCCTCGCGCACGATGACGAGCCCGCCGTTGGAGCCGGGCACGGCCCCCTTGACGAGCAAGAGGTTGCGCTCGGCGTCGACGCGGACGAGCTCGAGGCTCTGCACGGTCACGCGCTCGGCCCCGGCGCGCCCGGCCATCCGGGTGCCGGGGAAGACCCGCGCAGGGGTGGCGCAGGCGCCGATCGCCCCGGGCATGCGGTGCACCTTGTGCACGCCGTGGCTCGCGCCGGTGCCGGCGAAGCCGTGACGCTTCATCACACCGGTGAAGCCCTTGCCCTTGCTGCGCGCGGTGACGTCGACGTGGCTGCCCTCGACGAAGTCCGCGACGGTGACGACGTCGCCCTCGCTCCACTCGCCGTCCAGGTCGAGCTCGACGAGGTGGCGGGGGGCGCCGTCGACGCCGGCGGCGCGGGCATGCCCGGCCTCGGGCTTGTTCGCGTGCTTCACCTGCCCGTAGCCGAGCTGCACCGCGGCGTAGCCGTCGCGCTCCGGCGTGCGGACCTGCACGACGGGGCACGGCCCGGCGCGCAGCACGGTCACGGGCACGACCCGGGCGTCCTCGTCGAACACCTGGGTCATCCCGAGCTTCGTGCCCAAGATCCCTCTGCGTGGCATGTGCTGTCTCGCTTCCTCTTCGCGTGGCTCGCCTTCCGGGGGCCGAGCGGATCGCTAGAGCTTGATCTCGATGTCGACGCCGGCGGGCAGGTCGAGGCGCATCAGGGAGTCCACCGTCTTCTGGGTGGGCTCGTGGATGTCGATGAGCCGCTTGTGCGTGCGCATCTCGAAGTGCTCGCGCGAGTCCTTGTACTTGTGCGGCGAGCGGATGACGCAGTACACGTTGCGCTCGGTTGGCAGCGGGACGGGTCCAGTGATGCGCGCGCCGCTGCGCTCGACGGTGTCGACGATCTTGCGCGCCGAGGCGTCGATGACCTCGTGGTCATAGGCCTTGAGCCGGATGCGGATCTTCTGGTCTGCCATCGTCTTCTTCTCTCTGCTCCTGCGAGCGCTGTGCCCCCGGCGCGCTGGGCGCCGGGGGCCGTCGCCGTACCGCCCCGTCGGGCCGGGGGTTCGGCCCGGTGGCGGTCTACTTGTGGATGGTGGTCACCCGACCCGCACCCACGGTGCGGCCACCCTCGCGGATCGCGAAGCGCAGCCCCTCCTCCATCGCGATCGGGCT
>PWFH01000127.1 GCA_003553795.1 Egibacter sp. | reverse complement strand
ATGCGTGCTACCGGGCGATGGACGTCCTCCTTGAGGTCGAAGAGGCGCTCGCTGAGCAGGTCTACGCCCAGGTCGCGAACCTCCTCAACCTTGAGACCGACCTGATCCTCTTCGACACGACCTCGACCTACTTCGAGGTCGAGGAGGCCGACCCGCCCGATCCCGACGCCGAGCCGCGCGCCGACGGCAAACTCCCGGCGGGGTTCCGTAGCCACGGCAACTCCAAGGACCACCGCAGCGATCTCCCCCAAGTGGTGGTGGGCCTGGCGGTCACCCGCGAGGGGATCCCCATCCGCGCCTGGACCTGGCCCGGGCGCACCGGCGACTCTGAGCTGATCCGCCAAGCCAAGAACGACCTGCGCGGCTGGGGCCTGTCCCGCGTGGTCTGGGTGGGTGACCGCGGGTTCACTTCCGAGGACAACCGCCGCTACCTCCAGCGCGCGGGCGGGCACTACATCCTCGGGGAGAAGCTGCGGGCAGGCTCGGCTGAGGCCAAGACCGCGCTGGCACGGCAGGGCCGCTACAAGGAGGTCGCCGGCAACCTGCGCGTCAAGGAAGTCACCGTCGCCGAGGCCTCCGACCGGTTCGTCGTCTGCCACAACCCCGAGCAGGCCACCCGCGACGCCGCGATCCGCGACCGGCTCGTCGCCCAGCTTGGCGAAGCGATCGCCGGCAGCGACGAGCTCACGCCGACCAGGCGGGCGGAGCTGCGCGGGGAGCTGCGCACCAAGCCGGGGCTGCACCGCTACCTGCGCGTCACCAAGGGCGGGCTGCTGCGCGTCGACCGGGCCGCCATCAACGCCGAGGCCAAGCTTGACGGCAAGTACCTGCTTGCCACCTCCGACCCCAGCCTCACCCCTGAGGATGTGGCGCTGGGCTACAAGCAGCTCGCCGAGGTCGAGGCCGGCTGGCGGGAGATGAAGCACACCCTCGACCTGCGGCCGGTCTACCACCGCCTCGCCGACCGCATCCGCGCGCATGTGATCCTCTGCTGGCTCGCGCTGCTGCTGACCCGCATCGCTGAGACCCGCACCGGTGAGACCTGGCGCAACCTGCGTGACGAGCTCGAGCAGATGCACCTCGGCACGTTCACGAGCCCCACCGCCACCGTCACCCGGCGGACTGAGACCACCGCCGCGCAGCAGCGCATCCTCAACACCCTCGGCATCGCCGAACCACCCGCCATCAGCGACATCACCCTGACCCGCGAGGCTGCCGCCTAGCCACACCCCACACGACGCGGCGCCCCGCCCGCCGGCGGGTCTAGTGACACACCCTGTTCCTAGCCGACGCGACGTTTCCGCAGGTCACACCCCACATTCAGCAGCCTAGACGGCTCCACTGCTGCGGAAGGCCGGGCTGCGGGCCGGGCTCAACCTCGTCCCCGCCGCGCTGCTGTTGCTTGGGCTGGGGATCCTGCTCTTCGGCGTCCTCCCGCGGCTGACCGGGCCGCTGGCCTACGCGCTCGTCATCGGCGCCTACTTGCTCGACTTCGTCGGGCCGCTGCTCGACCTGCCCGACGCGCTGCTCGACGTGAGCCCCTTCCGCCACCTCGCCGAGGTGCCGGTGGCCGACGCCGATCTCGCCGCGGCGGCCGTCATGGTGCTCATCGGCGCGCTCTTCGCAGCACTGGGCATCGCCGCCTTCCGGCGACGTGACCTCGAGGAGGCCTAGCGCCTGCCCGTCCGCCTCGCGGTTACGAGCCCATGAAGAAGATCACGAGGGCGACGCCGGCGGCGGCCGCGACCGTCGCGATGGCGATCGTGCCGAGCATCCTCAGCTTCGACGGGCCGGGCTCTGCCGGCGCGGCGGGCTCGACATCGGCGGCCGCCGCCATGTCGGGTCCGGTGACCTCAGCCGCCGGCTGCGTCGCGGTGCCGGCGGGTACGGGCTCCTGCACCTCCTCGCCCCACTGCTGGCCGTCCCACCAGCGCAGGCGTCCCTGGATCCCCGACGGATCGGGATACCAGCCAGGCGCCACCGTCTGCCCTGCCATGACCCCACCCCCACACGCGTTCGCGCCTGGGCCCCGGAGGTCACGTCGCGTCGCCGCGCCGCCGTCACCGTCGCGGGGTGTCGTGACCTCGGGGTCCCGGGCTTCGAGCACGTCGTGGCGCAGCGACGGCGATACCACCTGTGAGGTGTTCCCCCGGCCGGGTGCCTCACCCGGGCCGAAGGACCCGCAAGCCCCCTGCGCCACGGCACCTCTCCTGCACAGTGGCGGTGAGCCGCCGGTGACTGCCGGTCAGCGACGGCCCTTCGTGGCGTCGCGGCCGGAGCGCCGGGCGAACCGCTCGACGCGTCCGGCGGTGTCGACGATCTTCATCCTGCCGCTGGAGCAGGGTTGGCTCTCGCTCGAGACCTCGACCTTCGCCGAGGGGTACTCCCGGCCGTCCTCCCACGTCGTGGTCGCGTGGGTGGCGATCGTCGAGCGCATGAGCCAGGACACCGCCGCGGAGACGTCATCGAAGACGACGGGGCGGTAGCGGGGGTGGATGTCCTCCTTCATGCGGCCTCGCTCATCGAGTCGCGCAGGGGAGGTCGGCGACGGCCTCGGCCCCCCACGCGGGGAACGTCTCGTGCAGTGCGCGCCATGACGACGCTGGGGTGGCGAGCTCGTCGTCGGACAGCAGGGCGGCCTCGAGCGCCTCGTGGATCGCGCCAGCGTCGAGGTCGATGCCGAGCAGCTCGAGCGCCTGACCGCGCTCCCCGGTCGTCGACCAGATGCGGTCGGGCTCGAGGCTGAGCGTGGGCCCGGCGTGGTCGCAGCGCAGGGCGAGCTCCGGCCGGCTCGCCAGCCACGCGATCCCACGCCCGCGCAGCACGTCGTCGAAGGGCGTCTCGAGCAACGTCTGCAGCCGCCTCGGGTGAAACGGCCGGTGGGCGTGCAACACCAGCGAGGAGACCCCGGCGCCCGCCTCGGTCACGACCTCGCCGACGGCGCCCCGGCGATGGAGCGGCGCTTCGACACTGAGCGGTGAGCGCACGTGCTGGTCAGGGCCCACCGGAGCCGGGTACGTTAAACGGCCCAAGCCGTCGATCCCCGGCAGCGGGCCAGGACCCCTGACCGCCCCGCCGACGGGTGCTCACACGGTGACCGCCGCGTGGGCGTGGTCCGCATCCGGGCATGCCGTCACGGCGAGAGGGCTCGGACATGGCGAAGCCGGCCGAGGTACGCGACACCGGTAGCCCTCACCGCAGCCGCATCGGGATCCCGCTCATGGGCCGCTACAGCGCCCTGCTCAAGCGGCTCGTCGACGAGGCGCTCGCCGAGGAGGGCGTCGAGGGCGTCGACCTCGAGCTCGCCCCGCCGATCACGCGGCGGACCGTCGAGCGCGGCAGCGGCTACATGGACGAGAACGTCTGCCTGCCGGCGAAGATCATGCTCGGAAACATCCTCGACCTGCAGGACGCCGGCGTCGACCGCGTCCTCGAGTGGGACAACTGCGGGGACTGCCGCCAGAAGGCCTACTGGCTCATGCACCGCAGCATCCTGCGGCAGCTCGGGGCGAAGGTCGAGGTCGACGCCCTGCAGCCGCTCGACCTCACCGGCTGGCTCGAGGAGCTCGTCCCGGGGTTCAGCCGCCGCCAGACCCGGAGGCTCGTGCGCCACGTCCTGCGCGGCCTTTGGGCCGCGGACCTGCCGCTGATGCAGGCCCAGGCCCGGCGGCTCGAGCAGGCCGAGGCCGAGGGGCGCCCGAAGGTGGGGGTGTGCGGTGAGATCTACACCGTCCTCGAGCCGGCCGCGAACCTCGACCTCGTGCGGCGGCTACGCGACGCCGGCGCCTACGTCCACAACGCCCTGCCCTTGTCGCAGTTCCTCTTCCACCAGCTCTTCGAGCCCGCCGACGGGCCCCTCGGCCGCGGCACGCGCCACCGGCTCAAGTGGTCGGCCGGGTTCGCCTACCTCGGCATGTGGCGGGAGATCGGCGAGTGGTGCGCTGGCGGGATGCAACGGCCCGACGTCGACGCCGACCTCTTCCACCGTGCGTTCACGGAGGCCGAGCCCTACCTGCCGAAGACTGGCGTGGGGGGGCACGGCAAGGAGAGCATCGTCTGGACCATCTACTACGCGCTGGCCGGGTTCGACAGCGTCGTCCACATCATGCCGTTCCCGTGCATGCCGGAGGCGACGACCTCGGTGATCATCGACGAGGTGGCGGGCGACTACGGCATCAGCGTCAACCACTTCGTCTTCGATCAGCAGTTCGGCGAGCAGAACGTCATCACGCGCGCGGAGGCGCTCGTGAACATGGTCCGCTTCCGCCATCGCGGGGTCGACGCCCTCCTCGGCGCCCGTCGTCGGGGCGCCTGGCTCGGCCTCGACGTCGGCAGCACCTCGACGAAGGCCGTGCTCCTCGACGGCGGGACGCTCGAGATCCTCGACCAGCAGTACGAGTTCAACCAGCGTGACCCGATGAGCGCGATCCGCCGGGTGGTGACCGCGATCATCTCCCGCAACCCCGACACCCCCGTCACCGGCGGTGCCACCACCGGGTCGGGCAGGACGCTGGCGGCGGCGCTGGTCGACGCCCCGCTCGCGGTCGACGAGATCAGCTGCCAGGCCGTCGGCTGCATGCTGCACCGCTCCGACGTGCGGTCGGTCATCGAGATCGGCGGGCAGGACAGCAAGTTCATCTCCATGGACGACCGCGGCATCCCCGTCTGGTTCGGGATGAACAGCATCTGCTCCGCCGGCACGGGATCGTTCCTGTCCTCGGCGGCGCGGGAGTTCGACCTGGCCGTCGAGGACCTCGGCGCCTGCGCCCGGTCGGCGCAGTGCGGGGTCAACATCACGGGACGCTGCGGGGTCTTCGCCGAGTCCGACATCGTCTCCAAGCAGCAGGCGGGGTACCCCGCCAGCGGCATCGTCAAGGGGATGTGCCAGGCGCTGGCGCAGAACTACCTCAACAACGTCTGCCGCTCCCGCCGGCTCGACGGCCCGATCGTCTTCACCGGTGCGGTCGCGCTCAACGAGGGCGTGGCCGACGCCTTCGCCGAGCTCTGCGGACAGGACGTCGAGATCCACGACGAGCCGCGGGTCTCCGGGGCGCTCGGTGCGGCGTTCCTCGCCCTCAGCCGCGACGCCCGCGGCGGGTTCAGCGTCTGCAGGGCCGAGACCGCCTTCGACTCCCACACGTTCCAGTGCGCCGGGTGCAGCAACGCCTGCGAGGTGTCGCTCGTGCACCGCGACGGCCGCGTCGTGTGCGCCCTGGGCAGTCGCTGCGGCGTGCACGACCGCTTCTGCGAGCAGGACATCACCTCGCTGCTCGACGACCCCGAGCTCCAACAGTGGGTGGCCCAGCCGGTGTAGTCGGCCTCCGGGCCTGCGCCCGAGGGGGCGCCTGCGGGGGCCGGTCGAGCCCTTGGTCCCCGGTGAGCACTGCCGGAGGACCATGGCATGACGCCGCGTGGGCGCGCGCATGATGCGCCTTCCAGCGGCGGGGCAGGCGCCGAGCCGCGCGGGACGCCAACGAGCGAAGGGGGCAAGGTCCGTGGACATCCTCGGTGAGGAGGTGCCGGTCGCCGTCCTCGTCCTCGGCGCGCTCGCGCTGCTCGGCATGCTCGCCGCGCTCGTCGACCTCGCGCGCAGCGACGTCCGTCAGCTCCCGAAGTGGGCGTGGGCCCTCATCATCGTCCTCGTGAGCTTCCCCATCGGCGCGCTGCTCTACATCGTCCTCGGTCGGGTCCCGCGCGGGCAGGCGCGCGCGGCCCTCGACGAGGCGGCGGGCCCATCGGGCGGCACGGCGACCGAGGCGCCGGCACTGCGGCCACGGGAGGGGCAGGTCGCAGCACCGGCCGAGACCCGCGAGCTCGCGGTGGCCACCCGCGACCTCGGTAAGGCCTACGGCGAGACCGTCGCGCTCGACGCCGTCGACCTCGCGGTCCCGCGCGGGGTGATCTACGGGCTCATCGGGCCCAACGGCGCCGGCAAGACGACGATGCTGTCGATCCTCGCCGGGCTGCGCCGGCCCACGTCGGGCCACGTCGACCTCGCCGTGCCCCGCACCTCCCTCGGCGTCCTCGTCGACACCCCGCAGTTCGAGCCGTGGTTGACCGCATGGGAGGTCGTCGACCTCGCCCGCCACCTCACCGCGCCCGACCTGCCGCAGGCCAGGGCCGGCGAGGTCCTCGAGGAGGTCGGCCTCGGTGAGGTCGTCGAGCGCCGGGTCGGCGGGTTCTCCCGCGGGATGCTCCAGCGCCTCGGCCTGGCCGCGTGCCTCGTCGGCGACCCCGAGGTCCTCCTGCTCGACGAGCCGTCCTCGGCGCTCGACCCCTCCGGTCGCCGCGAGGTCCTCGACCTCGTCGGGCGGCTCGCGCACACCAAGACCGTCGTCCTGTCGACCCACATCCTCTCCGACGTCCAGCAGGTCGCCGACGTCGTCGGGGTCATCGACCATGGGCGGCTGCGCTTCCAGGGCCCGCTCACCGACCTGCTCGCGCGCACGAGCAGCGTCTACGCGCTGCAGGTGCGCCCACCGGCCGACGGGCTCGTCGCGGCGCTCGCGCGTCAGCCGTGGGTCGAGGACGCCGGTGAGCAGGCGCCGGGGCGCATCCGCCTCGTCGTCTCCGATGCCACCGCCGCCGAGGGCGCGATCCCCCAGCTCCTCGCCGAGGCCGGCACCCACCTCGTGGCCTTCAACCCCGCGACCGACCTCGAGACGGCGTTCCTGGAGCTGACGGCATGAGCGCCCCCACCGCGACGGACCGGCGGCCCCCGATGACCCTGTGGCGGCTCGAGCGCGCGCGGCTCGTGCGCACCCACCGGTGGCTGCTGCTCGCCGGCGTCTACGCCTCCCTCGGGGTCCTCGGCGCGCTCGGCGCGCGCTACCTCAACGAGATCATCGAGCGCTTCGGTGGCGAGGTGACGATCGTCGCTCCCGAACCGCAGCCGGTCGACGGGCTCATCCAGTTCGTGAGCAACGGCGCCCAGCTCGGGATCCTCGCGGTGGTCGTCGTCGCGGCCGGGGCGCTGAGCCTCGACGCCAAGCCCGAGCTCTCGGCGTTCCTGCGCACGAAGGTCTCGAGCCCCGTCGTGCTGCTGCTGCCGGCCTACGTCGTCACCCTGCTCGGGTCGGCCGTCGCGCTCGCACTCGGCACCGCGGTCACCTGGGTGCTCACCGAGTCGCTCATCGGAGCGCTGTCCGCCGGGCCGGTGCTCCTCGGCACGCTGCTCGGCGCGGTGTTCCTCGCCTTCGCCCTCGCCGTCGTCGCCGCCGTCGCGGGCTTCACCCGCAGCCAGACCGCCACGGTCCTCGGCGCGCTCGGCGCGCTGCTGCTCCTGCCCGCCGTCGGTGTCGTCGACGCGGTCGCGGTGTGGCTGCCCAGCCGGCTCGCCACCGCCGTCGTCGCGCTCACCGAGGGCCAGCCCGCCGGCGAGTTCCTCCGCGCCACGCTCGTGAGCCTCGCGGCGACCGCGGCACTGCTCGCCCTCGCCGCGCGTCGCCTCAGCCGCCGGGAGCTCTAGACCGCCCGACGTCGGCGTCACGCAGCATCCCCGCGAGCTCGGGCAGCGCGGCGACGGCGTCGACGAGCAGGTCGAGGTCGAGGACGTCGACGGTGTCGCGCGGGGTGTGCGCGAGCCCGCCGAGCAGCGCGTGGACGTCCTCGCTCGTCAGCGCCAGCGCCGGGATGCCTGCGAGGGCGAAGAGCGCGTGGTCGCTCGCGATCCACGGCTCGGCGCGCCGCCACCCGGGCCGCCGGTCGACCCAGGCGCCGACGGCCTCGTCGAGCGCCGGCGGGCAGGACAGCGCCGCGACCGACGTGCCACCGCCGGCGAGGCCGACCCCGTCGAGGTTGAGGTTGGCCCGGACCTCGGAGAGGTCGGTCGCGGCGAGCCAGGCGACCTCCCCGCAGGCGTCGAAGTGGTCCTCGCCGTTGAAGAGGACGACCTCGACGGGGGCGAGCCCCTCGAGGCCCTGCTCGGCCAGGGCGAGCAGGACCGCGACGCTCGCGGCGTTGTCGAAGGCACCCGGCGTCGTCGCCTTGGAGTCGAGGTGGGCGCTGAGGACGAGCCGTCCGCCCCGGGGCCCGCAGCGGGCGGTGACCGTGCGCCCCGCGCCCTTCCGGACCGCCCCTTCGAGGACGACCCGCACCTCCGCGCCGTCGGCGAGGCCGACGTCGGCGGCGTTCGGCAGCGTCGTCGAGGCCAACCCGAGGTCGGGGTCCTCGAGGATCGGCTCCCAGTGGCCGGTGAGCGAGATCACCGCCGGCGGGCGCAGCCGGGCGAGGGCCGAGCGGACCGCTGCATGCGCGGGCGGGTCGAGGAACGGGAACGCCTCGGGTGTGAGCTGCTCGCGGGTGAGCTCGTCGTGGAGGACGAGGATCCGGCCCTCGGCGGAGGCGAGGGCCTCGAGGGCCTCCGGCGTCCCGACCCGAACGACGTGCCCGCGCACGTCACAGGCGGGGCTGTAGGGATCGGGTGGGCTCTCGACGCGGCCGCTGGTCGTCTCGACCCAGCCGTCGCCGGGCTCCCACCAGCGTGTCGTGAAGGGGTGCTCGACGACCTCGAGGCCGACGGCGCGCAGCACCGCGGCGGCGTGGTCGCAGGCCCGCCGGTTGGCCGGCGAGCCTGGCGGACGAGCGCCCACCTCCTCGACGAGGACGTGGAGGTGGCGCTCGAGGCGCTCGCGGACGGTCGCCATGGCCTCATCATGCCCCGCCGGTGGGCTCTGGCCTGTGCACCCTGCCACAGCGGCGCGCCCCGCCGCGCTCGGCGCTGCGTCCCTATGATCCGCCGGCCGGTTCGCGGGCGTGCGCTCGACGGCGGCTCGTGGCCGCGGGCGGCCGACGCTGGCGAGGAGGAGCTCAGCGTGGCGACGCTCGACAGCTTGGGACTCGCGGTCACCCCGCTCGAGGAGCCACTGGCCTACCCCGGGCGGCTGCCGGGGGGCTCCTACCTTCTCGTCGATGACCGGCTCGTCACCCTCCGCGACGACGCAGGTCACGCGCTGGGCCAGTCCAGCGTCGACGCCGGCCACGACGCGGTCTGCGCCGCGCGGCTGGCAGGCGCGGTGAGCCTCGACGCCGCGCTGTCGTCGCTTCATGCCGCGCCCATGCGCGCCCGCGCGCCCGTGGTCGCCGTCGGCTCGAACGCCGCCCCCGCGCAGCTGCGCGCCAAGCTGCGCGCGCGGGCTGTGCAGGTCGTCGTGCCAGTGCTGCAGGCCCGGATCACGGGCCTCGGCGTCGGCCACTCCGCGCATGTCGCCCGCGCCGGGTACGTCCCCGCGGCGCCGTTCGCCCAGCCCGGCGCTCGCGCCCGGCTCTTCCTGCTGTGGCTCGACGCGGCGCAGCGGGACGCCGTCGACGGGACCGAGCCGAGCTACCGGCGGCAGCGACTGTCCGAGGCCTGCACCGTCGCCCTGCCCGGCGGACGGCGCCTGGCCGGGGTCGAGCTCTACCGCAGCCGCCACGGCCTCGTCTCCCTCGACGGCACCGTGCCGCTTCCGCTGGGCTCCCAGCACGAGGTGATCGGGCTCCTGCGCCAGCGGCTCGACGTCGACGAGCTTCAGGCCTGGCCGGGCGTCGAGGCCTTCGTGCGCGCCTGCGCCGGCTCACGGGCCCTCCGCGAGCGGGTGGCGAGCAGGCTCGGCGAGCTCGGGCTCGTCGCGCCGGATCACCTCCAGGGCCAAGGGTGAGCCGGCACGAACGCGCAGGAGGGATCCCCCCTCCGCTGCCGAGGCGGGTCCTTCGGCCCTGGAGCGGCGCCCCCGCCCCGAGAATGCTGGGCTCACCCGGCGGGGTGGTCCGTCCCCGAGGGCCCGCCCCGGGCTGGCGCGCACGCTGCGAGCAGGGGCCGACGGTGCCCGCGGCCAGCGCATGGGACCGCAGCGGCCGTGGGAGGCAACCGATGAGCACGATCCGTATCAAGGACGCTGCCGAGGGCTTCCTCGCGCACGGGCGCATCGCCGTGACCGGCGTGTCGAGCGCACCGGAGGGCAAGAGCGGCAACCTCGTCTACCGGCGGCTGCGCGAGCGCGGCTACGAGGTCTTCGCGGTCAACCCCAACGCCGAGGAGGTCGAGGGGGACCCCTGCTACCCCAGCCTCGGGGCGATCCCCGGTGGGGTCGATGCCGTCGTGATCGCCACGCGCCCCGAGGTCGCCGAGGCCACGGTACGCGAGTGCGCCGACCTCGGGGTCACCGACGTGTGGCTGCACCGATCCTTCGGCGCCGGCAGCGTCTGCGCCGATGCCGCCGCGGTCGGCCGCGAGCACGGCATGACCGTCATCGACGGTGGCTGCCCGCTGATGTTCGCCCCGACCTCCGACGGAGCGCACAAGGTCATCCGCTTCGTCTGCACCCTGGCCGGCACGGTGCCGCGCAGGGTGGAGCCGCCGGCGTCGGTCGGGCCGGGCCAGCCCTAGCGTGACGGCAGGTGGTCGCCGAGGAAGGCCGCGAGCGCCGCGTTGGCGGCCTCGGGTGCCTCGAGGTTCACGAGGTGGCCGACCTCCGGCACGACGACCTCCGTCGTCGCGGGCAAGCGCCGTGCCCAGGCCGCATTGGAGCGCGCGACGAGCGACTCCTCCTTCTCGCCGCGCAGCAGCAGTACCGGGGTGTCGCCGGTCGGCGCGGGCGCGGCGTCGACCAATCCGTGGATCGCCGCGGCGGAGGTGGCGACGAGGTCGGCCTTCGATACCGCCCGGGTCGCGTCGGCCACGTAGGCCCGCAGGTCGGGATCGTCGGTGACGAGCGCCGCGAAGGTGCGCCGCAGGTGCGCGTCCGGCCAGACCCGCAGCAGGGGGACCCGCAGGCGGTGCACCCGGCGCATCACCGGGCCCGGAGCGTCGCCGAGTGCCGGCGTGCCGAGCATGACGAGCGCGGCGACCCTCGAGGGGGCGCGGGCGAAGGCCTCCTGGCTCAGGAGGCCGCCGAAGGACTGGCCGACGAGGACGGCCTGCTCGACCTCGACGGCGTCGAGCAGCGCGAGCAGGTCCTCGGCGACCCTCACGAGGGTGACGCCGGCGCCAGCGGGCTGGCTGCGGCCGTGGCCGCGCACGTCCCAGGTCAGCACCCGGTAGCCCGCCGCCACGAGGGCCGGCACCTGCGGTGCGACCGCCCGGTGGTCGAGCGACACCCCGTGGGTGCAGACCACGAGCGGGGCGGCCGGGTCCCCGTCGACGCGGTAGCGCAGTGGCGTGCCCGCACGGGTGCGGATGCCGAGGGTCGTCGCGGTGCCGGGCGGCAGGGCGGGGCGGTCGTCCAGGGGCATGGGCGCAGCCTGCGCGAGCGGTGGGGCGGCCACACCGCCGGACGGCCCGCTGGGGCGTCGCGAAGGTCCCGACCCGCCCGCCGCAGGCGCCGCGGGGCCGGTCGCGGTCAACTCCGGGGGTGGATCGCGGCCGCGCCGGTGGTGTCGGGGCCCTGCGCCGGCACCGCCCGCTCGGGCTCGGCGAGGCCGAGGCGCACGAAGAGCAGCGGCGCGAGGCCGGTGATCCAGGCGCCGACGGCGGTGTAGCGCAGCCAGCGGTAGGCGAGCGCGACGGGGTCCTCCCCGCCGGGGAACAGCGCCCCGAGCCCCTGCCAGAGCGCGAGGACGCCGGCGAGGCCGACGAGGCAGCGCAGTGCCCGCTGCCACAGCGGCCCGTCGACGCGGAAGCCGCCGGCCGAGGCGAGCCACACGGTGCCGACCCCGAGGCCGAACAGCGCACCGGCGGGGGTGACGGCGTGGCTCAGCCCCATCGGCCAGCGCTCGGCGTCGATGCCGATCCACGAGGTCGGCGGCTGCCAGTCGAGGAACGCGAGCCGTGCGGCGACGGCGAGCGCGACGAGCCCCAGGGAGGCCGCGAACGCCACGCCCACCCTCGCGGCCGGGGTCCGTGAGATCAGCCACGACTCGACCGGCGCGCGCCAGCGCAGATAGCCGAGCAGCAGGGCGCCGCCGACGGCCCAGCCGACGGCGAGGTCGACGGGGTAGTGCACCCCGAGGTGGATCCTCGAGAGGCCGAGCAGGACGACGAGGACGAGCGCGGCCACCCACGCCCAGCGGCGCTGCAGCTCCGCGGCGAGCACCCCCCAGACGACGAGGCCGTTCTGGGCGTGCCCCGACGGCGCACCGAGCGTCGTCTCGTCCACGGCGCCGAGGGAGGGGTCGAGGAACGTCGGCCGTGGCGTGCGCCCGGCGAGCTTCGCGGCCTCGTTGAGCCCCGCCGAGAGCAGGAGCATGACGCCGATCCGCAGGCCCATCCGCCGGCTCACCGCCCAGTAGAGCAGCGGGAAGCCGAGGACGTAGAAGTCCTCGTCGCCGAGGAAGGTCACCGCCCGCATGAGCGGGGTCAGCCAGCCGGTGTGCTCCTGCAGCCAGGTCGTCGCCGCGACGTCGCCGAGGTCGACGCCGTCGCGGCGGGCGCGTGCCTCGCGCTCGGCGGCCACCTCGACGACGCGCTCGGGGTAGTCGGTGATGATGCCGTGCGCTCCGGCGGCGAGGTGGCGGTGGAGCTCCTCGCGGTCGTTGACCGTCCACACGTGGGTGTGCAGGCCGAGCTCGTCGGCGGCGGCGAAGAAGCGGTGGGTCGCGACGTGCACCCCGTCGTGGAACTCCGGGACCTGCAGCAGCTCACCGGGGGGCGACCACCAGCGGTGCAGGCCGAGGGCCTGGCGGACGTGGAAGTCGCGGGCCTCGTCCTCGGGCATCGTCGTGGCCACCCCGGGCAGGCGCTCGCGGGCCTCCTCGACGTAGGCGAGGTCGAAGCTCGCGATGGCCACGTCATCGGCCCGATCGTGCTCGCGCACGCGTTCGGCGACCGCGGCCACGAGGTCGGGGCCGCCGTCGGTCTTGAGCTCGAGGACCATGAAGGTCCCGGGGAAGGCCTCGAAGACCTCCTCGAGGGTGGGGATGGCGACGCCCCGACCGCGCCAGGGATGGCCGCCGTCGGCGTCGGTGAAGCCGTAGCCGGCGTCGAGGTCGGCGAGCTCGTCGAGGCTGAGGTCGCGGATCGCGCCGGCGCCGTCGGTCCCGCGGTCGACGGTGCCGTCGTGGTGGACGACGACCTCGCCGTCGGCGGTGAGCTGGAGGTCCATCTCGAGGGTGTCGGCGCCGAGCTCGAGGGCGAGCGCGAAGGCCTCGATGGTGTTCGCCGGCGCGTGACCCTGCGCCCCGGCGTGGGCGATGCTCGCCGGGGTGTGCTCGGTGAAGTGGGGGAGGGGCTCCGCCGGCTCGGCGGTGAGCAACGGTGCGGCGAGCACCGCGAGCAGGAGGAGCCCGAGCGCGCCGCGCGGCCAGCGACGACGAGCGCGTGCCCCCATCGGGTCGGTCCTTCCCCGCTATCCGGTCTCGAGCGGGGCGTCGGGGTCGCTGGCCCAGTCGACGAGCGAGCCGTCGTAAACCGCGGCGTCGATGCCGACCTCGGCGAGCGCGAGCGCGTCGAGCGAGGCGGCGATGCCCCCGCCGCAGTAGGTGATGACCCGCCGGTCCTCGGTCACGCCCTCGGCGGCGAAGCGCTGCGACAGAGCCTGGCGGTCGCGCAGGCAGCCGGTCCCGTCGAGCGTGTCGGTGAGCGGGACGTTGACCGACCCGGGGATCCGCCCGGCGCGGCCGATCGGCAGCGGCTGCTCACCGCGGAACTGCTCCGGCCACAGGGCGTTGACGAGCACCGCGTCGGGATCGCCGATGCGGGCGGCGACCTCCTGCTTGTCGGCGACGAGCTCGGGCCGCCAGCCGGCGGTGAACGACCCGGGCGCGGGCTCGGCCGCCTCGGTGGAGACCGGCCGTCCCTCGGCGGTCCAGCGCTGCCAGCCGCCGTCGAGCACGGCGATGTCGTCGTGGTCGAAGACCCGGAACATCCACCACAGGCGCGCTGCCCACATGCCCGCGGAGGTGTCGTAGGTGACCACGACGGAGTCGTTGCCCACCCCGTGGCGGGCGACCGCCTCGGCGAAGCGCTCGGCGGAGGGGAGCATGTAGGCGTGCACCCCCTCGGGCAGCCCCGCGTCGGCCTCGGGGTCGGAGAGCTCGGCGACGAGGTCGGCGAAGGTCGCCCCTGGCACGTGACCGGCCTCGTAGATCTCCCGGCCTGAGCTCGCGCCCCAGGTCTCGGGGTCGAGCACGACCGTGGCGTCGATCACCCGTAGGCGCGGGTGGCCGAGTCGGGCCTCGAGCCACGCGCCGTCGACGACGTGGCCCGGTGGGACGATCTCCTCTGCGCTGCTCATCGCTCGCTCCTCGCTCCTCGTCGGCGCGCCGTCACGCCAGCTTGGAGGCGAAGGATGGAGCGCTGCAGGCCGCTCGGCAGCCAGAGACGCGTGGGAACGGTGCGTTGCCGCCGGCGGCAACGCTAGCGGTCGGCGGGCTCCTCGTGGTCCTCGCGCGCGGCGTCGGCCCCCTCACCGTTCTTCGCGCGCAGGGTGCGCTTGACGAGCTCGAAGAGCGTGAGGACGAAGCCGACGGCGAAGATCACGAGCGCGACGAGGAGGATGACGCAGGACAGGCCGACGCAGGTCCACCCGAAGACCTCGAAGAGTTCCATCGCTCGTGCTCCTTCCCGAAGGGCGACCCAGCCGGCTTGCGGGTCGCGCGGACCGGCGCGGCCACAGCGCCTCGCGAGCCGCGCTCACGATGTCGCCGCAGGCCCGCGGGCCTCGACCGTCGCTCCACGGTCAAAGCGTGGCCCCCGGCCGCGTGTGGCCACAGGGACCCTCGGCCCCCCTTCGGCAAGCAGGTGGCCCACCGTCTCGCCGCGTCCGATGCCCTGCCCCCCCCACCGAGGTCAACCGATCGGTGGAGGCGCAAGGAGCCGATCGTCGGAGGGCGACGCCTCTCCCGCGGCGCACGCTGGCCTCATCGGTCAGACAGTCGAGGGGAGGAGCGCCGGCATGGCGGTCGTGGAGGTCACCGGGTTGGAGAAGTGCTACGGAGGGGTCGCCGTCGTCGACGGGGTGAGCCTCGCCGTCGAGCGCGGCGAGGTCTTCGGGATCCTCGGGCCCAACGGGGCGGGCAAGACGACGACGGTGGAGTGCGTCGCCGGGCTGCGCCGGCCCGACGGCGGGCAGGTGCGGGTGCTCGGGCTCGACCCGGCCGCCGACGCCGCGGCGGTGCGCTCGAGGGTGGGGGTGCAGCTGCAGCAGGCGGCCTTGCCCGACCGGATGCGCGTCGGTGAGGCGCTGCGGGTCTTCGCCACCGCCCACGGGCGTCCCGACCAGGTCGAGGGGCTGCTCGCCGACTGGGGGCTGGCCGAGAAGCGGCGCTCGGGGTTCGCCACCCTCTCGGGCGGGCAGCGCCAGCGGCTCTTCGTGGCCCTCGCGCTGCTCGGTGACCCCGAGATCGTCGTGCTCGACGAGCTCACGACCGGGCTCGACCCCGTCGCCCGGCGCGACACCTGGGGGCTCGTGCGCCGGCTGAGGGCCGAGGGCACGACGGTGCTGCTCGTCACCCACGCGATGGACGAGGCCGCGGCCCTGTGCGACCGCCTCGCGATCATCGCCGGCGGCCGGGTCGTGGCCACCGGCACGCCCGAGGAGGTCACCGGGGCGCACGCGAGCCTCGAGGAGGCCTACCTCGCCCACACCGACGCCAGCTGGGAGGTGCCGGCCTGATGCGGACGCTGCTCACGCTCACGCGCACGGAGGTCACGCTGCTGCTCCGCGAGCCCGCGGTGCTCTTCTTCGTCCTCGCCCTGCCCCTGCTCCTGCTCAGCCTCAACGGCGGCTCCGGCGGCAACGAGCCGCAGGCGGCCTTCGGCGGCGTCGGCCTCGTCGACGCGCTCACGCCCGGGCTGCTCCTGCTCGTCATGACGACGAGCGGGCTCATGCAGCTGCCGGAGACCCTCGCCGGCTACCGCGAGCGGGGCTTCCTGCGGCGGCTGCGCGTCAGCCCCCTGCGCCCCTGGCAGATTCTCGGGGCCCACGCCGCGACCCACCTCCTCGTCGCCGTCCTCGGCCTCGGGCTCGTCCTCGGCGTGGCCACCGTCGCCTTCGACCTCACCCCGCCGGCGTCGTGGCCGGCGGCGCTGGCCGTGATCGCCGCGAGCGCGGTCATGGTCATCGCGCTGGGCTTCGCGCTGTCGGCGGTCGCGCCGACGACGCGGACGACCCAGGCGGTGGCCGCGGCGATCTACTTCCCCGCGATCTTCCTCTCCGGCGTCGTCGTGCCCTCCGAGGTCCTGCCCGACCTCGCCGCGCAGGTCAGCGCCGCGCTGCCGTTCACCTACGCCGTCGACGCGCTGCGTGAGGCGTGGGGGGCGGGCACGCTCGATGCCGCGGCCTTCGCCGTGCTCGGGGGCACGATCGTCCTCGCCGTCGCGGTGGGGTTGCGCCTGTTCCGCTGGGAGCCCCGATACTCGTGACGATGGCCACGCCGACCACGACCGCCGCCGACGGCCCGGCGCCCGCCCGGGCCCGTCCGGCTGCCGAGCGCCTGGCCTGGCTCTGGGACGCCTTCGCCGCGCTCACCCTCGTCGTGCCGACCGTCCTCGCCCTCGCCGCCGCGCCGTCAGCGGCGCACGCGACGGTCACCGCCGCGCTCGCGGTCGGCCTCGCCGCCTGGCACTGGCTCACGGCCCTGCGCCAGCCCGCGTGGGCGGAGACCTCACGGATGCTGCTGTGGCTCGCCGGGGTGCTCGTGCTGACCTGGCTGCTGCTCGGCCGGCATGAGAGCTACCTCTTCCTCGTCTACGGCCTCTACCCGCAGCTCTTCGGCCGGCTCGGGCGCTGGACGGTCCCCGGCGTCGTCGCCCTCGTGCTCGTCGTCTTCGGCGGCACCGGGGTGCTCACGCGCGACCCGCAGCCCGACGCGATCCTCGGCATCGCCGGCTCGGTGCTGCTCGCCCTCGTGATCGGCTTCTTCGTCAACGCGCTCGTGCGGGCGACGGCCGAGCGCGAGGCGGCGATGGATGCCCTCGAGGCGACTCGCGCCGAGCTCGCCGAGACCGCGCGCCGCGCGGGGATGCTCGCCGAGCGCGAGCGCCTCGCCCGCGACCTCCATGACACGATCGCGCAGGGCTTCACCGGCATCGTCATGCAGCTCGAGGCCGCCGAGCAGGCGCTCGCCGGCGACGCCGAGGCCGCCGCGGCCCACCTCGAGCGGGCGCGGCAGGCCGCACGCGGCAGCCTCGGTGAGCTGCGCAGCACCGTCCACGCCCTGCGTCCCGCCGACCTCGACGGCGCGGGCCTGCCCGAGGCGCTCGACCGTGTCGCCCGCCGCTGGTCGCAGGACACCGGGGTGCCCGCCGACTCGGCCGTCGACGGCGCGCCCCGGCCGCTGCCGCCCGACGTCGAGGTCGCGCTGCTGCGCACCGCCCAGGAGGGCCTTGCCAACATCGCCCGTCACGCCGGGGCCGGGCAGGTGGGCGTGCGGCTGTCCTACGAGCCCGACCGCGTCGCCCTGAGCATCGCCGATGACGGCGTGGGCTTCGATCCCGGCGCCGCGTCCGGCGGACGGGGCCTCGCGGGGCTCGCCGAGCGCCTCGGCGCCCTCGGCGGGGGCCTCACCGTCGACAGTGCGCCGGGGTCGGGCACCAGACTTCGCGCCGCGGTGCCGGCGCCATGACCGGCCGGAGGTGGCCACGGTGACCGTCCGCGTCCTCATCGTCGACGACCACCCCGTCGTCCGCGACGGCCTGCGCGGCATGCTCGACGCCCAACCCGACCTCGAGGTGCTCGACGAGGCCGCCAACGGCCACCAGGCCCTCGCCGCGGTGGCCCGCGAGACGCCCGACGTCGTGCTCATGGACCTGCGGATGCCCGAGCTCGACGGGGTCGAGGCCACCCGCCGCATCCGCGATGGGCACCCGGGCGTCAGCGTCCTCGTGCTCACGACCTACGACGACGACACCGCGATCCTCCGCGCCGTCGAGGCCGGCGCGACCGGCTACCTCCTCAAGGACGCGCCGCGCGAGGATCTCTTCGCCGCGGTGCGCGCCGCCGCGCGCGGGGAGACGACGCTTGCACCGAGCGTCGCGGCCAAGCTCATGCGCGGCCTCGGTCGCGAGCCCGACGCCGAGGAGCTCACCGAGCGCGAGCGCGAGGTCCTCGCCCTCGTCGCCGACGGCGCGACGAACCGGGCGATCGCCCGGCAGCTCCACCTCAGCGAGGCGACGGTCAAGACCCACCTCGTCCACGTCTACGCCAAGCTCGGTGTCGACGACCGCACCGCCGCGGTCACCACCGCCCTGCGTCGGGGGCTGCTGCGCCTCGAGGGCTGAGCGCGCCGCTGGGCCAGGCCCCTGGGGGCCCGGCAAGGCTCGGTGACGTCACAACGATCTGTCAGAATGCGCACAGAGGTGACGAACGGCGCCGGCTGCCCCGGCGCGCGACCGAGGACGCAGGGAGGCGGCCACGATGCGCTCGATGCTCTACAAGATCGCCCGGATCATGGGTGACGTCAACGCCGTCAAGCGCGGGCGGGTCGGCCAGCGGGTCGCCCGGCGCTACGCCGGGCGGGTGACCGGCCGCGGCCTCGGGCGGCTCCTCCGCTAGCCCCGCGCCGAGCCGCGGCGCCGAGGCTCGGCCCCCGGCGCCGGGGTGCCGCGCCGCGGTCTGGGCAGCGGCGCCCCAGCGGTCGTGCGGGCTCAGCGGCGTCGCTTGCGCGAGAGGCCGCGGGAGTCGTAGTGCAGGCGCTTGCGCTCCCGCGGACCGTAGCCGTCGTGGCGCAGCGTCTTGGCGGTGACCTCGAGGTCGGCGATGCTGGCCTCGAGCGATGGCGAGTCGGGATTGCGGGCCGCGACCTCGCGCAGTCGCGCGAGGTGCTCGTCGAGCAGGTCGTTCGCGCCCTCGACGTCGCCGGCGTCGGCGCGCTCACGTGCCGCCCCTGCCGCGCGTCCGGCGAGCAGCACGACGACCTCCTCGGTGACGGTCGCGTCGGGCGTGTCAGCGGTGGCGCCGTCGGGGTCGGCGCCGGTGACGACGAGCGGGTGGGTGGCGGTGTGCGCGGCGACCTCCTCGCCCACCGCCACCCAGCGCAGGACCAGGTCCGCGACCCTCGTCGGGCCGAGGGCGGTGAGGCCGGGGACGTGCAACGCCAGCACGAGGCGAAGGCGCTGGCCGGCCAGCGCATCGCCGATCTCGATCCGCCAGCCCGCCGCGGTCGCGGTCACGGGCAGGTCGTTGAGCAGCCCGACGGCGGTGACCGCCGCCGTAGGCCTGAGCTCGAGGGTGAGGTTCTGGGCCACGAGCGTGGCGAGGTCGCCGAACTCGCGGGCGAAGATCCCCGGGGCGTCGTCGGCGCCCTCGGCGTAGTGGCTCTCACCACCGCCGGCATCGGCGATCGCGGTGAGCAGGTCCTCGTCGAAGCCCTGACCCACACCGATCGTCGTCGTCGACACACCCTGTCCGGCGGCCTGCGCGGCCAGGGCGGTGAGCTGGGAGGGGTCGGTGATCCCGCGGTTGGCGAGACCGTCGGTGAGCAGCAGCACCCGGCGCAGGCCGTCGTCGGCCGCGGCGAGCTCGTCGCGTCCCTTGAACCATCCCGCCGAGAGGTTCGTCATCTCGTTGGCGAACAGGGAGGCGAGGGCGGCCGCGGTCGCGGCGGGATCGGGTGGGCCGAGCGGCTGGAGCAGTCGGGCCTCGTCGCCGTAGGCGATGAGCGCGAGGGCGTCGCGGGGACCGAGCTGGTCGGCGAGGTAGGAGGCGCAGCGCTTGGCTGCGGCGAGGCGGTGGCCGCGCATCGAACCGGAGTCGTCGAGCACGACGGCGAGGCGCAGCGGCTCGCGGCCACCTCCGGGCGTCGGGTCGGGTGCGGTCAGCTCCACGAGCACGTGGAGATCGTGCGCCGTCTCGAGCGCGACGACGTCGTGCTCGAGGGTGGAGGTCAGGTCCATCGGCCCTCCTCGGGGTTGGGGGCGCGCGGGGTGCTGCGCACGCACCGGGAGCCTTCCCGGAGGTGTGATGTGGCGGGTGGGAGACGGGTGCGGGGGAGATGCGCGGGGGTGTCGCAGGCCTGTGGCACGGTGGTCGCGCGCCGTCGCCGTGGGCGCCGGGCAGCCGGGCCCGGGACCGGCGAGCCGGCGTCGAAGGCTGCGCGGAGGACGGTTGCGCGGAGGACTGCTGCGCGAGGGGAGTGGTGAGCGTGGAGGAGCACCGGGAGGTGCTCTCGGTGGCCGAGGTCACCAGGGCGATCAGCGACGCCCTCGAACGCCACCTGCCCGCCCGGGTGTGGGTGCGTGGCGAGGTCAACGGCGTGCGCCAGGGCCGGGGCAACACCTACTTCGACCTCATCGAGACCGACGCCGGCGGCAAGACGCTCGCCAAGCTGCCCGTCGCCGTCCTGTCGTGGCAGCGGCGCGAGTTCGACGCCGACCTCGCCTCCGCGGGCCTCGACCTCGAAGGCGGCATGGACGTCCTCGTCGCCGGACCGGTGACCTTCTGGGGCAAGGGCGGGCAGCTGCGCCTCGAGGCCCTGCGCGTCGACCCCGCCTACACGCTGGGGGTCATCGCCCGACGCCGCCGCGAGGTCCTCGAGCGCATCGCCGCCGAGGGGCTCACCCGCCACAATGCCCGCCACTCCACGCCCCTGGCCCCGCTGCGCCTCGGCCTCGTCGCCGCCGACGGCAGCGACGCCGCCGCCGACGTGCGACGCCAGCTCCGGGCCTCCGGCTACGCCTTCGCCGTCACCGTCGTCGACGCCCGCGTGCAGGGCGCCAACGCGCCCGGCAGCGTCGCCGCGGCGCTCGGGCACCTCGCCCGCCTCCATGCCAGCGAGCCGCTCGACGTCGTGCTGCTCGCCCGTGGCGGTGGCAGCGAGCACGACCTCGCCGCCTTCGACGACGAGCGGGTCGTGCGCGCGATCGTCGAGGCGCCATTCCCGGTGTGGACCGGTATCGGGCATGAGCAGGACGAGGTCGCCGCCGACGTCGTCGCCCACACCGCCTGGCCGACGCCGACCGCGGCGGCCCGCGGCCTGGTCGACACGGTGGCGGCCGCCGACGGGCGTGTGGGCGCCGCCGCGTCGGTCCTCGCCAGCGTCCCCCGCGCGCGGATCGACCGCGGGCGGGGGCGGCTCGAGCGCGCGACCGGACGCCTCGCGGCTGCGCCCTCCCGGCAGGTGGAGGCCGCAGCCCGCCGCCTGCGCCACGCCTCCCGGCTGCTCGCCCGCGGTGCCGAGCAGAACCTCACGCGGCGGCGAGCGGTGCTCGACGGGCGCCGCGAGCGCCTCGCCGCCGAGGCGGCGGCGAGCGTCGGGCGGCGCCGGGCCCGCCT
>PWFH01000227.1 GCA_003553795.1 Egibacter sp. | reverse complement strand
GCGTAGTAGGCGATGCTCTGGTTCTGGACCATGAACGCCAGGGTGATGAGCAGCGCCGCCTCGGCCTCGAACTGCGTCGCGGCGATGCCGATGGCGATCGAGAGGTTGCGCAGCACCGTGCCGTTGACGAGCGCGACCCCGTCGGCGCGCTCGAAGGCCTTGACCGCGACGAGCGAGGCCACGGCGTAGTTCACCGCGTAGAAGAGCGCGACGGCGAGCACCGCGAGGGCGATGAGGCCGAGGTCGTCGACGAGCATCTCCGCGCGCATGCTCGTCGTGACGAAGACGAGGTAGAGCAGGCCCCAGATGCTCAAGGGGGCGAAGCGGGGCTTGAGCCGGCGCTGGAACTCCTCACGGGAGACGCGCCGCAGCAGCAGCCGGGTGACGACCTGCCCGAGGATCAGCGGCACGACGACGACGACGGCGATCGTGCGGAACGTCGCGGCGACGTCGATCGGCACGAACTCCCCGACCATGCCGAGGAGGTACCACGGTGCCGCCACCGCGCCGAGCACGAGCCCGGAGACGGTGAGCTTGACCGCACCGGCGACGTTGCCCTGCTGCAGGCCGGTCCAGGCGATCGTCATCCCGCTGGTGGGCAGCAGCGCGGCGATCGCGAGCCCGGCGAAGAGCTGCGGCTGATCGCGCAGCAGCGTGAGCCCGAGGACGGTCGCGAGCAGCGGGATCCAGACGAAGTTCACGAGGGTCGCGGCGGTGATGAGCCGGGACTCGCTGCGCAGGGCGGTGAGCTCCTCGAGGCGCAGGCCGACCATCGTCGCGAAGATCATCACGACGGTGGCCACGAGCACGGTGTCGCCCAGCGCGGAGGTGTCGACGACGAGCCCGACGCCGAAGCTCGCGAGGAGCACCAGCGGCAGGACGACGAGCAGGCGGCGCTGCGGGAAGGTGTAGAGCGAGAGGAGTCGTGACACGGGAGTGACGGTCCCTTCGGTCTCGGCACTGTCGTCGCTGGATGGTCCGCCAGCCCCAACAGCTCGAGCCTCCGCAGGCATTCCCCGGGCTCGGGGATCCGGCCGGCGCCGCCGGGCCAGGTCGCAGGCCCGGGCGCCGGCGCGCCTCCTCCGCGGGCCTAGCCCACGGGGAGATGGGTCCGCAGGAACTCGAGGAGGGCGGTGTTGAGCCCCTCGGGCCGCTCCTGGTTGACGAGATGGCCTGCGTGGGGCACGACGACGAGCCTGGCCCGGGGCTGCTCGTCGGCCCAGGCGCGCATGGCCCGCGCGATCGGGCGCTCCTCCCGCTCGCCGCAGGCCAGCAGCAGCGGGGCGTCGGGTGGCAGGGGCGGTGCGGCCTCGAGATGGCCCTGCATCGCCGCGGCCGACACCGCGACGAACGAGGCCTTCGGCAGCTGTGCGGTGGCCTCTGCGACGTAACGCCGCACCTCCGGGTCGTTCGAGACCATCGTGGTGAAGACGCGCCGCAGCAGGCGGTCGGGCCAGAGCTTGATCATCTGGATCCGCAGCCTCTGCAGTCCTCGCAGGGCCATGTTCGGCTGGCTGGTCAGTGGCGGCGCGCCGATGACGACGAGCCCGGCGACGCGATCGGGGGCGCGGCGCAGGGCCTCCTGGATCGCCATGCCGCCGAAGGACTCGCCGACGAGCACCGCCTCGTCGGCGTCGACCTCGTCGAGCAGCGCGAGGAGGTCGTCGGCGACGGCCGCGAGGCTCATCCGCTCCCCCATGGGCTGGCTCTGGCCGTGTCCCCGGACGTCCCACGTCAGGACCCGGTAGCCGGCGGCGAGGAGGGCGGGGACCTGCCGGTCGAAGGACCGGTGGTCGAGGGAGAGGCCGTGGGTCAGGACGACGAGCGGCGCGTCCGGCGCGCCTTGCAGCCAGGCGTGGAGCCGGCTGCCGCCACGATCGAGGACGTGAGTGGTCGGTGGAGGTGTCAGGGGGCGCATCGTGGCTCCTTCGTTCGTGAGGCGGGCGTGGCAGGCGCGCTGCGGTGGTGAGGACCGCTCAGCGGCGGGCGAGGGCCACCGCGGCGCCGAGCGCGACGAGGGCAGCGGCGGGGCCCACGAGGCCGCCCCACCGCAGTGGGATGCCGCGCATGCCGTCGGGGTAGAGCGGCTCGTCGGCATCCCAGTGGGCGAGCATGCGCTCGATCGAGGGGATCTCGGCACCGGCCTCCCGCAGCTCGGCGAGCAGCTCGCCGCCGACGTGGACGACCTCGTCGCGGGCCGCCGCGGTGTGGCCCTCGAGGCTCGACCGTGCCTGCCCCTTGCGCATCGGGCCGGTGAAGAGCGCGACGAGGACGGGCTCGGGCGTGAGCTCGAGGAGGCGGAAGGAGCGGGGCGCGGGCGGGATGCCGACGTCCTTGCGCAGCCCCCGGAAGGCCTCCTTGATGCTGCGGGTCGCGAGGACGAGCAGGTCACGGGTGCGCCCGAGTCGCTCGATGTCGATGCCGGAGGCGTAGATCGCCGGCGAGAGGCCGAGGATCGTCACCGCGGCGTGGTACTTCAGCCACGCCGGCATGTCGTCGCGCACGTCGACCTCGTAGCCCCGCATGCTCGCGAGGAGGGCGGCGACCTCGCGGGTGCGCGGGCGGGTCCGACCGTCGACCTCACCGATCGGCAGCGTGGAGGTCGCGCGCTCGTTGACCGGCACGATGCGCACGACGTGGCCCTCACGGCTGCCCCCTGGCAGGGGGAACCCGAGCATCACCCGTTCGGCGCCGAGCGCGTCGACGAGGGGGCCGGGACCCTCGGCGTTGTTCATCATGAAGAGGAACGTGCCGACGCGCTCGTTCGCGGCGAGCGTCGGCAGGAGCTCCTCGGCCTGGTTCTTGCGCATGACGACCATGACGAGGTCGTAGTGGTCGTCGGGATCGAGGGCCTCGACGACCGGCACGTGCACGATCTCCCGGTGCTCGGAGCCCTCCTCCTCGAGGACGACCCCGTGGCGCCGGAGATCGCGCAGCCGCTGGCCCCGCGCGAGCAGGGCGACGTCGTGACCGGCCTCGTGCAGGCGCGCGGCCATGAGGCTGCCGAGCGGTCCCGCGCCGTAGATGAGCGTCTTCATGGTCCGTTCCTCCTCGGTGTCGTTGCTCGGTGCCGGCCGTCGGGCTGCGGTCGACCGCTGCCGGGGCGCTGTGGGCCTTGGGACCGGGCGACGACCCGACCGTGCGCGAGCACGGTGAGGCGGTCACAGGCCGCGGCGAGGGCGTCGGGGTCCCGGCTCGCGACGACGACGGTCGTGCCCTCGGGCACGGCGGGTGGACCGACGGGTGCGTCGACGAGGACGAGCCCTGCCCCTGCGGTCGCTGCGGGCCTCCACGCCGCGGCGGCAGCGGGTCCGACGAGCTCGACGGAGCCGAGGCGCTGCCGGAGCGCCGACGCGTCGGTCACGGGGTCGAGGCCGTCGATGCGCACCCGCCCGCGGTGCGGCCGCAGGCTGCCGGCGAGCAGGGCCAGCAGCGTGCTCTTGCCGGCCCCCGGCTCCCCGAGCAGGCCCATCGTCTCCCCGCGGCGGACCGCGAGGCTCACGCCGTCGAGCGCGCGCAGCGCGCCGAAGCGCACCGTCACCTCGTCGAGGATGATCACGCGCCCGTCCTCCTGTGCTCGACGACCGACGCTCGCGGCCGGGTGCAGGGCACGGTGCCAGGCGTTGCTGAGGGCTGGCTTTGGGTCGGCTCACGGGTGCCTCAGGGCCCGGTGGGCCCACGTCCGACTAGACTGCGCCGCCGGAGGCGCGCGTGGACTACGGCATCCTCGGACCGCTGGAGCTGCACCGCGACGGTGCCCGCTTGCGGGTCCCCGGCGGGCGGCAGCGCGAGCTGCTCGCCCTGCTCATCGCCCGGGCGCGGCAGGCCGTGCCCTCCTCCGAGATCATCGACCTGCTCTGGCGCGGCGATCCCCCTGCGCGCGCCGCGAACGCCCTCCAGCAGCTCGTCTTCCAGGTCCGGTCGCGCCTGGCCGAGGCCGACGCGTCGACGGTGCTCGTCACCACGGCCGGCGGATACCGTCTCGAGGCCGCCGACGAGGCCATCGACGCGCGGCGCTTCGAGCGCGGCGCGGACGACGGTCGTCGGGCGCTCGCCGACGGCGACGCCGAAGGCGCGGTGCGTCGGCTCGTCGACGCCCTCGCCCTCTGGCGCGGCGAGGCGCTCGAGGACGTCGACGCCCCATGGGCGTCGGCGGAGGCACGCCGTCTCGGCGAGCGGCGACTGGCCGCCCGCGAGGCGCTGGCGGAGGCGCGGCTCGCCCTCGGCGAGCACGACGCGGTCGTCACCGACCTCGAGGCGCTCGTCGCCGCGCACCCCCTGCGTGAGCGGCTGCGCGGCCAGCTCATGCTCGCCCTCGCCGGCAGCGGCCGTCAGGCCGAGGCGTTGCAGGCCTATGCCGAGGGCCGCGAGCTCCTCGCCGCGGAGCTCGGCCTCGACCCCTCGCCGCTGCTCGAGGGGATCCACGCCGACGTCCTCGGCCAGCGCGTTGCCGTGGGATGGTCCGGGCAGCTGCCGGGTCCGATGCCAGCCGACCGGACTGCGCTGCGCCCGCCGCCCTCCGCCGTCGGCGCGGCGGACCAGCGGCCGCCCGGCGCCCCGGCTGGGCTCCCCGCACCGGTCACCCGCATCCTCGGCCGCGAGGCGGAGCTGGAGCGGGTCGTCGACCTCCTCGCCGGGGAGCGCATCGTCACCCTCACCGGCCCGGGCGGCGCCGGAAAGTCGAGGCTCGCGCTCGAGGTCGCGCGCGAGAGCGCCGTGGGGACCGTTGCGGCCCACCTCGCCGAGCTCGCGCCCGTGGCCGGCGAGCAGGCGCTCCTGGCCACCGTCGGCGACGCCCTCGGACTGGCGTCGTCCCCGGACCGTGCGAGCCTCGAGGGGGTGCTCGTGGCGGTCGGTGACCGTGAGGTCCTGCTCGTCCTCGACAACGCCGAGCACGTCCTCACCGAGGTCGCCGCCCTCGTCGCGGCACTCGCCAGGCGCTGCCCCGCGGCGCGCGTGCTCGTGACGAGCCGTGAGCCCCTCGGCGTGTCCGGGGAGATCGTCTGGCCGCTGCCGCCCCTGCCGGTGCCCTCACCGGCGGTCGAGCACCGCGACGCCGCGGAGGCCTACGCCGCGGTGCGGCTCCTCGTCGAGCGCGTCCGCGCGGTCGTGCCCGGCTACGAGCTCACCGACGCCGAGGTCCCGACCGTCGTCCGGCTCGTGCGTGCGCTCGACGGCCTGCCCTTGGCCATCGAGCTCGCCGCCGCCCGCGCGCGGGCCCTCTCGCTGCCCGACCTCGCCCGCCAGCTCAGCGACCGCTTCGAGGTGCTGCGCGACGAGCGCCCCGGGGCGGCCTCGCGCCACCGCACGCTCGAGGACGCGATCTCCTGGAGCTGGGAG
>PWFH01000210.1 GCA_003553795.1 Egibacter sp. | reverse complement strand
CTGTCGGTCTTCGTCGGCGACTTCGACCTCGGCGCGGCCGACGCGGTCGTTGACGCCGCCGACGTGCCCGAAGGGATCATCGACCTCGTCGACCGGTCGCTGCTGCACCGCGTCGTCGGTGACGGGCCGGCGCGCTTCCGCCTCCTGGAGACCGTCCGCACCTTCGCGGCCGAGCGCCTCGCCGCCTCCGCCGCTCACCGTGCGACCGTCGAGCGGTTCGTGCGCTACCACGTCGGGCTCGCAGAGCGCATCGACGAGGGCCTGCGTGGCCCCGACGAAGGTGCCTGGGCCGCGGTGCTCGACGCGCAACTGTCCAACCTCGAGGCAGCGCACCGCCACGCCCTGCAGCTCGAGGACGCCGACGCCGCCGTGCGTCTCGCCGTCGCACCGTACGCGGTCGTCTACCACCGGTTGCGCGCCGATGTGGGCGCGTGGGCCGAGGCCACCCTGCCGCTCGCCCGTCGGGTCGGCCATCCCGAGACCCCGGCCGTGGCGGCCGTGGTCGCCCTCACGCGGCTGCACCGCGGTGACTTCGACGGGGCCGAGGCCCTGCTCGTCGATCTCCCTGACGACCCGGTGGCACGCCACGCCCATGAGGCGCTCGGCGACCTGCACCTCTACCGTGGCGCGCTCGACGCGGCACTCGAGCACTTTCGTGCGGCCGAACGGCTGGCGCGACGCGCCGACGATCGCTTCACGGAGCTGCACGGCCGCATGAGCCAGGGCATGATCCTCGGCTACGCCGGTCGGGTCAACGAGGGCCTGCAGGTCATCGACGCCGTGCGTCGGGAGGGCCTGGCAGCCCGCCTGCCGATGGTGGCCGCCTGGTGCGACTTCACCGAAGGCGAGCTGCTCGCCGACACGCAGCCGCACAGGGCGCTCGAACTCGTCGAGGGCGTGGTCTGCGAGGCCGACCGCGCCGGTTGGCGGATGGTCGCGGGCGTCGCCCGGTTGACCGCCAGCTCGCTACGGGCCCGCGCAGCCGATCCCGCCGACGCGGTGCCAGGCTTCGAGCGGTTGGTCCGGCACTGGGAGAGACTGGGCGACGACCTCCACCAATGGACCACCCTGCGCAACCTCGTCGAGCTGCTCACCCGGCTCGGTGCCTACCCCTCGGCGGCACGCCTCCTCGGAGCGGTTAGCACGGCGGCGCGGCCAACGTTCGGTGCGGAGCAGCGGCGGCTCGAGCAGGCTCGAGACACGCTGCAGGCCCACCTCGGCGAGGAGGCGGACGCCCTGATCCGGGCGGGCCGTGGGGACGACCTCGCGGCTGCGATCGAACTCGGCCTCACGACCCTGCGTGAGCTCCGGGAGGCTCCCCGGACTGCGACCGGGAGGTGACCCCCCAAGCCCTCTGGGATCATCCGCTGCCTCGAGCGTGGAAGGCCTCCGCCAAGGGCGACCAGCGCTCGTCGCCGGCTCTGGAGCCCGGCGGCGCCGTGAACGACGCGATCGCGACGCGACACGGCGAGGTCCACGTTCCCGGGTCCGGATCTCGGGGGCAGGTTCGCGCGCCCAGCGTCCCCTATCGTCGGTGGCAGCAGCCGCGCCCGGTGCCGTCGTCGCACCGGAGCCGACCACGACGATGGACGGAGGATGATCATGGACCTCCCCTCGATCCCGGACCCCGCCTCGGTGCCCACCGGAGACATGCCCGGCGACAAGGTCCAGATCTCGGATGCGCACATCGCCAAGGCGCAGGTGATCTTCCCGCGTCTGTGGGCGCTGCTCGAGCCGCTGCTCGACGAGCGCCCGCACGGCCGCGCGGTCGTCGCCGTCCACGGCGGCTCGGGCGTCGGCAAGTCCGAGATCGGCTCGCTGCTCGCCTACTCCCTCGAGCACCACGGCGTCGGCGCCTACGTGATGTCGGGCGACAACTACCCGCGCCGCATCCCGTCGATGAACGACGCCGAGCGCCTGCGGATCTTCCGCACCGGCGGCCTGCGCGGCCTGCTCGACCGTGGCGAGTACGACGAGGATGTCGCCGCGGCGCTGGCCGACCTGCAGTCCCGCGACCTCGACGCCGAGCCGGGCCAGCGGGCCGACCACCCGTGGCTGGCGACCTACCAGCGGGTCGGGCGCAAGGCCTTGGCCGGCTACCTCGGCACCCCCGCCGAGACCGACTTCGACGAGGTCAACGGCATCCTCGCGGCCTTCCACGACGGCGCTGCCGAGCTGCGGCTCAAGCGCATGGGCCGCGAGGAGCACGAGCGCTGGTACGACACCGTCGACATGGCCGACACCCGGGTCCTCGTGCTCGAGTGGACCCACGGCAACAACCAGCACCTCCGCGGGGTCGACCTCCCGGTGCTGCTCAACTCGACCCCTGAGGAGACCCTCGCGCACCGCCGGGCGCGGGCCAGGGACAAGGGCACCGACAGCCCGTTCACCACGACGGTGCTCGAGCTCGAGCAGGAGATCCTGCACGCCCAGGCGGGCAGTGCGGCGATCATCGTGTCGAAGGCCGGCGAGCTCCTCGACTACGAGACCTACCTCGAGCACATGGGCCGGCACCTGCCCGGCTGCGGCCCGATGCTCAACGCCTACCCCGACAGCATCGGCGGCAGCCTGTCCGACCTCGTGGCGCTGCTCAGGCGGCCCGAGCTGCGCGATGCCTTCGAGTCGGCCTACCTGCTGCCGAGCGTGTTCAACACCGACCTCGACCGTGGCTTCTCGGTGATCGACTACGGGCTGAGCGAGCGGCTCGCGTCACAGGACGACCTCGACGCGCTCGACGAGGAGGGCATCGACCTCAAGCTCGACTTCGTCCTCAACCACGCCTCGGTGCTCTCCCCGCAGTTCCAGGACCTCCTCGAGCGCGGCCCGCGCTCGCCCTACCGCGACTTCTTCATCGACTGGAACGCCTTCTGGGACGGCCACGGCGAGATGACCCCCGAGGGCTACATCGAGCCAAGGCCTGAGCTCATCGAGGACATGTTCCTCCGCAAGCCGGGGCTGCCGATCCTCATGGTCCGGATGCCCGACGGCACCGAGAGGCCCTACTGGAACACCTTCTACCAGCAGGTGCGCTACCCCCCGGTCGACCCGCAGGACCTCATGGAGGCCACCGGGCTGCAGTACGGCTCCGCCGAGGTCCTCGCCGGGCGGCTCAACGCCACCCTGTCCGAGGGCGGGCGACCGGGCGAGGCGGACTTCGCCGGCTTCGAGCCCCACCGCGACGCCGTCGTCGAGCTGCTCGAGTCCCGCCGGCGCTACCTCGGCCAGATGGACCTCAACATCGCCTCACCGCTGGTGTGGGAGTTCTACGCCGACACCCTCGAGCGGCTCGCGGGCTACGGCGCGGAGATCGTGAGGTTGGACGCCTTCGCCTACGCCCACAAGGAGCCGGGTGCGCGCAACTTCTTCAACGAGCCCGGCACCTGGGAGCTGCTCGACCGCCTCAAGGAGCTCGCGAACCGTCGCGGGCTCACGCTGCTGCCGGAGATCCACGCCACCTACGCCGAGGGCACCCACGAGGCCATCTCGGCGAGGGGCTTCCTCACCTACGACTTCTTCCTGCCCGGTCTGCTCATCCACGCCTTCGAGCGGCGCGACACCACGACGCTGCGGCGCTGGATCGGCGACCTGCTCGACAAGGAGATCCGCACCGTCAACATGCTCGGCTGCCACGACGGCATCCCGCTGCTCGACCTGCGTGGGCTGCTGCCCGACGAGGAGATCGACGACCTCATCGCGACGGTCACCGGACGGGGCGGGCACGTCAAGGACCTCCACGGCAAGAAGCGGATGTACTACCAGGTCAACGCCACCTACTACTCCGCGCTGGGTGAGGACGACCGGCGGCTGCTGCTCGCCCGGGCGATCCAGCTGTTCATGCCCGGCAAGCCGCAGGTCTACTACCTCGACCTCTTCGCCGGGCGCAACGACTACGAGGCGATGCGCCGCGCCGGCTCCGGCGGGCACAAGGAGATCAACCGCACGAACCTCAGCATGGCCGAGGTCGAGGAGGGCCTCGCCCGGCCGGTCGTCGGCCAGCAGCTCGAACTGCTGCGCTTCCGCGCTTCATGCCCGGCGTTCGGCTTCGAGGCGGCGTGCACCGTCGAGGACACCCCAGCCGAGCAGCTCGCGCTGACCTGGCGCCAGGGCGGGCACGAGGCCCGCCTCGAGGCCGACCTCGCGACCTGCGCGTTCACGATCACCGCGGTCGATGAGACCGGCGCGCAGACCGCGCGGACCGACTCCGCGGCGTTGCCGCACGGGACGGGATGAGGCCCGCGCGCCTGATTCGCCCCCGCGAGGACCGGTGGGCGGAGGTGCCGTCGTGCGCATGGTCGCCCTTGCACGGCACTGCCTGATGGAGCCGCTGAGGGTCACCGACGCGCGCAGCCGAGTCGTTGCGGCTCCCCGTGGGCCTCGCCAGGGGGGTCAGCGTTCAACCGGTGGAGGGGGGTCGAGATCCGGCCGGTGCTGACCGAGGGGGTGTCGCAGACGGAGCTCGTCGCGTCGTTGTTGGACGAGGGGCGCAAGACCCGTGCCCTCTCCGGGATCGTGCATCGCGATGGCCCCACGGGCCGGCGGCGCCGCCCGCGGGTGATCCGGTCGCGCCGAGACCGGCCTCACGATCAGGGCTCGCCGACCCGCGCCTCCTCAGGCTGGGCATCGTCCTTGGATCCACGATCGGTGTAGGCCAGCACCAAGGTCGCGACAGCGATGCCGGCGATGACGAGGAGGGTCCAGGTCGGCAGGTAGTACGTGAACCGGGTCTCCACCCCGGAGAGGCGCACGAGGCTCTCGTAGCCGGACGGGACCCCGGCCACGTCGCCACCGATCGAGTTGACGACGATGTTCCAGTGCATCCCAGCCACGGTCAGGAAGGCGGCGAACCCGGCCATGAGGTCGTTGTTCCAGATCCGTGGACCGATCCGGTGCCGCAGGAACAGGAAGAGACCGTAGGTGACGATCAACAGGATCCCAGAGCTGATCTTGTTGCGGATCACCGGGCTGTTCAGTGACGGCTCCAGCGAGTGGATCGCGAAGCCCGTCGCCATACCGGCCAGGCTCACCACGGTCCCGATCCAGATCGCGAACAGTGCCGCCTGGTCGGCAGCCGGAGCCAGGTAGCGGAATCGCGCGAAGACGCTGAACCGTAGAGCGAACAGGGCAACAGCGGCGAAGGTGCCGAAAACGAGCGTCCCGGTCAGGACGTGAACGACGATCGAGTGGAAGGCCGGGTTCATGCGTCACGCTCCTCTGCCCTCAGGGCGTCCTCACGGACGATGGTGCCGCTCCCGGTGCGCTGTCGGCCGTACCGCACCGCCAGCGGGACGAACGCTCCGGTGATCGCGAGGATGAAGAGGGTCCACACCACCGTGGTGAGGAGCCACTGCGAGATGATGTCCTCCCGAAACTCGGACTCGAGGGCGTAGAAGGCCATCTTGTCCTCGGTGTGCGCGTCGTAGAAGGAGTCGTTCGTCTCGATCGCGCCCGCGCCGGCGTGGGACTCCCGATTGGAGATGTAGTCCCAGCCGATCACCCCTGGGTAGAACAACTCCACCGTGGTGGGCTCGATCGCGCTCCAGTCCGGCCCGTCACCGGAGAAGCGCACGGCCTCGACGTCGGCGTCGCGTCCGAGGCCGAGGGTCACCGGCATGCCGACGTAGTGCCACCGGCCACCGGTCGCACCGGCGTGCACGGCCGGTGCGAGGTCGTAACGGCCGAACTCCTCGAGGATCTTGTCGTCCTCCGGGTAGCCCGTGTCCAGCGCGCGCCGCAGCTCGACGGTCCATCGGCCGTTGTCGATGGTGGCCTGGGAGAAGATCGCCGCCCGGGACCCCTCGGGCTCGCTGAGGAAGCGCCGCGGGATGGCGTCGCCCTCTTGCCAGTCGTGGTCCGGGTCGAAGGGCACCGAGTTGCGCTCCGACAAGAAGTACGGGTCGTCCATCGTGTAGTCGAGGGACTGGATCCGGTCCCACGACATCGCGTGCTGCCCGGTCAGATCCGGATCGAACATCCACTCGGGCTGCTCGAGCTCGTCATCGAAGTTGGTGCTCGCAGCACCCTCACCGTCGTCGCTACGGCGACGGTCGAAGACGAACTGGTCGTCGCTCCACCCGATGGGGTTCGAGCGGTGGGACCGCCAGTGCCACAGGTCGAGGAAGTAGCCCGCCTGACGGAGGTCGGCCAGCTCGTCCTCCCCGCGCAGGGTCCGCCAGTCGGAGGGGTCCTGCATCGTGTCGGGCAGCATCTTGCGCAGGTCCTCCTGCCCGATGGCCGCCTCGCTCTCCTCCTCCTCCACGTCCTCCGGACTCATGTAGCGCGTGAAGGAATAGATCGTCATGAAGCCGCCGTAGTGCTCGAACCCGTCGATCGACCCATCGTCAAGGAGGAAGGTGATCCGGTCCTCGTTCAGAGGGAACTGTGAGCCGTCCGAGTCGCCGCCGTACTGCACCCACTCGCCACCCTCGTAGACGAGGTAGTCGTGGTAGAGGCTCGGCGCATCGGAGTCCCAACCGAACTGGAAGACGATCTCGTCGTCGTCGTAGGCGGCCTGGACCTCGAGGTCCAACAGGAGCTCGTCCGGCTCGGGTTGGACGGTGCCGAACGGTCCAGTTGGGCCGTTGCGCACGCCCTGGGAGGCGAACACGAGCGACAGGGCTGTGACGATCAGAGCGCCCGCGATGACGCCAACGAGTCGGACGGGGAGGTTCATGGGCGACCTCGGCTCGGTTCGGATGCGAAGGGCGCGGTGCGGGTCCCTGACCCAGAACCCTCACCGTTCATGTCATGGTTCGGCTCAGCGTAGTGGACCCCGCTGTGGGCGCAAGGCCTCGAACCGAGCGCCCACGGGTCCCGGGAGCGCCGTCGAGTCAGCGCCCGACGAGTCGGCCGTCGAGCAGTTGGAGCGTCCGGTCGGCCACCGCCGCCATCGACGGGTCGTGGCTGACCAGCACGCCGGCCCGGCCGGCCTCGCGGGTGTGCTCGGCGAGCAAGGTCATGACCGCCCGTCCGCGCTCCACGTCGAGGTTGGCGGTGGGCTCGTCGGCGAGGACGACCGAGGGGTCGTTGAGCAGCGCCCGGGCCAGCGCGACCCGTTGGAGCTCACCGCCGGACAGGGCCGACGGTCGGAACGTCGCTCGCTGGTCGAGGTCGAGGGCGGTGAGGAGCCGCTCGACCCGCGGGCGCGAGGCCGCACTGGGCTGCTTCGCGATCTGGCCGGCCAGGGCAACGTTCTCCTCGACCGTCAGGAACGGCACGAGGGTCGGGCGCTGGAACACGAAGCCGATCCGTTGGGCCCGGAGCCGGCTCCGGGCCTGCTCGTCCAAGCCGGCGGGATCGATCCCGCCGATCAGCACCGATCCCGCCGACGGCGTGGTCAGCGCACCGAGCATGGCCAGCAACGTGGACTTGCCCGATCCCGAGGGGCCGATGAGGGCGACCAGCTCACCCGGTTGCACCTGCAGCGACACCCCGTCGACCGCGGTCACGGCCATCGCGCCGCTGCCGACGACCTTGCGGAGGCGGTCAGCCACCAGCGCCGGAGCGCCCCGGCCTCGAGCGCCGCTGACCGCCAGCGGGTCCTGCTCCCCGGTCACCATCGTTCCCCCAACGCCTCGACGGGGTCGGTCCTGCGCGTCCGCAGCACACCGAGTGCGCCTCCGGCGAAGACCGCCGCTCCGAGCAGTGTGATGACGACGACCAGCACGGGCGCTCGTACCGTCAACGGCACCCCGGCGGGGGTCGCGGCGGCGAGGGCCCCGGTGAGCACCACCGCGACTGCGGAGGCGGTGAGCCACAGGGCCGCGAGGCGCAGGAGCGCGACCCCCGCGAGCAGCCGAGGCTCGGCCCCGATGGCTCGGAGCTCGGCATGCAGGGTGCGGTCGCGGTCGGCCTGCAGCAACGCGAAGCCTGCCGCCACGATCGCCACCACCCCGAGCGCGAGGATCACCAGGACCCCGAAGGTCGCCCGGATCGCGGCGACCCCCGGCACAGCCGCCAGCGCCTCTCGCCGGGCAACGACCTCGACGTCGAGGTCCTCCTCTGCCAGATCCGCGACGACATCCTCGGCGACGGCGGCCGCATCGCGACCGACCTGCACCTCGGCGAGCCCGACGCCGAGGAGGGTCTCCGCGTACCCGCGCTCGGGGAACGCCCGGGCGCCCGTCCGCGCCCAGACCTCGGGTGGGACCCACACCGTCGGCTGTTGCAGGAACCTCGCCTCGGGGATGACGCCCACCACCTCGACGTCCAGCGACCCGCCGAGGGTGATGCGATCACCGATCTCGATGCCGGTGCGGTGCAGTGCCGCATCGACCGCCGCGATGTTCGGCTCCCCGTCGGTGGGGAGCCGACCGTCGAGGACCCTCGTGGGCTCGGCGGGTGTCCGCGCGTTGAAGCCGACCAGCGTCGCGCGGGTCTGGTCACCCGCGTGGCCGACGGTGGTCGGCACCACCGAGAGGACACCGACGTCGTGCACACCGTCGACGAAGCCGACCCCGATCATCCCGGGTGCGGGCACCCGGCTGCGCAGCACCTGCTGGCGGGCTTCGGCGTTGAACACCACCAGGTCGGCCTCGACCGCGCGCAGGAGCCCGGTGCTGCGACGGTCGAGGGTGTCGACCAGGGTGCTGAGGGTCATCGCGAGCGTCGCGAGGACGGACAAGGTGACCGCTTGTCGGAGCAGTCGCGACGGCGCTCGCCTGAGGTCGCGGCCCACCAGCCACGTCGCCAGCATCATGCAGGGGCCCGCAGGACGTCGGCTGGATCCCCGTCGCGGATCGTCCGGAGGCTTCGCCCCGCCGCCAGGGCGGCTGCGGCCCACGTCGCGCCAGCGACGGCGACGAGGATGCGTGGCTCGAGCCTGATCGGGATGCTCGGCGGGCTGAGCGTCTGGGCCACGCCGATCAGGAGCGACGCTGCGAGCGCCCCGAGCAGGACCAGCAGCGCGACCCGGACCTGGTACACCCGAGCGAGCATCCGCGAGCTGGCCCCGATCGCGCGCAGCGTGGCCAGCATCCTGCGGTCCTGCTCGACCTGCAGACCGGTGAAGGCTGCTGTCGCCGCCGCAACCGCGACGAGGGAGACGAGGGCCGCCGTGCCGAAGCTGGAGCGCAGCCCGTCGATGCCCGGCAGTTGCGCGGCGAGCGTGGCGGGCGGGGCAGCGAGCAGTGTCGGGACGGCCGCGGTGATGGCCGCCGCGACGCGGTCCGGGTCGGAGCCCGGCTCGGTGCTGAGGGCGAACGCGGTCGGGAAGACCTCGTCGTTGTCCGGGTTGAGGCCGTCGACGACCTCGACCCATCGGGCGTACGGGACCGTGATCGTCGGGATGCTCGCGAACCGTCGACCCTCCGTGAGCCCGACGATCTCCAGGGGCATCGCGACGTCGACCACCTCCACGCGGGCGCCGGGGACCAGCCCGAGGTGTCGGTCCGCTCCGTCCGCGATCGCCTGACCTGGTTGCGCTGGGGGCCTGCCGACCTCGGTCGGCGGTGCCGCGCGGTTGTCCGGATCGATCCCCCACAACGACGCGTCGACCAGTCGGCCACCGTCGATGCGCATCCCGACCCGCACCTCGCCGATCGGGGCGACGCGTGCGACCCCGTCGATCGCCGCCACGGTCTCGAGCAGCGCAGGATCGACACGGCTGGCCGCCAGCGCCCCCTCGGAGCCCGATGCCAGCACCCACAGGTCCGCGTCGTTGTCCTCCAACGCGCCGGAGAGCCCACGGACCTGCGCATCGCCCACCACCGCGAACGCGACCACGAGAGCGATCAACGATCCGAGGGCCACCGCGAGCGCTGCCGTCCGCAGCGGCGCGCGCCAGAGTTGACGGACCGCGAGCGTGCTGGCGGTCGCCACGGTCAGGCCTCCCGATCTCGATGCTCGCGCTCCGACGCCGACAGCTCCCGGTCGCCGGGTTCGGGTCCGGCCGCTGCGGTCACCAGTCAACCCTACTGACGGGAGTCGGAGCGGTCCCGCACACTGGTGGACGCGGGGGCGTGAGCCTGGGGCTGCTGCCCGTCGGAGGGCAGCGACGAGGCGGGGAGGCGTCGCGCCGGGTAGCGGACTCTCGGGGGAGGCTCCGTTGCTGCCCGCGGGCCACCGTGTGAGGCGCGTCCGGGCGGGGTGGTCGCGCCGACGAGGTCGTCCAGTTCGGGTTGGGCTGGTTGGCGGCCGGCAAGCCCCTGTCGATGCTCGCGATCCTCTTCGGGGTCGGCGCGCCGCGGCTCGCCTCGGGCTACCTCGCCGGGACGGCGCTGCTCGTCGTCGCGGGGATCTGGACGCTGCTGCTCATCGCCTGCCCGCCATGGCTGCGCCGCTTCCGCTACGGGCCGGTCGAAGGGCTGTGGCGCGCCGCGACCTCCGGCGAGCGCCAGGCGCTGCCGGCGCGTTGAGGACCCGCTGGAGCCCGCGGCGCGGCGCTGGCACCGCCGGCCGGGCACCGCCGGTACGCTCACGCCAGTGCCCTGCTGCGGGCAACGTGTGGAGGGGCCCCCGATGGTCGACGGTGAGGTCGCGACGGTGCTCGGCGATGAGCGCTACCTCTCGCTGACGACCTTCCGCGCCAACGGCGAGCCGGTGCCCACGCCGGTGTGGTTCGTGCCGCAGCCCGACGGCGCGGTCCTCGTCTACACCGAGGCGTCCTCCGGCAAGGTCAAGCGCCTGCGGCGCGACCCCGCCTGCACCGTGGCCGCCTGCGACGCGCGCGGCCGGGTCCACGGCGAGGAGATCGAGGCGGTCGGCGAGGTGCTCGACGGCCGGGGCGAGGAGGTCTTCGCGCAGCTGCGGCGGCGCTACGGCTGGCAGGCGCGCCTCTTCGACCTGCTGGGTGGGCTCCTCCACCGCCGGCGGCGACGAGGCGCGGTGGGCGTGCGGATCGCCCGCCCCTCCCGTGCGGCGTGAGCCCCGGCGGTGGGCCGTCGAGGCCGGCGGCTCGGTCTGACGCGGCACCATACGATCGCCGCCCGCGTGGGCGCGTCTCCGTCGGCCTCGACGGTCATGCGCCGGCGACGTCGAGGCGGACGAGGAGGTGTCAGCGCCGGTGACCACCGCCTACCTCGCCGCGGAGGGCTTCGAGGCCGACCTCGACGCTGAGCTCGCCCGCGCCGGCGTGGCCGTGGGCCAGCGCCACGGGCGCCTGCGCATCAGCGAGAGCCGCCCGGTGCACGCGGCGTGGGCGGCGAACACGTGGTGGGACGCCGAGCGGATCGCGGTGTCCTCGATCGGCGACGCCGCCAGGCAGCTGCGCCTGCGGCAGCGCAACTGGGCGGCCTACGCCCCTGAGCACCGCGGCCGGGCGCGGCTCATCGACGAGAGGCTGCCGCACGTCTCGGCGCGGCCGCTCGAGCTCGGCGAGGTGGCGCCCGAGGCGCCGCTGGGGTCGTGGACGCTGCTCGAGCGCGACCTCGTCCTCGCCGCGGCCAGCTGCTCGAGCCCGTTCCCCAACGGCGTGGCGCGGTTCGTCGAGGACCGCGAGGGACCGCCGAGCCGGGCCTACCTCAAGCTCTGGGAGGCCTTCGCGCGGCTGCGTCGCCAGCCAGGCCCCGGCCAGCGCTGCCTCGATCTCGGCGCGGCGCCCGGTGGCTGGACGTGGCTGCTGGCCGGCACCGGTGCGGAGGTCCTCGCCGTGGACCGGGCGCCGCTGGCGGCCGAGGTCGACCGCCTCGCGAACGTGACCTGGCAGCGGGGGTCGGCATTCGCCCTCGACCCGGCCGAGGTCGGCGGCGTGGACTGGTGGTGCAGCGACCTCATCGCCTACCCGCAGCGGCTGCTCGAGCTCGTGACGCGCTGGCTCGACGCTGGGGTGGTGCGCAACCTCGTCTGCACGGTGAAGTTCCAGGGCGCGACCGATCATGACGTGGCGGCGCGGTTCGCCGCCCTGCCCGGCGCGCAGCTGTTCCACCTGTCGCGGAACAAGCACGAGCTGACCTGCGTCGTCCTCGACGCCGGTTGACGCCTGGCCCTCGCAGCCTGCCGCTTCGGGGCTCGGTCACGCCGGGGTGCGCGACGGGTCGGCCGCAGCGCCAGCCGCACCGTGTCCCGCGCGCCGCAAGGCCCAACGGTGCGATCGCGACGTCGGGGGTGATGGTCGAGGGGCGATGCTCGCAGGAGGGCGATCGATGGGGTCGCGCTGCTCCGTGTCGCCGATGGCCGATGGGTTCGCCCGCTCCAGGATGGAGACAATGAGCGTGTCGCTTCGTCTTCTGACGGGGGACACCAACCGAAGGATCCCATCATGGGATTGGCCATCGCACTCGTCGTCCTCGCACTGCTGCTCGGAGGTCTCGGTCTGGCCGTCGAGGCGCTCCGGTGGGTGCTGATCATCGCGATCGTGCTGTTCATCCTCAGTGCGGTCACCGGTTTCCGCGGCCGGCGGGCTCCCTAGCCCACGCCGTGCCCGTTCGACTCGGCGCGTCACGTCCGATCGGGTGACGTGCCCGTCGGGCTGGCGGCGTCGTCCGCATCCGGGTCGGTCAGGCCCTCACTGAACGGGAGCGCTGTTCGCCATGGACGATGTCGTCTTCCTCACCGACGGTTGGGCTCCGATCGCCCGCACGCTCGTCGTCACCACCGCGACGTACGTCGCGCTCGTCGTCATGGTGCGCATCAGCGGCCAGCGGACGCTCGCGCGGATGACGACGTTCGACTTCATCCTCGCGGTCACGCTCGGCTCGGCGTTCGGTCGGGTCGTCACGGCCACCGAGGTCGGCGCCGTCGACGCGATCGTCGCCCTCGGCGTGCTCATCAGCATCCAGTGGCTGCTCGTGGTGCTCCGGGCGCGCGTGACGGCCGTCGGCCGACTCCTCAATCCCCGTGCGTCACTGATCTACCACGACGGCCACCTGCAGCGCGCCGCGCTCCGCCGGCACCGTCTCACCGAGGACGACGTGCTCGTCAACCTCCGGGAACACGGGCTCGGGTCGCTCGACGAGGCCCACACGATCGTCCTGGAACCCGACGGGGTCTTCTCGGTCATCACCGCCGACAAGGTCGGTGACGGTCACGCGCTCGAAGCCCTGCGCGGGCGCTAGCACCGCAGGGGAGCGTCGGCCGCGACGGGGGGGTCGCGCCGGGGCAGCCGAGCGGCGCGCCGTGGTGCACGGCCCACGCCGACTCCTCGGCCACGGTCAGCCTCGGCAGCGTCCCGTGGGCGACGGTGGGGTTCTGGATCGGCCAGCCCTCCAAGCCACCCGGCCAGGCGGTGCGTTCGACGTCGGCTGCGCTCGCACCGTGACCTACCCCGATGCGGCGACCTCGGGCGGCCGGTCCTCCTGGCGCTCCACGGAGGGCAACCCCGACTGACGTCCGGGTTGGTCGGACCGGCGAGGGCCCACGCCCAGCGCATCGTGCTCGTGGGTCAGACCCGTCTCCCCGCCTCGGCGAGCAGCACCACGCCTGCCTTCGATGCGAAGCGTCGCCGAGCGGCGGCTTCGCGAGAGCGCCCGGCGTCGGCGCTCAGCAGCCCCTGCCTGGCGGTGTCGGCACCGAGGGGTCGACGACCTCGACGTGGACGTGCGGCCAGTCGCGGTCGTTGGAGTGCGCATCGACCTGTGACGCGAACGGCAGGGGTCGGGGCCCGTCGGCGATCACCGTCCGGCCGGCCTCGACCCGGTCGCCGACCTCCACCCCCAGGCCGTGGACGTGCAGCACCTTGACCTCCCAGCCGGGACGGGCGTCGGGCTCGATGACGACGAACTCGTCGGTGTAGGCGCAGTAGAGCAGGTAGGTCCCGCCGCGGACCACCGTCCCGGTGGCCGGCGCGAGCACCTCCTCGGCAGGATCGGCGACGACGTCGGCGGCGGTGCGCGAGCCCGTCTCCCGGCCGCGGGAGGCCAGCGTGAGGGTCGGGATGGCGGTCCCGCGCGGGATCTGCTGCTGAGCGCCGTGATGGTTGGCCTGGTGATAGCCGATCATCTCCACGCCGCGCGACGGCAGGAGCAGCTCCACCGGCGGGGCCGTGGCGAAGTGGGGGTCGGGGCGCAGGTAGCTGAGCTCGACCACGTGGTGGGTGCGTCGACCCTCGACGTCGACCAGTGCGGCGGTCAGGCGCAGGGGGTGGGGGGTGTCCGGCGCCGGCTCGAGGCGGCTCTCGGCCGGGCGGAAGACCAGCCCGGCGCCTTCGGCAGCGAGCTCGACTTCGCCGGGCACCTCGAAGCCCGAGAGCTCGACGTGCAGGCTCGAGCGGGTCGGGTCGAGGCGGCGGTCGGTGTCGACCCGCATCGGCGCGAGGCTGGAGACGGTGGCGCCTGATGCGGGCCAGCCCCCGGTGGACCGCGGCGCGCCGGGTCCGTCCTCGGCCGCAGCGACCCCGGCGTCGACCACCGACTCGGCGATCGCCGCCGGTCCACCGTAGACGTCGAGCCGTACGGGACGATGCACCCTCAGCGCCTCGGCGGTCGGTGCCGACAGCTCGTCGGGGGCGGTGAGCAGCACCGGCTGCCCCTGCGCTGCGGCGTGCGGCGCGCCGGCGAGCGCGTCGGGGAAGGCCGCGCCACTGGCCAGCGAGACCGCCGAGGGGTCGGGGTACCGCGCCTCGAGCACGGCCACCGCCGTGGCGTAGCGGTCGGGCCCGGCCACACGCTCGACCTCGTCGACGGAGGCGGCGAGCTGACCGAGGGCCGCGTCGCTGACCGCGGCGGGCCCGCCGATCACCGTCGCGCGGGACGGCTTGAGGTCGCCGAGGACCCGGGTGGTGGCCTCCGGCAGGCCATCCGGCTCAGTGAGCAGTACCGGCAGGCCGTCGCGGGCGGCGGGCACCGAGGCCGCCAGCGCATCGGGGAAGTCGGCGGCCGAGGCGACGAGGACCTCCTCGGTGCGTGGCAGGACCCCGGCGACCTCCGCGGCGGTGGCGACCCGGTCCGCACCCGCGTGACGCACCGGCTCGAACCCGAGGGCCGCCACCGCGCGGACCACCTCCTCGCCGAGCGCGGCGGGTCCACCGAGCAGGTGCACGGTGGCGCCGTCGTGGAGCACGCGGCCCAGCTCCGAGGCGGTGACGTCGGGGAGCCCGTCGCGGCCGGTCAGCAGCAGCGGGCCGTCGACGGCTGCGGCGAGCGGGGCGCCGGTGAGCGCGTCGGCGAAGTCGTCGGCGCGGGCAAGCACCGCGGCCCCTGCGCTGGCGGGCTCGGGAAAGGCGTCCGACGCGACCGCCACCGCCGTGCCCACCCGCTCGTCACCGGCCAAGCGCCGGTGCGAACGCCCGGTCGCCGTCACCTCCCAGGTGCGGGAGGCCGCCCGCCCCTCGGCATCGGTGAACGCCACCCGCACCTCGTGCGTGCCGGGCGAGAGCTCGACGGGGACGCGCACGGGCGTGCCCCGCTGCGGCTCGGGGGGACCCCGGCGGACGTCGACGGCCGGCTCGCCGCCGAGGGTGATCGCGACGCTCTCGACGCCCGCGGGGGTGTGGAGGTAGGCGCCGAGCTCGCCCTCGCCGGCCGGAACGAGCGCGCCGGGCGCCGGCCAGGGGGTGTGCACCGAGGCCTCGGGGTCCTCGCTGCCCGCGAGGCTCGGGCCGGCCGCGAGCGCGAGCAGCGCGACGGCGCCCACGAGCACCGCGAGCAGCACTGTCACGGCGTTCTGGCGGCGTCGCCCCCCTACCTGCAGGATCTGCCCGGCCGCGGCTGCACCGCACGGGGCGGACCCGGTCGTCATCAGCCCTCCTTGCGGCCGTCGGGGTGCGCGGTGCCCTTGACCGCGCCGGGCTCACCGGTGACGAAGTCGTGCTCGAGGTAGCCGAGCACCTCCTCGGTGGACAGCACGTTGGCGACGGTGCCGTTGGCCACGGTGAGCGCGGCCTCGTGATGCGACGTGGCCGTCGCGACGGCGTCACCGACGACCACGACGTCGTAGCCGCGGGAGTTGCCCGCGTAGGCGGTGCTCAGCACGCACTCGTCGGTCCACAGCCCGACGATGACGATCGTGTCGATGTCGAGGGCCTTGAGCTTGCCGTCGAGGTAGGACTCGCCGTGGTCGTCGAAGGTCCAGAACATGTCGAGGTGCTTGCCGAGGTAGAACCAGCCGTCGGCACGCTCCTGCTCGGTGGGGGCGATCTCCTTGAGCGGCTCGAGGCCCGGCCCGCCGGTGAAGACGTATGCGGCGTTCTCGGGCTGCTCGGGGCGCAGGCCCCGCGGGCCGTACCAGCGGTCCATGGCGTTGGAGATGCCGTCGTCGAACATCCGGCTCCAGGCGCTCCAGGCGATGGCCACGCCGTCGCTGCCGGCCCGCGCCCCGCGGAACGCCTCCACGAGGCGCTCGACGTTGGGCAGGATGCCGCCGGCGTAGGGCCGGTACTCCTCCTGGCAGTCGTCGAGGAGCAGGGCGATGCGGCGCGGGCGGTCGGCGAGGTCCCACGCCGCCCAGAACTCGATCGGCTGGCCGTGCGGCCCGTCGGGGGTCTCGCGGTAGTTGGGCATGGGCTCGAGCGCGAGCTCCATGTCGCGGTGCTTGCGAGGCTCGGCGACGGCCTCCTCGAGCGTCCGAAAGCGATCCTGGCCCTGTTCCATCGTCGGCGTCCTCTCCCGGGGGGGTCGCTGGCGGCATGGGCGCTGCTGCCCGCTGACCCTAGCGGGCCAGTCGGGTGCCCCCGCGGCCGGGACGTCGGCCCGAAGGGCGCAGGCACGCGTGCGCACCGGCCCGACGTCGCCGGCGAGCGGGACCCGTCAACCAAGGGGCCTCGTTGCGCTGCGGGCCGCGAGGGCGACGCCGGCGTCCCAGCCCGGGGCGCGGCCACCCGGTGGAGGGCGGGTCGAGGGGGTCAGCAGGCCGCTGGTGGCCAGCAGCCACGACACCGCAGCGTTCGAGTTCCACATCTCACCGAGCCCGAGCTCGTCGCGACCCCACACCGGGTGCGGCACCGCCGGTAGGAGCCCGAGCAGGCGGGCGACGCGCTCGGGATCCTCCGAGAGGCGTCGCGGCTCGGTCCCGGCGAGGTCGCGGTCGGGGATGACCCCGTCGCGCCAACAGCGCAGCTCGTAGCGGAACCAGCGCAGGCCGCCGAGCCAGCGGCTGCCGACCGCGCCCTCGCCGACGACCCCCCGGGTGCGGCCGTTGCGGTCGGGGACGGGGGCGAGCTCGATGGCGTAGCGCGCCGTCGGGGTCGTGACCTCGAGCGCGGCGTGGTAGAGGTCGAGCGGTGCGCGCGCCTCGCGCCAGGCGCAGAGGCGCTCGTAGGCCCGTCCGGAGCGCTCGACGACCGGCTGCCCGGCGCCGAGTGGCAGCCACAGCAGCATCGCCTCATGGCCGACGGCGCCGTCGGCGCCTGGCAGCCCTCCGGTGGCTCGCATCGCCCCTCCGGTCCCCGCCTCGGCGCGCGGCGCGATCGCCGGGCCAGACCCGAGCGGGGACTCGGTGCAGCGTGCTCGCCGCGACGCCCCAGCCGCCACTGTCCGGTCGCCCGCCCGCCCCTGGGGGTCAGCGCCACCCGTCGTCGAGTGCCTCGCCGCCGGGAAGGCGGGCCGGCAGGGGACGCCGCATCCGGTGCCACGCGAACGCGACGAGGACGACGGCGATCGCGGCCTCGGTCGCGACGTCGGTGGGGACGTCGCTGCCGAGGACGACCGCTTCGTTGGCGAGGTTGCCGAGCGCGTGGAAGAGCACCACGGAGAAGACGACGCCCCCGCTGGCGTCGAGCAACCAGGCGTAGATCGGCGAGGTTGCGACGATCGCGAGGTGAAACCCCCAGAAGGCCGGCGTGCCGACGCCGAGCCCCGACTGGTAGGTGCCCTCGAGGAGGAACAGCGGCAGGTGCCACAGCGCCCAGAAGACCCCGACGACGAGTGCGGCGGCGAGGACGGGCAGGCGCTCCTGCAGCGCCACGAGGCCGTAGCCGCGCCAGCCGGGCTCCTCCACGGCACCGGCGAGCGCACCGACGAGGAGGAAGGCGGCGGGGGCTCCGGTCCAGCCCAGCGCCACGTCGGCCGACAGCAGCGCGGGTAGCCCCACGAGCACGGCGAGCAGGCCACCGGTGACGGCGTACCAGCGCAGCGGCAGCGTCCGAGGATCGAGGCAGCGGCGCCAGAACGCCCCGAGCGGCTCGTGCCAGCGTCCCCGGGCGATGAGCAGCGAGGGCACGATGACGGGACCGAGGAAGCCCGCGAGGCTCAGCAGCACCGTCGGGAACGCGAGCCACGGTTGCCCGCCGAGCACCGCCATCCCCCAGAGCAGCCAGCTCCAGGCCACCGTGCCCCCCAGGGCGAGCCAAGGCGCCGGTGCGTGGCCAGCTTGCACGTCAGACCTCCCCCAACCGACTCGTCGGTCTCGTCACCTCCCACCGTCACGCTGTGGGGCGGGTGCGGCAAGGCCCGCGCCGTTGCCGATCGCGGCGCGGCTCGCCGGCGTCGAGCGCGAGCCCGCCCCCTACCCTCGGGACGGGCGCCGCCGCGGGGCTCACGCGTCGTAGAGGTCGAAGGGCGTGAGCGGCCGCTCGCCCTCGACGATCGCCGCGGGGATCGCGCGGCCGGGGATGCGGTCGGCGCGGTGCCACTGCAGCGCGTGGTTGCCGCGGAAGTCCGTCGACAGCGCGAGCCAACCGGGCAGCCCGAGGGTCTGGCAGACGTCGGCCGCGGCCGAGGCGACGTCGACGCCGTAGCGCGCCGTGCCGTCGTCGAGGGTGATGCGGGCCACGAGCGCCCGGTGGGTCTCGTTGGCGAGGCCGGACTTCAGCGCCGCCTCGAGCGTCGTCTCGGCGAGCTCGGTGCTCGCCTCGGGCGGTAGGACGACGAAGTCGAGGCTGCTCGCGGGCCTCGCCGCCGTTGGCGGCGGGTCGCTCGTGGGGACCGCCCGGGCCTGGCGCAGCGGGCTGTGGGGGTCCCACGTCCCGAACTCCACCGCGGTGACCGCGGTGATGTCGGGCAGCCGCCGGGTCGCCGAGGCGGCGGCTGCGAGCGTACGGCCCCAGCCGTCGCCGTCGCGGACCCACAGGCAGCCGTTGACGAAGACCGCCCTCGCCGGCGACCAGGGCGGGGACCGGTCGAGCAGCCGCCGTACCGCGGGCTCACCCTCCCGGCGCAGCCACGCGCTGTCGATGCGCAGGGTCTGGGCGAACACCGCGAGCTCGGCGTGGTCGCCGAGCGCGGCGAGCGGGTCGGTGGCGCGGGTGACCTCGGCGATCTCCGCGGCGTGCTCGAGCACGAGGTAGTCCTCGCCGTGGCGCAGCAGCGTGAGGACTCCAGGGTTGCCCGTCACCGGCGACGGGTCGTCGCGGAGCAGGTCCCAGTACGCCTCGAGGGCGACCTCGACGTCGGGGTCCTCGTCGGGGTCGTCGGGCCAGAGGCTCACCTCGGGCTGGCCATAGGGCAGGTAGAGCGCCCCGTTGATCGACGGCTCGGCGCCCTCGCCGAAGGCCCCGGCGCCGAGGGTGGCGAGGAGCAGGTCGGCGAGCGCCTTGCCCCCGAGGCGGTCGGAGCGCGCGTGCTCGATCGGCGCGTCGGGCACGAGCGAGGCGGCGTGGTGGGCGAGCAGGGTCGCGACGTCGGCGTCGGCGACGGCTCGCGCACCGGCGTCGGTGACGAGCCACACCTGTCCGTCGGCCTCGACGAGCCTGCCGGGCGGCCCGCCGTCGCTGGGCTCGAGGGACAGCACGAGGCGGGTGCCGTCCGCCGGGGGGTCCGACCGCGTGGTCATCGTCGCGCGCCTCCGTGGGCCTCGGCGCTGCCTGCCGGCGCCGCCAGGGGGCACGCTACGCTGCCGCTGTGACCTCCCCGCGCCCGCGGTCGCGGCGCCCGTTGCCGCCGGCCGGTCGTTCAGCGGCGCCCCGGCCTGGCGAGGGCCTCGGCGCTGTGGTGGCTGCGGTCGGTGATCGTGAGGTGGATCGCCGCCGCGGGGCCGGTGATCTCGCGGGCGGTGTCGGGCAGGGGGACGCTCACGCTCCAGCTGCCGTCGTCGGCGGGCTCGTGGGTCAGCGGCGCGCCCGAGGGTGTGTAGTCGCGCAGGGGGGCGGCGAGCTCGGAGTTCCAGACCGCCCAGGCGGCGAGCACGCCCTCGCGGGCGCCGAGGTCGATGACGAGGAGGTCCTCGACGTCGGCGCTCTGCTCGAGGTGGTCGCGGAAGTCGAAGACCCCGCGGCGCTCACGCAGCGCGAAGACGCGCAGGTGCAGCGAGTAGCGGGCGGTGGCGGCCTCGGCGGGCCGGTCGGCGGGGTCGGTGAGCAGGAAGGTGCTCAGCAGCGGCACCTCGGCGGGCACGCTGCCGTCGGGTCGGGTCAGCGCGACGGGGCAGTGGTGGGCGGCGCTGCGCTGGTGCAGCAGGACCGGCAGGCCGCGCACGGCCAGCTCGACGTCGGCCTGCCAGACGAGGTCGCCGCCGTGGGGCAGGTCGAGGCCGGTCAGGCGCGCGTCGACGGCGAGGTCGCCGAAGAGGAAGCGCCGCAGGCTCTGGTAGCCCTCCTCGGAGTTGACGATGCCGTAGCGGCCGCTGTGGCTGCGGTGGACGTAGGCGGTGTGCGCGCCGGTGACCGCCGCGCGGTCGGTTTGCACGAGCCCGTCGCTGCGCGCGCCGACGGCCTTGGCCGACAGCCCCCAGGCGACGTCGTAGTCCTCGGGGTTGGTGCCCACGAGGCAGAAGACCCGGTCGTGGGGGAACGCCTCGGCGGGCAGGTCCTCGGCGCGCCAGCCGGCCGGGCGCCGGCCGGCCTCGCCGGGGGTGAGGTAGGCGTGCATCCGGTCGGGGCCGAAGATGTCGGCCCCGGCGATGCCGAAGGTGTCGCGCAGGCGCTCCAGCAGCCCGAAGCCGACGTCGAAGGCGATGCCGCCGTGGGGCGTGGCGTAGGTGAACAGTCGCGCGACGAGCTCGGCTGCCCGCGGTCCGCCGTCGCGGGTGTGGCGCTCGGGGATGATCTTCTGCAGCAGGCAGCGGCAGATCAGCCCGCCCATCGAGTGCGCCACGAGGTGCACCCGCGGCGCGCCGGTCCTCGCGCGCACGAGCGTGATGAGCTCGAGGAGGTCCTCGGCGGCGGCCTCGAGCTCGAAGCGCTCGGGGTCGTCTCCCCACGTCGAGGCGGAGACGTCGTAGAAGCGGTGGACCCAGATCGAGCGGGCTTCCACGCTGTCGTCGGCCTGCTCGGCCAGCCAGGCGCGCTGCCCGCCGTGGACCTCCAGGGCGTAGTCGTGGTCGAGCATGAGCCGCAGCAGCGGGCTCTCGAACTGATGGAACAGCGGCTGTCCCGAGCCGCCGACCCGCACGTG